>NZ_JBNNPF010000079.1:0-25604 GCF_050275515.1 Streptomyces sp. NPDC004126 | reverse complement strand
GGGCGTCCGTCCTACCCGCGTCGTGACGACGAGCGCGGCGGGTTCCGTGGCGGTCGTGACGACCGTGGCGGCGACCGCCCCTCCTTCCCGCGTCGCGATGACCGTGGTGGGGACCGTCCGTCGTACCCCCGTCGTGACGACGACCGGGGCGGCTTCCGTGGCGGTCGTGACGACCGTGGCGGCGACCGCCCCTCGTACCCGCGCCGTGACGACCGCGGTGGCGACCGCGGCGGTTTCCGCCGCGACGACCGGGGCGACCGTGGTGGGTACCGTGGTGGCCGTGATGACCGCGGTGGCGACCGTGGCGGCTTCCGCCGTGACGACCGCGGTGACCGCGACTTCCGCTCCGACCGCGACCCGGTCAAGCGGCTTCCGATCGACGAGGACGTCACCGGCCACGAGATCGACGCCGATGTGCGCCAGGAGCTCCTGAGCCTGCCCAAGGGGCTGGCCGAGGAGGTCTCGCGCAACCTGGTCATGGTCGCCCGGCTGATCGACGAGGACCCCGAGCAGGCGTACGCGTACTCCCGCATCGCCCTGCGGCTGGCCTCCCGCGTCGCCGCCGTGCGCGAGGCCGCCGGCTTCGCCGCGTACGCGACGCAGAAGTACAGCGAGGCGCTCGCCGAGTTCCGTGCCGCCAAGCGGATGACCGGTTCCGTCGAGCTGTGGCCCGTCATGGCCGACTGCGAGCGCGGCCTCGGCCGTCCGGAGCGGGCCCTGGCGATGGCCGGCGAGCCCGAGGTGCAGAAGCTGGACAAGGCCGGCCAGGTCGAGATGCGTCTCGTCGCGGCCGGTGCCCGCCGGGACATGGGCGAGCTCGACGCCGCCATCGTGACCCTGCAGAGCCCCGAGCTGGCCTCCAGCGCCGTGCAGCCGTGGACCGCGCGCCTGCGGTACGCCTACGCCGACGCCCTGCTCGCGGCCGGCCGCGAGGACGAGGCCCGCGAGTGGTTCGCCAAGACCCTCGAGGCCGACAAGGACGGCGCGACCAACGCCTCCGACCGGCTCGCCGAGATCGACGGCGTGGAGTTCGTGGACGCCGCCGCGGCCGACGCGGACCTCGACGACGACGCCGACCTCGCAGACGAAGAGGACGACGACCAGGACCCGGCCGAGGTGGCCGCCGCCGAGCGCGCCGCCGACCAGGCCGAGTACTACGACGAGGACGACGAGGAGTACGAGCCCGCCGACGACGCCGACGTCGACCTGACGGACGAGCTCGTGGTCGTGGAGGACGAAGAGCGCGGCAAGGCGTAACCGCGGCGCTCGGAAGACGAGAAGAAGGGCGGCACCCCCTCGGGGGTGCCGCCCTTCCGTCGTTTCCGGCCGGTGTGCCCGGCGGGGCCGTCAGTCCAGGCTGCGCAGGACCAGGCCGGTGGCCGGCTTCGGGCCGAACGAGGTGGACTTGCGGGGCATCGTGACGCCCTGCCGGGCCAGGTCCCGGACGACCTCCTCCCGTACGGGGTGCAGCAGGACCGCGGTGCCGCCGTGCCGCTCGGCCATCGCGACCGTCGCGGCGGCGTCGTGGATGTACGAGATGTGCTCGGGGGCGTCCGGGATCTGCCACAGGGCGTCGAGCAGGGAAGCGTGCAGCACGGTCGCGTCCAGCCGGCGCCACGCCTCGGGCCGGTCCTGCCGGACGGTGCGCTCGATGAGGGCCGGATCCGGGTCGGTGACCAGGTGGTAGGAGCCGTCGCCGGTGAGGAGGAAGGCGTTGCCGCGCTCCGAGGCGTCCGCGAGGGCCTCCAGGGCCAGCGGCAGCGGGCCTTCGACGGGGCGGACCCGGAAGGAGCCCTCGACCTTGGCCAGTGCCTCGGCGAGGGGGAGCCGGCGCAGCATCCGGTGGATGGCCCGGACCTGGAGCGGGTAGCGGACGGTGTCGACGAGGAGGACCAGGCCGAAGTCCCAGGGGGTGGCGGGGCCGTGCTCCTCCTGGAGGCGCAGGTACGTCGCCCAGCGGTGGTGGCCGTCGGCGATGAGGGCCTGGCGGTGGGCGAGGTCGGCGGTGACGACGGCCAGTTCGTCCGGGTCCGTGATGGCCCAGAGGCTGTGGCGGAAGCCGTCCTCGGTGACGGTGGACAGCAGCGGCTGGCGCGCGGCGGTGTCCTCCACGACGCCGGCCGCTCCGGTGCCGGGGCCGTCACCGCGGTAGGTGAGGAGGAGGGGCTCCAGGTTGGCCGAAGTGGCGCGCATCAGACCGGCGCGGTCGGTGACCACGTCCGGCATGACGTCCTCGTGGGGGAGGACCACGCCCGCCTCGGCGGGGGAGAGGGCCAGGGCGCCGATGACGCCCCGCTGGAGGAGGCCGGGCTTGCGCTGCTCGTAGACGTACAGCGCGGGCCGCGGGTCGGCGCTGAGGACGCCGTCGGCGAGCCAGTCGCGCAGGGTGCGGGCGGCCTGCTCGTTGCGCGCGGCCGGGGTCTCCGCCTGCGGCAGGATCAGCCGGACGATGTTGTGCGGGTCGGCGGATTCGAGGTAGTCGACTCCGTCGGGGCGTACGACCACGTCGTACGGCGGCGAGGTCACTGCCGCCAGGCTGCCGACGCGCTCCGGGACGTACCTCAGTCCGTGGAAGGGGATCAGGCGCAGCCCGTGCTCCGCGTTGCCAGGTGTGGTCATTGGTGCATGGTAAGACGCGTCTCGCGATGCGGGATGATCGGGGGAGTCACGGGGTAGCGCAAACTCGGACAAGATCGATCTTAAGAATCCCGATGTCTTGAGCGTCGTCGGAACGGTTCAGGAGGAGTGGCCAGATGACCCGGCAGAGCAGGACCGGCCCCGCGGGCAGTGAGCGGAGTCTGCACCAGGCGTACGACACGGCGCTGCTGGACCTGGACGGGGTGGTGTACGCGGGCGGGCACGCCATCGCGCACGCGGTGGAGTCCCTCGCCGTGGCCCGGGAGGGCGGGATGCACCTGGCGTACGTCACCAACAACGCGCTGCGGACCCCGGACGCGGTCGCGGAGCACCTGACCGAGCTGGGGATCCCCACCGAGGCGGGCGAGGTGATCACCTCGGCGCAGGCGGTGGCCCGGCTGATCGCGGAGCAGGTGGAGCCGGGGTCGAAGGTGCTGGTGATCGGCGGCGAGGGGCTGCGGGTCGCGCTGCGCGAGCGCGGGCTGGTGCCGGTGGAGTCCGCCGACGAGGAGGGTCTCGCGGCGGTGGTGCAGGGGTACGGCGGCCCGGACCTGGCGTGGGGGCGGTTCGCGGAGGCCGCGTACGCGGTCAACCGCGGGGTGCCGTGGTTCGCGTCGAACACCGACCTGACGATTCCGGGCGCGCGCGGCATCGCGCCGGGCAACGGGGCGGCCGTGGAGGTCGTACGGATCGCCACGGGCGCGGAGCCGCAGGTGGCGGGGAAGCCGCTGCCCCCGATGCACCGGGAGACGGTGCTGAGGACCGGGGCGGAGCGGCCGCTGGTGGTGGGGGACCGGCTGGACACCGACATCGAGGGCGCGTTCAACGGGGACGTGGACTCGCTGCTGGTGCTGACCGGGGTGACGGACGCGGTGCAGCTGCTGCGGGCCGAGCCGAGGCACCGGCCGACCTATGTGGACCGGGACCTGCGGGGGCTGCTGACCGGGCAGCCGGAGGTGCTGGAGCAGGCGGGCGGCTGGCGGTGCGGCGGCTGGACCGCGGTGCACGCGGACGGCGGTCTGGACGTGGAGCCGGCGGGCGGTGCCGGCGGTCCGGGCGATCCGGTTGACGGGTTGCGGGCGCTGTGTGCGGCGGCCTGGTCGCGGGCCGGGGACGGGGTGTACGCGGACGACGTGGAGAAGGCCCTGGCGAAGCTGGGGTTCTGAGCTCCGCGGGCCCGGCGGGGCTCGGCCGTTCGGGTGATCGGAAAAGGCGCAGGGTAGGCTAACCTAACCTTCGTGTTGGCTGAGAGTCCCCCCGAAACCGAGCAGAACGCGGCACCGCTGCCGCCCGCGGCCCGCCCGCGGCACGCGGCGCGCGCGGCCGGTCTGCTGATCGCCCTCGCCGTGCTGGCCCTGGTCGCGGTGGCGAGCATCGCCGTGGGCGCCAAGCAGATGCCGCTCGACGAGGTCTGGCACGGCCTGTTCCACTACTCCGGCACCACCAACGACGTGGTCGTGCGGGACCTGCGGGTCCCGCGCACCGTCCTCGGGCTGATGGTCGGGCTCGGACTGGGCCTGTCCGGCGCGGTGATGCAGGCGCTGACCCGCAACCCGCTGGCCGAGCCCGGCATCCTCGGGGTGAACGCGGGTGCCGCGGCGGCCGTCGTCTCGGCCATCAGCTTCTTCGGGGCCGCCACGCTGAACGAGTTCATCTGGTGGGCCTTCCTCGGCGCCGCGGCCGTCTCGGTCGTCGTCTACGTGCTCGGCGGCAGCCGCAGCGCGACCCCGGTGCGGCTGGCGCTCGCCGGTACGGCGGCCAGTGCGGCCCTCGTCGGCTACATCAACGCCGTGCAGCTGATGGACACCAAGGCGCTGGACAAGCTGCGCTTCTGGACGGTGGGTTCGCTGGCCTCGGCCAACATGGACACCGTCAAGCAGGTGGCCCCCTTCCTGCTGCTCGGCGCCGTGCTCGCGCTGACGCTGGGCCGGCCCCTCAACGCGATGGCGATGGGCGACGACACCGCGCGGGCGCTCGGCGCGAACCTGACGCGGACCCGGATCCTGGCGATGGCGGCCATCACCCTGCTCTGCGGGGCCGCGACGGCCGCGTGCGGGCCGATCATCTTCATCGGGCTGATGATCCCGCACCTGGCCCGCCTGGTGACCGGACCCGACATGCGCTGGGTGCTCGCGTACTCGGCCGTCCTGTCGCCCGTGCTGCTGCTCGGCGCCGACGTGATCGGACGGGTCGTCACGCGGCCGTCCGAGCTGCAGGTCGGCATCGTCACGGCGCTCATCGGCGGCCCCGTCTTCATCTACCTGGTTCGGCGCAAGAGGATGGCCCAGCTGTGACCGCGACCCCCGCCGCCCCGAGCCCGGCCGCACCGAAGCCCGCCGCCCCCGTGGGCAGGCTCCGGGCCCTGCACGGACCCGGCGGCACCTCGCTGCGGGTCGAGCCGCGCGCGCTGGCGACCGGCCTGCTGCTGGCCGCGGCGACCCTGGTGCTGGCCGTCGTGCTGATCGGCACCGGCGACTTCGAGATCGCGCCCTGGGACGTCGTACAGACCCTGCTGGGCAACGGGACGCCGGCCGACGACTTCATCGTCAACGACCTGCGGCTGCCGCGGGTCCTGGTCGCGGTGCTGGTGGGCACGGCCCTCGGGATGTCCGGGGCGGTCTTCCAGTCCGTCTCCCGCAATCCGCTCGGCTCCCCGGACATGCTCGGCTTCGGGTACGGATCGGCCGTCGGCGCGCTCGTCGTCATCGTCCTGTTCAAGGGCGGCGCCACCGAGGTCGCGCTGGGCGCCGTCATCGGCGGTCTGCTGACCGGCGCGGTCATCTACCTCCTCGCGTACAAGCAGGGCATCCACGGCTACCGGCTGGTGCTCGTCGGCATCGGGGCGTCCGCCGTCCTGGTGGCGCTCATCCAGTACCTGATCGCCAGGGCGCAGATCGTCGAGGCCACCCGGGCGATGGTGTGGCTGACCGGTTCGCTGGCCGGGCGGGACTGGGCGCAGGTGTGGCCGCTGCTGGCGGTCTGCGCCGTGCTGTTCCCGCTGGTCCTCGGGCAGGGCCGGGCGCTGCGGATGATCGAGATGGGCGACGACGCCGCGTACGCGCTGGGCGTGCCCGTGGAGCGGACCCGGATGCTGCTGATGCTGGCGGCGGTCGTGCTGACCACCGCGGCGGCCGCCGCGGCCGGCCCCATCAGCTTCGTCGCGCTGGCCGCGCCGCAGCTGGCCCGGCGGCTGTCGCGGTCGCCCGGGTCGAACATGCTGACCGGTGCGCTGATGGGGGCCGTGCTGCTGCTGGGCTCGGACCTGGCCTCGCAACGGGCCTTCGGCTCCGACCAGCTGCCGGTGGGCGTGGTCACGGGGCTGGTCGGCGGTGTCTACCTGCTCTGGCTGCTCGTCACCGAGCGCAAGGCGGGACGTATATGAACAAGCAGGTCGAAACGAGGAGTGGGCAAGTGCAGAGGCTGAGCGCGGAGAACGTCACCCTCGGCTACGACCAGCGGGTCATCGCGGAGAACCTGTCGGTGGAGATCCCCGACAACTCCTTCACGGTGATCGTGGGCCCCAACGCCTGCGGCAAGTCCACGCTGCTGCGGGCCCTGTCGCGGATGCTGAAGCCGGCCGCCGGGCGGGTGCTGCTCGACGGGCAGGCGATCTCCTCCCTGCCGGCGAAGAAGGTCGCGAAGACGCTGGGCCTGCTCCCGCAGTCCTCGGTCGCCCCGGACGGCATCACCGTCGCCGACCTGGTCTCGCGCGGCCGCTACCCGCACCAGGGGCTGCTGCGCCAGTGGTCGGCGGAGGACGAGCGGATCGTCGTCGAGTCGATGACCTCGACCGGCGTCGCCGAGCTCGCCGACCGGGCCGTGGACGAGCTGTCGGGCGGCCAGCGCCAGCGCGTGTGGATCGCGATGGCCCTGGCCCAGCAGACGCCGCTGCTGCTGCTGGACGAGCCGACGACCTACCTGGACATCCAGCACCAGCTGGACGTGCTCGACCTGTGTGCGGAGCTCCACGAGACCCAGGGCCGGACCCTGGTCGCGGTGCTGCACGACCTCAACCACGCGGCGCGCTACGCCACGCACCTGATCGCCCTGCGCGGGGGCGTGGTCGTCGCCGAGGGCCCGCCGGCCGAGGTGGTCACCGCCGAACTGGTGGAGAAGGTGTTCTCGGTGCGCTGCCAGGTCATCGACGACCCGGAGACCGGTACCCCGCTGGTGGTCCCGGCCGCCCGCCAGGCCCGCGCGAAGGCCGCCGTCTGAGGCCCACCCCGGCCGGGGGCCCGCCCCCGCACCCGCCGGACGGAGTCTCCCCCGGCTACCGCTGGGAGGTGCCCCCAGCGCAGCGCCGCGAAGCCGGGGAGGCCGCCTGCGGCCGAGCCGCGCGAGCGGCGCGTCAAGGAGGCTAGAGCAGGCTCTTGAGGCGGAGCAGGTCGCGGAAGCCGGCCTCCAGGCGGACCCGGCCCGAGGCCCAGGCCTTGGCGAACTTCAGCTCGCCGGCGACCATCGCGACCAGGTCGTCGCCGGTCATCGCCAGCCGGATCTCGGCCTTGGACCGGGGAGGTCCGGGCATGACGCCGTCCACCCGGATCCGGCCGCCCGCCAGGCGGCCGGAGAAGGTCTCGTCGAGGTCCGTGATGTGGCAGCTCAGGGAGCGGTCGAGGGCGGCGGCGCCGCGGACGTCGCCGTCCGCCGCGGCCAGGTTGTCGGAGAGTCGGTCGAGTGCCGTGCGGCACTCCTGGATCGTAGCCATGGTGATCACGACCGTACCGCAGAGCCGCGGGTGGTGACGGCCGCGCTTCGGGGTAGCGTCGTGGCATGACCGACGCACAGTCCGGGAGCGTTCCGGACGCTCCCCGGGAGCCCGCGGCCCCCGAGGCCCCCGCCGCCGAGCCGGCGGCCGGGCCCGCTCCGCTGGGCCTCGTACGCACCCCCACCGGCCACGCCGCGGTGGACGCGCACCTGGAGCGGCTGGCGGACGCGGACGCCCTGGCGGCGGACGGTCACGTCGAGGTGTACGAGGATGTGCACAGGGGACTGCGCGAGGCGCTGGACGCGCTGGACGCGACGCCCGTCCCCGGACCTTACGAAAACAGGAGCTGAACCGAACGTGGCAGGAGTGGCACGCCGCCGCCTGGACGCCGAACTGGTACGCCGCAGCATGGCCCGCTCGCGCGAGCACGCGGCCCAGCTGATCGCCGCGGGCCGGGTCACCGTGGGCGGTACCACCGCCACCAAGCCGGCCACCCAGGTCGAGACCAGCGCGGCGCTCGTCGTCCTCAAGGACGACAGCGA
Source organism: Streptomyces sp. NPDC004126 (assembly GCF_050275515.1). Taxonomy (NCBI): domain Bacteria; kingdom Bacillati; phylum Actinomycetota; class Actinomycetes; order Kitasatosporales; family Streptomycetaceae; genus Streptomyces; species Streptomyces sp. NPDC004126. The sequence continues at coordinate 17,720 of NZ_JBNNPF010000079.1, read as the reverse complement.
CCCCGACTACGTCTCCCGGGGCGGCCACAAGCTGGCCGGCGCGCTCGCGGCGTTCCGGCCGCGGGGGCTGGTGGTCGAGGGCCGCCGGGCGCTGGACGCGGGCGCCTCGACGGGCGGGTTCACCGACGTGCTGCTGCGCGCGGGCGTGGCCCACGTCGTCGCCGTCGACGTCGGCTACGGGCAGCTGGCCTGGTCGCTGCAGAGCGACGACCGGGTCACCGTCAAGGACCGCACGAACGTGCGCGAGCTGACGCCGGAGCTGATCGACGACGTGCCGGTCGACCTGGTCGTCGGGGACCTGTCCTTCATCTCCATCGGCCTGGTGCTGCCCGCGCTGGTGCGGTGCACGGCGCCGGACGCCGACCTGGTGCTGATGGTGAAGCCGCAGTTCGAGGTGGGCAAGGAGCGCCTGGGCAGCGGGGGCGTGGTGCGCAGCGCCGAGCTGCGGGCCGAGGCCGTGAAGGACGTCGCGGCGCAGGCCTGGAAGCTGGGGCTGGGTGTGCTCGGGGTGACGGCGAGCCCGCTGCCGGGGCCGTCGGGGAACGTCGAGTACTTTCTGTGGCTTCGGGCGGGGGCACCGGCACTCGACCCGGGGGATGTCGATCGTGCAGTGGCGGAGGGGCCGCAGTGACGGATGTGTCAGCAGGTTCAGCAGGTTCAGCACGTCGGGTGGAATCGGAGGGGGCGGCCCCGGGGGAGGCCGTGGAGCACGAGGGGCCGCGGACCGTCTTCCTGGTCGCGCACACCGGCCGGCCCGCGGCGATCCGCAGCGCCGAACTGGTGGTGCAGGGGCTGCTGAAGTCGGGGATCGGGGTGCGGGTCCTGGAGCACGAGGCGCGGGACCTGCCGCTGCCGGCCGAGGTGGAGCTCGTCGCGGAGTGCACGCCCAAGGTGTTCGACGGGTGCGAGCTGCTGATCGTGCTGGGCGGGGACGGGACCCTGCTGCGCGGGGCGGAGTTCGCGCGCGGCTCGGGGGTGCCGATGCTGGGCGTCAACCTGGGCCGGGTGGGGTTCCTCGCCGAGGCCGAGCGCGACGACCTGGACAAGGTCGTGGACCGGGTGGTGAGCCGGTCGTACGAGGTCGAGGAGCGGATGACCCTCGACGTCCTCGTACGGACCAACGGCGACATCGTGCACCGGGACTGGGCGCTGAACGAGGCCGCCGTCCAGAAGGTGTCCGCGGAGCGGATGCTGGAGGTGGTCCTGGAGATCGACGGGCGTCCGGTCACCGGCTTCGGCTGTGACGGGATCGTCTGCGCGACGCCGACGGGTTCCACGGCGTACGCGTTCTCCGCGGGCGGGCCGGTGGTCTGGCCGGAGGTGGAGGCGCTGCTGATGGTGCCGATCAGCGCCCACGCGCTGTTCGCGAAGCCGCTGGTGACCTCGCCGACGTCGGTGCTGGCGGTGGAGGTGCAGAACGGGACCCCGCACGGCGCCCTGTGGTGCGACGGGCGCAGGACGCTGGAGCTGCCCTCCGGGGCGCGGGTGGAGGTGCGCCGGGGGACGGTGCCGGTGCGGCTCGCCCGGCTGCACCACGCGTCGTTCACGGACCGGCTGGTGGCGAAGTTCGCGCTGCCGGTCTCGGGGTGGCGCGGAGCACCGCACTGACGCCGCAATAGCACATCCGTTCGAGAACCTTCGGGCGGGTGAGGTCACATGGCACCCGTGAAACCTCGGTATGGTCGTCCCGTGCTTGAGGAGATGCGGATACGGTCGCTCGGGGTCATCGACGACGCGGTGGTCGAGCTGTCGCCCGGTTTCACCGCGGTGACCGGCGAGACCGGCGCGGGCAAGACGATGGTCGTCACCAGCCTCGGGCTGCTGCTCGGCGGCCGCGCCGACCCGGCCCTCGTACGGATCGGGGCCAAGGCCGCCGTGGTCGAGGGGCGCGTCGTCATGCCCCCGGACGCGCCCGCCGCCGTACGCGCCGAGGAGGCCGGGGCCGAGCTCGACGACGGCGCCCTGCTGATCAGCCGGACCGTGTCCGCCGAGGGGCGCTCCCGCGCCCACGTCGGCGGCCGCTCCGTGCCCGTCGGCCTGCTCTCCGAACTCGCCGACGAACTCGTCGCCGTCCACGGCCAGACCGACCAGCAGGGCCTGCTGCGCCCGGCCCGCCAGCGCCAGGCCCTCGACCGGTACGCCGGCGACGCCGTCGCCGTCCCCCTGGAGAAGTACGCCGGCGCGTACCGTCGGCTGCGCGCCGCCACCGCCGAGCTCGACACCATCACCACCCGCGCCCGCGAACGGGCGCAGGAGGCGGACCTGCTGCGCTTCGGGCTGGACGAGATCGCCGCCGTCGAACCGCTGCCCGGCGAGGACGCCGAGCTCGCGGCCGAGGCCGAACGGCTCGGCCACGCCGAGTCCCTGGCCTCCGCCGCGCAGGCCGCGCACGCGGCGCTGGCCGGCGACGTCGAGGACCCGGAGGGCGTCGACGCCAACACCCTCGTCGCCGGCGCCCACCGCGCCCTGGAGTCCGTACGCTCCCACGACCCGGTGCTCGGCGGGCTCGCCGACCGGATCGGGGAGCTGGGCATCCTGCTCGCCGACGTCGCCGGGGAACTCGCCGGGTACGCCGACGACCTGGACGCCGATCCGCTGCGGCTGGCCGCCGTCGAGGAGCGCCGGGCCGCCCTGACCCAGCTGACCCGCAAGTACGGCGAGTCCGTCGACGCGGTGCTCGACTGGGCCCAGAAGGGCTCGGAACGGCTGCTGGAACTGGACGGCGACGACGAGCGGATCACCGATCTCACCGCCGAACGGGACGCCCTGCGCGAGGAGCTGTCGCTGCTGGCGCAGGCCCTGACGGACGCCCGGACGGAGGCCGCCGAGCGCTTCGCCGCCGCGGTCACCGCCGAGCTGGCCTCCCTGGCCATGCCGCACGCCCGGGTGACCATCGACATCCGCCAGACCGAGGACGCCGACGGCGTCGAGGTCGGCGGGCGGTCCGTCGCCTACGGGCCCACGGGCGCGGACGAGGTCGAACTGCTGCTCGCCCCGCACCCCGGCGCCCAGCCCCGCCCGATCGCCAAGGGCGCCTCCGGCGGTGAGCTGTCCCGGGTCATGCTGGCCGTCGAGGTCGTCTTCGCCGGCACCACCCCCGTGCCCACGTACCTCTTCGACGAGGTCGACGCGGGCGTCGGCGGCAAGGCGGCCGTCGAGATCGGCCGGCGGCTCGCGAAGCTCGCCAAGTCCGCACAGGTCGTCGTCGTCACCCACCTCCCGCAGGTCGCGGCCTTCGCCGACCGCCAGCTGCTGGTGGAGAAGACCGTCGACGGCTCGGTGACCCGCTCCGGCGTGACGGTCCTGGAGGGCGAGGACCGGATCCGAGAACTCTCGCGGATGCTGGCCGGCCAGGAGGACTCCCAGACGGCGCGGGCCCACGCCGAGGAACTGCTGGAGGCGGCGCGCGCGGACGCGTGACGACGGGATCGTTAGCCCGTGTGGGTGAGGCTGGGGGGCGCACTGCGGTATCTCGTACGGGATCCGCACCCGTATGGTCCCGGAACGCGCGTGCGGACTGGCATCCTGGGCGACGTCCCTGATTCCTCACCCTGGAGCTACGGCCCGTGAGCAGCTCCCCGGCCTCCTTCCCGGCCCCCGCACAGCCGTACGGGCGGCCCCCGCTGCGCGCCGTCCAGGTCCTCGGCGGCGCGGGCGCGGGCAGCAGCGCGCACGTGCGGTCCCTGGCGACGGGGCTGGCGGCACGGGGCGTACGGGTCACCGTGTGCGCCCCCGTCGCTGCCGAGGGGGAGTACGACTTCACCGGCGCCGGGGCGGAGTTCACCCCCGACGCGGCGAGCGCCCTGCGGGCCGCCTGCGCCGGCGCCGACGTGGTGCACGCCCACGGGATCCGGGCCGGGATGCGGGCCGCGCTGGCGCTGCGCCGCGGCCTCGGCCGGGGGCGGCGGGTGCCGCTGGTGGTGACCTGGCACGGCAGCGCGCCGGAGCCCGAGGGGCCGCTCGGCCGGCTGAGCCGGCTCCTGGAGCGGCACGTGGCCCGGGCCGCGGCGGTGGTGCTGGGCTCCTCCTCCGACCAGGTCGACCTCGCGCGGCGGCGCGGGGCGCGGGACGCGCGGCTGGCGGCGGTCGCCGTACCGGCCGCGGCGGCGCTGCCCGACGCCGGCAAGACCCGGGCGGAACTCGGCGCGGTGGAACGGCCGCTGATCATCGCGGTCGGCAGCCTGGTGGCGCGGCGCGGGTACTCCGTCCTGCTGGACGCGGCACGGGCGTGGCGGGTGATGGAGCCCCTGCCGCTGCTGGTGATCGCGGGGGAGGGCCCGCTGCGGCCCGAACTGACCCGGCGCATCGAGGAGGAGGGCCTCCCGGTCCGCCTCCTGGGCCGCCGCCGGGACGCCGACCGCCTGCTGGCGGCGGCGGACGTCGCCGTCCTCCCCAGCCGCTGGGAGGGCCGCTCCCTGCTGGCGCAGGAGGCCCTGCGGGCGGGGGTGGCCCTGGTGGCCACCGAGGTCGGCGCGGTCCCGGAACTGGTCGGCGACGCCGCCGTCCTGGTCCCCTACGGCGACTCGGGCGCGCTGGCGGGCGCGGTGGCCGCCCTCCTGGACGACCCGGACCGCCGCGCCGCCCTCGCGGTGGCGGGCCGCGCCCAGGCGGCGACGTGGCCGTCGGAGGACGACACGGTGGCGCAGATCCTCGCGGTCTACGACGAACTGATGGACCGCCGCCCCCTCTCCTGACGCGCCGCGCCCCTCCTTGAGCGGACTCCGTCCGCCGGGCGTGGGGCGGGGCCGGTTCCCGGGTGTGAGTAGAACGCGTACGTGGTGTGCGTGCTGGAGCAGCCGCACCGCGCGTTGAACCGGCGCGACGTCTTCGCGGCCCCCTCGAACCGGTGGGCGGACCCGCGCACCCGGCTGCTGGATGTGCACGGTGGGAGGCGATGCGCCCGGACGTGCTCGCGGGCCCGTCCCTGACCGGGGACGCGACCGAGCACCTTGACCCAGACGCACTGAGGACGGTGACGGGGAGGGTCAGTCCTGACCGGTGTCCCTTCAAGCCATGAGCAGGCGGAGGCCGAGGTCTGCCGTGTCGAGTTGGGTGAGGTCGCTGTTGCGCTCGGCCCACCGGCCGGAGTCGAGGTCGTCGCGGAGGCTTCGCACCGCCCGCTGCTCGGCGTCCGGCCCGACCCTCGTCCACACCGACATCGCACGGCGGACGGGGTCCTCCAGATACGCCCCCGGTCGGCGCCAGTACGCCTCGAACAGGCCGTCAGCGCAGTCCCACGGGATGGGCACCGGCTCAGCGCGGGCGCCGATCGCGTCGGCCATCCCCGCAAGTGAGGGAAATTCTGCAAGGACGGTGGCGAACTCGGGCAGGTAGTCGCGGGTAAGCCAGAACCGGTCCTGCCATCCGGGCTCGTCGGTGTCGAACGTCAGCACCACCACGCGGCGGGCCACGCGCCGCATCTCGCGCAGCCCCGCTATCGGGTCCCCCCAGTGGTGAACTGTGGAGACGGCCATCGCGACGTCGAAGGAGTCGTCCTCGAACGGCAGGCTCTCCGCGGCGGCGGCCACGCACGGCGCAGAGCCGGCAGGCCGCTGACGCCGCATGACTTCCGACGGCTCCACCGCGGTCACCTCGCGATCAGCCGGCTCGTAGGAGCCGGTGCCGGCCCCGATGTTCAGCACCGTCCGCGCGTCCCCGAGCGCGTCCCAGATCTGCGCTGCGATCCGCGGCTCGGTACGCCGCGTCGCCGTGTAGGCGCCGCCGATCGCGTCGTACAGCCGTGCACCGAGCATCCCCAGTTGCTCCTCCGGTGTCACCTTCAGTCCCTTCGCCCGTGCCTCAAGTTCCCTGTCGATGGCCGCCACCATGGCGTCAGCACGATCGCGCCGCTCAAGCAGCAGGCCGCGCAGTCGGCGCAGGTGCGCGACCGCATCGGTGGACGAGTCGTCGACCAGTTCCGCAACCTCCCGCAGACCGAAGCCCAGCCGCCGGTAGGCCAGCACTTCCCGCAGCCGCTCGACATCGCCCGCCGAGTAGGCCCGGTACCCGGCGGCGGTCCGCGCCGACGGACACACGAGGCTGATCTCGTCATAGTGATGCAGCGTCCGGATGCTCACGCCGGCAAGCTCGGCCACGCGCCCCACGTTCCAGTGATCTTCCACGGCAGTGACTATGCAGCCTGACGTCACGTGAGGGTCAAGTGCCGCACTCATAACCCGCAAGAGCCGACGCGGAGGCCGTAGCCGCACGCCGCGTAGCGATCTGTCGCGCTCGGGGGCTCCGCAGGTCGCTCTGTTCGGCCTCTCGTGCGGGTAGTCGCGCACCCGGCCCGGGACCAGGACTCGACGGGCCCGTATGCCCGGTGTGCCGGCCCCCGACCCCTCCTGCATCCCTGACGGGAACCCCCCACCCCCCTCAAGACAAGGGCGCCGCATGCCTTCGGGCCCGTAGCGCGAGGCTGAGGGAGAGGACCGTTTCGGGGTCGTCCAGGTCCGTGCCCAGGAGTTCCGAGATGCGGGCCAGGCGGTTGTACAGGGTCTGGCGGTTCAGGTGGAGTTCGCGCGCGGTTTCGGCCTTGCGGCCCGCGTGGGCCAGGTACGTCTCCAGGGTCGGGAGGAGCGGCGGGCGCGAGGCGGCGTCGTGGACCCGCAGGGCGCCGATCGCGCGGTCCACGAACGCCGCCAGGTCGGGGTGCTCGCGCAGCCGCCACAGCAGCAGGTCGATGTCCAGGCGGCGGGCGTCGTACCAGGGCCGGGCCGGCAGGCCGTGGGCCGCGGTGGCGGTCTCGGCGGCGTGCCGCAGGCCCGAGGAGGCGGCGGCCCAGCCGCCGGCTACGCCGACGACCACGGCCGGCGGGGCGGAGGCCCGGTCGAGGCCGGCCCGTTCGACGCCGGCCCGCAGCGCGGCGGCGACCCGGTCGGCGACGGCCGTGCGTTCCGACTCGGTGCGCAGGGAGACCAGCAGCGGCACCCGGCCCTCGACCGGGCGGACGCCGAGCAGCACGGGTACCCCGACGGATGACAGCTCCTCCAGCACCGCCCGGGCCAGCACCGCCCAGTTCCCCGAGGCCCCCAGCTCCGTGGAGAGCCGCATCACGATCGGCAGCAGCGGTCCCGTCCCCGGCCGGAACCCCAGGACCCGGGCCTGCGCGGGGGCGTCCTCCGCCGAGATCCGGCCCTCCGCCAGGTCCGTGAGGAAGTCGCCCCGGCCGCGCGCGGCCAGCTCCTCCTCCTGCCGCGCCTGCATCAGCACCACCGCCAGGACCCCCGCGGTGCGTTCCGCCGCCATCCGGTGCACCGGCAGCAGGGGTGCCGACACCCCGACCAGGACGACCCGTGCCCGGACCGACCCGGTGCCGTGGCCGCCGCCCGGTACGTCGACGACGACCGCGTTCGCCGACGGCTCGGCCGCGCGCTGGCCGCGCAGCCCCTCCCACACCTGGAGCGGGTCCGCGGCCGCCTCCCCGGCCACCGGTCCGGCCGCGTAGAGGAGTTGGCCGTCCGGGGTCTCCAGGAAGACCGGGTTGCCGGTGAAGTCGGCCAGGATGCGCAGCACCTGCGGGATCCCGCCGCCGCCCAGCAGGGCTTCCGTGCAGCGCCGGTGGACTTCCTCGGCGCGCTGGAGCAGGGCGTAGTGCCCGTTGACGATCTCGGTGTGGACCTCCTCCGTCACCGTCACGAAGGGGACCTCGCGGTGGAGTTGGACGAGCGGCAGCCCGGCGGCCTTGGCCGTCTCGACGATCGTGGCGGGCAGCCTGCTGAAGCGCGGGCCCAGTTCCACGACCAGTGCGGCGATGCCCCGGTCCGCGAGGCGGCGTACGAAGGCGCGCTGCTCGGCCGGCCGGGTGCCCAGCCCGAGACCGGTGGTGAGCAGCAGTTCGCCGCCCTTGAGCAGTGAGGCGATGTTCGGCACCTCGCCGGCGTGCACCCAGCGCACGGTCCGGCCCAGCCGGTCGGCGCAGGCGACGACCTCCGGGAGCCCGCTGCGCAGCCCCGGCAGCTCAAGTGCCCGCTGAACCGTGATTCCGCCCTGGTTGTCCATATCGCGGACGCTACCGGCCGCCCTGTTCCGCGCACATCACCGTGCGGTTACGGAGTCCGATATGCCCCCGTCCGGACTGACAACTCGTCGCCCCTGCAAGGCGATTATCGGACCGCGTGCCGATTGTGGCGTGCGTCACTCGGGTGGAGAGTGTCGGCCCTCGGACAGATCACCCACGAAGACAGAGCAGCAACACCCACCAGGAAGCAGGAACGAGGACTCATGAGCAGAGCCAGCGCCACGCCTCCACCCGCCGCGACCGCCGCCGCACCCCCGGTCCAGCGCCTGAAGGCCAACTCCGTCGGACTCGTCGGCGTCGTCTTCATGGCGGTCGCCACTGCCGCGCCGATCACCGCGATGACCGGCAACCTCCCCATCGCGGTCGGCTTCGGCAACGGCACGGGCGCCCCCGCCGGCTACCTCTTCGCGACCGTCGTCCTCACCGTCTTCGCGGTCGGCTACGTGGCCATGGCCAAGCGGATCACCGCCGCCGGGGCCTTCTACGGGTACATCTCGCACGGCCTCGGACGGATCGCCGGCATGGCCTCCGGGATGCTCGCGGTCCTCGCGTACATCGTCTTCGAGGCCTCCATCGTCGGCGTCTTCTCCTACTTCGCGAAGACCACCGTCCACGACCAGCTCGGCGTGGACCTGCCGTGGATCCTCTACGCGGCCGCCATGATCGCCGTCACCGCCGTCCTCGCCCACTTCGACATCAACCTCACCGCCAAGGCCCTCGGGGTGATGCTCGTCGCCGAGATCGCGGTCCTCTTCGCCGTCGCCACCGCCGTACTGATCGCGGGCGGCGGCCCCGACGGGATCCCCGTCGAACCGGTCAACCCGAAGAACGCCTTCACCGGCGCCTCCGCCGGACTCGGCCTCTTCTTCGCCTTCTGGTCCTGGGTCGGCTTCGAGTCCACCGCGATGTACGGCGAGGAGTCCCGCGACCCCAAGCGGGTCATCCCCAAGGCCACCATCATCTCCGTCGTCGGAGTGGGCCTCTTCTACATATACGTCTCCTGGATGACGATCGCCGGCAACGGCCTCTCCAAGTCCGTGGAGCTCTCCGCCTCCACGAACCCCCTCGACCTCTTCTTCGCCCCCACCCACACCTTCATCGGCGCCTGGGCCGTCGACGCCTTCCAGTGGCTGCTGCTCACCGGCTCCTTCGCCTGCGGGATGGCCTTCCACCAGTGCGCCGCCCGGTACCTCTACGCGATCGGCCGCGAGGGCTTCCTGCACCCGGCCCTCGGCCGTACGCACGCCGAGCACGGGTCCCCGTACGTCTCCTCCATGGTGCAGACGGCCATCGCCACCGGCCTGGTCGGGCTGTTCTGGCTGACCGGGCAGGACCCGTACATCCACCTGTACACGCTGCTCGCGATCCTCGGCACGATGGCGATCCTCATCGTCCAGACCCTCTGCTCCTTCGCGGTGATCGGCTACTTCCGCAAGAACCACCCCGAGGACCGGCACTGGTTCCGCACCTTCACGGCCCCGCTGGCCGGAGGGGTCGCGATGGCCGCCGTGGTGGTCCTGCTGCTGGTCAACATGAGGACGGCGGCCGGGCTCGCCGCCGACTCGTTCTTCTTCACGCTGATCCCGTGGATCGTCGGGGTCGTCTTCTTCGGCGGGCTCGGACTGGGCCTCTGGCTGAAGTTCAAGGCCCCCGCCCGCTACGAGGTCATCGGCCGGGTCGTCCTGGAGGACTCCGCCGAACGCACCGAAGAGCCCGCCCCCACCAGCCCCACCAGCCCGACCAACCCCACCACCCCCTCCACCTCCGCGAACGCCTAGAGGAGCCACCGCCATGGCCCGTACGCCACTGATGAACGCGCTCCAGCGGCTCGCCGCCGAACACGCCGCCGCCCGCCGGCTGCGCCTGCCCGTCGCCGAGGTACGCGGCTCCACCCGCCGCGAACTCCTCTCCAGAGCCGCCGCGCTCGGCCTCGGCACCGCCCTCGCCTCCACCGCGACGGCCGCCACCGCCACCGCGTACGCCGCGGACACCGCCCCCGCCAAGCAGCCCGCGGCCCCGGCCCGCGTCGCCGTCGTCGGCGCCGGGATCTCCGGCCTCACCGCCGCGCTCACCCTCCAGGACGCGGGGATCCCCTGCACCCTCTACGAGGCCAACCCGGCCCGCGTCGGCGGCCGCATGTGGACCCAGCGCGGCCACTGGGCGTACGGCCAGACCTCCGAGATCGGCGGCGAGCTGATCGACACCAGCCACAAGAAGATCCTGGAACTGTGCCGCCGCTTCGACCTGCCCGTCGAGGACTTCCTCGGCGGCGGCCCGAACGGCGCCGAGGAAGTCCTGTGGTTCAACGGCGGCTACTACTCCCGCACCCAGGCCGACGAGGACTTCAAGGCCGTCTACCAGGCCCTGCGCCGCGACCTCCAGGAAGCCGGCGAGGTCAGCTGGAACAGCTCCACCCCCGCCGGGACCGCCCTGGACGACATGACCCTGTACGAGTGGATCGAGACCCGGATCCCGGGCGGCCACGGTTCGCGGCTCGGCCGGTTCATCGACGTGGCGTACAACGTCGAGTACGGGGCCGACACCGACCGGCAGTCCGCCCTCGCCCTCGTCCTGCTGATGGGCTACCAGCCCAACCCCGGCAACTTCAACGTCTGGGGCCTGTCCAACGAGCGCTACCACATCACCGGCGGCAACGACCGGCTGCCGAACGCCATCGCCGCCGCCCTTGCCCCCGGCACGGTCGTCATGGGCCGCGCGCTGCTCGCCGTACGCGCCAACGCCGACGGCACCCAGACCCTCACCTTCGACGACTCCGGCGCCACCCGCACCGCCGTCGCCGACCACACGGTCCTGTGCCTGCCGCTTCCGGTGCTCCAGCGCATCGACACCTCCCAGGCGGGCTTCGACCCGTTGATGAAGAACCTCCTGCGGGACGCCCGAATGGGCTACTGCACCAAGCTCAACATGCAGTTCACCAGCCGCCCCTGGCGCGGCACCGGCCCCTGGCCGGGGGTGTCGGCCGGCGACTGCTTCACCGACCTGGACGTCCAGCAGACCTGGGACACCACCAAGGTCCAGCCGGGCAACGGCGGCATCCTGCTCCAGTACGGCGGCGGCAGCCTCGCCGGCTCCCTCACCCCCGCGAGCCCCTTCGCCACCGATTCCGACCCCTACGTACGGGCCCTCGCGGGCCGGATGCTCACCGGCATCGACTCCTTCTACCCCGGGACCAAGGCGGCCTGGACCGGCCGTGCCCAGCTCTCCGCCTGGCACCGCAACCCCTACTCGCTGGGCGCCTACTCGTACTGGCCGACCGGCTACCTGCACCGCTACGCCAAGTACGAGGGCACCGCGCAGGGCCGGGTCCACATCGGCGGCGAGCACTGCAGCTACGACTTCCAGGGCTTCATGGAGGGCGGCGCCACCGAGGGCGAACGTGCCGCCCGCGAGGTGATCGCCGCCCTCACCTGACACCCTCACCCGGCACCCGGGCAGGGGTGCCTCACCGGGCCGTCTCACAAAGGCTTGATGTTGTGGTTGAACCGGAAGACGTTGTCCGGGTCGTGACGCCGCTTCAGCTCGCCCAGGCGCCGCATGTTCTCGGCACCCATGCCGGCGACCACCCGGTCGGCGCCCTCGTCGCCGGTGAAGTTCAGGTACACCGCACCGGTGCTCCACGGCCGGGCGTCGGCGCGGACCTCCCTGACCCACTCCCGGACCCGGTCGTCGTCGGCCGGGTCCTCCCACATCCCGAACGGGTGCACCGCCCAGGGCGCGTCGCGGTAGGGGACCGGGTAGTCGGCCGGGCCGGAGGCGATGGCCCCGCCCTGCGGGAACAGGACGTGCTGGGTGCCCGACGGCACCGGCATGGAGTCGGCCCGCGCGCAGAACAGGTCCACGTACGCGTCCGGCGCCCCGGTCAGGTACTCCGCCGACCAGTAGTTCCGCAGCCCCGGAGGGTCGTCGATCATGCACTGGAGGTCGGCGTACGGGATGGGCGTGACCATCTCCACCTCGTGCGGGATCGCCAGCAGCGGCTCCGCCAGCTCGCGCAGCCCGTCCTCGGGGCCCGCGTACGTCAGCAGCACGCCCGCCACCAGCAGCCCCACCAGGTGCGGCGGGACGAACTCCTCGGGCGGGGCCGTCATGTAGATCGCACCGCCGCCCACCTCCGGCGGACCCGCCTCGACGACGTCCCGGAAGGTGCGCACCACCTCCGCCCCGCGCTCCGGCAGGTACAGCAGGAACGCGATCGACATCTCGGGCAGCTCGTGGAGCCGCAGCGTCAGCGAGGTCGCGATGCCGAAGTTCCCGCCGCCGCCGTGCAGCGCCCAGAACAGGTCCGGGTGGTCCTCCGCGGTGACGTGCAGCAGTTCGCCGTCGGCGGTGACCAGGTCCACGCCCAGCAGGTTGTCCACCGCCAGGCCGAACTTCCGGTCCAGCCAGCCCGTGCCCCCGCCCAGGACGAAGCCGCCCACGCCGGTGGTGGAGGCCCGGCCCCCGGTGGTCGCCAGCCCGTACGGCTCACAGGCCCGGTCCAGGTGGCTCATCACGGCCCCGCCCCCGATGTGCGCGGCCCGCGCCGCCGGGTGGACGGTCACCGCGTGCATCCGGCGCAGGTCCACGACCAGGCCGCCGTCGTTCAGGGACATCCCCGCCACGCTGTGCCCGCCGCCGCGCACCGCGATCGGCAGGTCCAGCTCCCGGGCGAAGCGCACCGCCGTCACCACGTCCGACGCGCCCTCGCACTGGGCGATCACCGCGGGCCGGCGGTCGATCATCGCGTTGAACAGGGTCCGGGCCTCGTCGTACCCCGGGTCGTCCGGGGCGAAGACGTCGCCGGCCAGATCCTCGCGGAGCACGGCGAGGGCCGCGCCCGCCTTCGAGAGGGGCGCCATGGCCACCCCCCTTTCCCGTGGAGGGCAAAGGACCCTTACAGGCTAGGCGGGCGGCCGAGTCCCCGCGCGTCAGCCGCCGTAGGCCCCGCTCGCCGTCAGCCGCAGCGCCGTGTCGATCAGCGGAACGTGGCTGAAGGCCTGCGGGAAGTTCCCCACCTGGCGCTCGTGCTTGGAGTCCCATTCCTCCGCCAGCAGCCCCAGGTCGTTGCGGAGGGCCAGCAGCTTCTCGAAGAGCCGGCGCGCCTCGTCGACGCGGCCGATCATCGCGAGGTCGTCGGCCATCCAGAACGAGCACGCGAGGAAGGCGCCCTCGTCGCCCTCCAGCCCGTCCACCCCGGCCTCCTCGCCGGCCGTCGGGTAGCGCAGGATGAACCCGTCCGGGGTCGACAGCTCGCGCTGGATCGCCTCGATGGTGCCGATGACCCGCTTGTCGTCCGGCGGCAGGAAGCCCATCTGCGGGATCAGCAGCAGGGAGGCGTCCAGCTCCCGGGAGCCGTAGGACTGGGTGAAGGTGTTGCGCTCCGGGTCGTAGCCCTTCTCGCACACGTCGGCGTGGATCGCGTCGCGCATCTCGCGCCAGCGCTCCAGCGGGCCGTCCGCGTCCCCGCTCTCGATCAGCTTGATCGTGCGGTCCACGGCCACCCACGCCATCACCTTCGAGTGCACGAAGTGGCGGCGGGGGCCGCGCACCTCCCAGATGCCCTCGTCCGGCTCCATCCAGTGGGTCTCCAGGTAGCGGATCAGCTTCAGCTGGAGCACGGAGGCGTAGTCGTTGCGGGCCAGGCCCGTCATGTGGCCCAGGTGGAGGGCCTCGGTGACCTCGCCGTACACGTCGAGCTGGAGCTGGTGGGCGGCGCCGTTGCCGACGCGCACGGGCGCGGAGTTCTCGTATCCGGGCAGCCAGTCCAGCTCGGTCTCGCCCAGCTCGCGCTCGCCGGCGATCCCGTACATGATCTGCAGGTTCTCCGGGTCGCCGGCCACCGCGCGCAGCAGCCAGTCCCGCCAGGCGGCGGCCTCGCCCCGGTAGCCGGTGCGCAGCAGCGAGGACAGGGTGATGGCGGCGTCGCGCAGCCACGTGTAGCGGTAGTCCCAGTTGCGGACGCCGCCGATCTCCTCCGGGAGGGAGGTGGTCGGCGCGGCGACGATCCCGCCCGTGGGCGCGTACGTGAGCGCCTTGAGGGTGATCAGCGAGCGGATCACCGCCTCCCGGTAGGGCCCGTGGTACGTACACAGGTCCACCCACTCGCGCCAGAACTCGCTGGTCGCCTCCAGCGCCGCCGCCGCGTCCGGGGTCTCCGGGGCGCCCTTGTGGGAGGGCTGCCAGCTGATCGCGAAGGCCACCCGGTCGCCGGGCCCGACCGTGAAGTCGGAGTACGTCGTCAGGTCCTTGCCGTACGTCTGCGCGTCGGAGTCCAGCCAGACCGAGTCCGGGCCGGCGACGGCGACGGTGCGCCCGTCCACCTTGTGCACCCACGGCACGACCCGCCCGTAGCTGAAGCGCATGCGCAGCGCCGAGCGCATCGGGACGCGCCCGCTGACGCCCTCCACGATGCGGATCAGCTGCGGCGCGTGGTCCTCGCGCGGCGGCATGAAGTCGACGACGCGGACGGTCCCGCGCGGGGTGTCCCACTCCGACTCCAGCACCAGGGAGTCGCCCCGGTAGCGCCGGCGGGCGGCGCGCGGCGGCTCGGCGCCCGCGGGGGCCGCCGGGCCGATGCGCCAGAACCCGTGTTCCTCGGTGCCCAGAAGGCTCGCGAAGACGGCATGGGAGTCGAAGCGTGGCAGACACAACCAGTCCACCGAGCCGTCCCGGCAGACCAGCGCCGCGGTCTGCATGTCCCCGATCAGTGCGTAATCCTCGATGCGCCCGGACACGTTGGTCTCCAGTCGAACGGCCACGTCCGCCCCGAAGGGCGCTTGCAATGCGCTGTCGCGCGGTCTCCTGTGCGCAGGGATCCCCGCGTCGAGTCCTAGATTGCCGGAACCGGCGTTGTTACGCCGTCTGCCGGACTGCTCGGCGGTGATGTGCAGCGGTATCCGAGCAAGTTATGAGCGCACCCTAGTGATCTCCTTAAGTATCGGGACAATGTCACTCGGCCAAACGGGTGACCTGCGGGAACGGCCGGCCGGGGGACCCGCGGGCGGCGCCGCGCAGCGCGCCCGGAGGCGGACCGTCCCGGGCGCTGATAGGCTGGTACCCCGTGGACCGGTGGTCTGCCTGTGCGAATCAGGGGCCCCGAAACCGCAGCTTCGGCACCCCCGGAAACGGGAGAAGTCGCCGGACGCACCTCACCTCGCGACCACGGGAGCCCCCTCTTGGCGATGCCGCCCAAATCCATGACGACCAAGCACATCTTCGTCACCGGGGGTGTCGCTTCGTCCCTCGGCAAGGGCCTGACGGCCTCCAGCCTGGGTGCGCTGCTGAAGGCGCGCGGCCTGCGGGTCACGATGCAGAAGCTCGACCCGTACCTGAACGTCGACCCCGGCACGATGAACCCCTTCCAGCACGGCGAGGTGTTCGTCACCAACGACGGCGCCGAGACCGACCTGGACATCGGCCACTACGAGCGCTTCCTCGACGTCGACCTCGACGGCTCGGCCAACGTCACCACCGGCCAGGTCTACAACACGGTCATCGCCAAGGAGCGCCGCGGCGAGTACCTCGGTGACACCGTGCAGGTCATCCCGCACATCACCAACGAGATCAAGCACCGCATCCGCCGCATGGCGACCGACGACGTCGACGTCGTCATCACCGAGGTGGGCGGCACGGTCGGCGACATCGAGTCGCTGCCGTTCCTGGAGACGGTCCGCCAGGTCCGCCACGAGGTCGGCCGCGACAACGTCTTCGTCGTGCACATCTCGCTGCTGCCCTACATCGGCCCCTCCGGCGAGCTGAAGACCAAGCCCACCCAGCACTCCGTCGCCGCGCTGCGCAACATCGGCATCCAGCCCGACGCGATCGTGCTGCGCGCCGACCGCGACGTCCCCACCTCCATCAAGCGCAAGATCTCGCTGATGTGCGACGTGGACGAGGCGGCTGTGGTCGCGGCGATCGACGCCAAGTCGATCTACGACATCCCCAAGGTGCTGCACACCGAGGGCCTGGACGCGTACGTCGTGCGCAAGCTCGACCTGCCCTTCCGCGACGTCGACTGGACGGTGTGGGAGGACCTGCTGGACCGCGTCCACAACCCCGACCACGAGGTCAAGGTCGCGCTCGTCGGCAAGTACATCGACCTGCCCGACGCCTACCTGTCGGTGACCGAGGCGCTGCGCGCCGGCGGTTTCGCCAACAAGGCCCGCGTCCAGATCAAGTGGGTCACCTCCGACGACTGCAAGACCCCGGCCGGTGCCGCGGCGCAGCTCGGCGACGTGGACGCGATCTGCGTGCCCGGCGGCTTCGGCGACCGCGGTGTCAACGGCAAGGTCGGTGCGATCACCTACGCCCGCGAGAACAAGATCCCGCTGCTGGGCCTGTGCCTGGGCCTGCAGTGCGTGGTCATCGAGGCCGCGCGCAACCTGGCGGGCATCGAGGGCGCGAACTCCACCGAGTTCGACGCCTCGACCCCGCACCCGGTCATCTCGACCATGGAGGAGCAGCTGGCCTTCGTCGAGGGCGCGGGCGACCTGGGCGGCACCATGCGCCTGGGCATGTACACGGCCAAGCTGGCCGAGGGCTCGATCGTGCGCGAGGTCTACGGCGACGCGTACGTCGACGAGCGCCACCGCCACCGCTACGAGGTCAACAACGCCTACCGCGGCGAGCTGGAGAAGAAGGCCGGCCTGGTCTTCTCCGGCACCTCCCCGGACAACAAGCTCGTCGAGTACGTCGAGTACCCGCGCGAGGTCCACCCCTACCTGGTGGCCACGCAGGCGCACCCGGAGCTCCGCTCCCGCCCGACCCGGCCGCACCCGCTCTTCGCGGGCCTGGTCAAGGCCGCGGTGGAGCGCCAGCAGCAGGGCTGACGCGCGGTAGCTGACGCTCGGTAACGTAGACAGCCGGGTACGGATCATCCGTACCCGGCTGTCGCGCGTTGTGGAGGGCACTGGCCATGGGGATCGCCATCAAGGACACGTCGGAGACCTGGGAGACGCTGTCGACCAGCCGCCCCTTCCAGGGGGCCAAGACGGCGGTGGACTCCGACGAGGTGAGGATGCCGGACGGCTCGGTGGCCCGCCGCGACTACCAGGTGCACCCGGGGTCGGTGTGCGTGCTCGCCCTGGACGAGGACGGGCGGGTGCTGGTGATCCGGCAGTACCGCCACCCCGTCCGGCACCGGCTATGGGAGCTGCCCGCCGGGCTGCTGGACGTGCCGGGGGAGAACCCGCTGCACGCGGCGCAGCGCGAGCTGTACGAGGAGGCGCACGTCAAGGCGGGGGACTGGCGGGTGCTGGCCGACTTCTTCGCCTCCCCGGGCGGCTCCGACGAGGCGATCCGGGTCTTCCTCGCGCGGGACGTGGCCGAGGCGGACGGGGAGCGGTACGCGGAGACGGACTCGGAGGAGGCCGACATGCAGACGGCCTGGGTCGCGCGGGAGGACCTCGTACGCGGGATCCTGGCCGGCGAGCTGGGGAACCCGGCGCTGGTCACGGGCGTCCTGGCCCTCACCGCCGCGCTGGCGGGTGCCGGATTGGACGCCCTCCGCCCGGCCGACACCCCTTGGCCGGCCCGGCCGTACGAGGCGTAGCCGGGCCCCTGCGGGGTGCCGGGTGCCCGTCGCGGGGCGGGGCCGCCGCTGCGCGGAGCGGAGGTCCCCTACCCGCCCTTCGCCCGTTCCCCGGGGGCTCCGCCCCCGGACCCCCGCGCCTCAAACGCCCGCGAGGCTATCTATAGCCTC
>NZ_JBNNPF010000078.1:0-26921 GCF_050275515.1 Streptomyces sp. NPDC004126 | reverse complement strand
CTTTGTACTCACCCTCTCGGGCTTTCCTCCGGGCTTTCGTTCTTCGTTCTTGCGTTTCCGACTCTATCAGACTCTTTCGTGTCCGATTTCCTCGGTGCTTTCGAGGTTCTGCGCTTTCACGCTTTCCCTTTCCGGCGGTTCCGACTCTATCAGTGGTTTTCCTTCTCTCCGACCACCCTCCGTTTTGCCGTAAAGGCACGCGGAAAGCGATCAAGCGGAGATCTGGAGGATCACTGATTGAGGAGGAGTCCCGGCCACCGACTGTTCGCGAGATGTTCACGCGGCACGTCCTGGCGGGAGTCACGACAGTACAGCTCCCGTGGGAGACAGGCAAATCGATTCACGCGTATGGTCTAGTCCACCGGTCTAGTCCACTAGTCTCCGTGTCCAAGGGCCGTCCGGATCGGGACCAACATCGGGCGAACCCGTACAAGCAGTGCAATATCCTTCAGACGAGTACGCCGTTCGCAACAGGCAGTGACGGCGGCACGAAGAAGCCCCACCCCCTGGGAGGCCCCCATGACCAGCGTCACGTCCCCGCTCGCCGGGCAGGCCATCGGACTCGCGGCAGTGCCCGACCCGGTGTTCTCCGGCGCGATGGTGGGACCGGGCACCGCCATCGATCCCGTGCGCGAGCCCTCCGCGGCGGTGTCTCCCGTCGACGGTGTGGTCGTTTCCCTGCACCCGCACGCGTACGTGGTCGTCGACAGCGAGGGCCACGGCGTTCTGACCCACCTCGGCATCGACACCGTCCAGCTCAACGGCGAGGGTTTCGAGCTCCTCGTGAACAAGGGCGACACCGTGGTCCGCGGCCAGGAGGTCATCCGCTGGGACCCGGCGGCCGTCGAGGCTGCCGGCAAGTCCCCGATCTGCCCCGTCGTGGCGCTCGAGGCGACGAACGACTCCCTCTCCGGCGTCGTCGAGTCCGGTGACGTCAAGCCGGACGACGTCCTCTTCAGCTGGCAGTAGCCCTTCCGCCTGGTCCCAAAGGCGAGTCGGATATCCATCACGGCGGCTGGAGCCGCCGCTCAATCGGAGACGGTGTAATGGAGACAACGCTGCGAGGCGTCGGCGTGAGCCACGGTGTGGCGATCGGCGAGGTTCGGCACATGGGTACGGCCGTGCTCGAACCGCCCGCGAAGCAGATCGCCTCGGACGAGGCGGAGCGCGAGCAGGGGCGCGCCCGTCAGGCCGTGGAGGCTGTGTCGGCCGACCTGATCGCACGCGGCCAGCTGGCCGGCGGCGAGGCCCAGCACGTGCTCGAGGCCCAGGCGATGATCGCCACGGACCCCGAGCTGATGTCGGACGTCGACCGGCGGATCGTCGTCGGCAGCACGGCCGAGCGCGCCGTCTACGACGCCTTCGCTTCCTACCGCGACCTGCTCGCGGGGGCCGGCGAGTACATGGCCGGGCGGGTGGCCGACCTGGACGACGTCCGCAACCGGATCGTGGCGCGCCTGCTGGGCGTGCCGATGCCGGGCGTGCCGGACAGCGACGAGCCGTACGTGCTGATCGCCCGGGACCTGGCTCCCGCCGACACCGCGCTGCTGGACCCGGCGCTGGTGCTCGGGTTCGTGACCGAGGAGGGCGGGCCGACCAGCCACAGCGCCATCCTCGCGCGGGCGCTGGGTGTGCCGGCGATCGTGGCGCTGCCGGGGGCGGGCGAGATCGCCGAGGGCACGGTCATCGCCGTCGACGGCAGCACCGGCGACCTGTTCGTGGAGCCGACCGCGGAGAAGCGGGCCGAGCTGGAGGCCGCGGCCGCCGAGCGGAAGGCGGCGCTGGCCGCCTCCTCCGGTCCGGGTGCGACGTCCGACGGGCACAGGGTGCCGCTGCTGGCCAACGTCGGCGGGCCGGCGGACGTGCCGGCCGCGGTGGAGGCCGGGGCCGAGGGCGTGGGCCTGTTCCGTACCGAGTTCCTGTTCCTGGACGACAGCAAGAAGGCTCCGTCCGAGGAGAAGCAGATCGAGTCGTACCGCAAGGTCCTGGAGGCGTTCCCCGAGGGGCGCGTCGTCGTGCGGGTGCTGGACGCCGGCGCCGACAAGCCGCTCGACTTCCTGACCCCGGCGGACGAGCCGAACCCGGCGCTGGGCGTGCGCGGTCTGCGGACCCTGCTGGACCACCCGGAGGTGCTGCGGACGCAGCTGACCGCGCTGGCCAAGGCGGCCGAGGGCCTGCCGGTGTACCTGGAGGTCATGGCCCCGATGGTGGCCGACCGCCAGGACGCGAAGGCGTTCGCGGACGCGTGCCGCGAGGCCGGTCTGGTGGCGAAGTTCGGCGCGATGGTGGAGATCCCCTCCGCCGCGCTGCGGGCGCGCTCGATCCTGCAGGAGGTGGAGTTCCTGTCGCTGGGTACGAACGACCTCGCGCAGTACGCCTTCGCCGCCGACCGGCAGGTGGGTGCGGTGTCGCGGCTCCAGGATCCGTGGCAGCCCGCGCTGCTCGACCTGATCGCGATGTCGGCCGATGCCGCCAAGGCGGAGGGCAAGAGCTGCGGTGTCTGTGGTGAGGCCGCTTCGGATCCGCTGCTGGCCTGTGTGCTGACGGGTCTGGGGGTCACCTCCCTGTCGATGGGTGCGGCGTCGATCCCGTACGTGCGGGCGACGCTCGCCAAGTACACCCTCGCGCAGTGCGAGCGTGCGGCTGCCGCCGCGCGCGCCGCGGACAGCGCCGAGGAGGCGCGGGTGGCCGCGCAGGCGGTGCTGTCCGGCGAGTAGCGGGCGGTAGCGCGTTCGTCGGTTCCGAGGGGCCTTCGCCGGTGGCGGGGGCCCCTCGGGCGTTTCCGGTGCCGGTCCGGGCGCGGGGGCTACTCGTGGTGCGGGCCGGGGACGTCCACCTCGTAGCCGGGGCAGTACTCGACGCCCGGTTCCGGGGCCACGGGGTCGCCGGTGTCGGCGTCCGTGCAGTAGGCGTCGAACACGGCGGCGGCGGTGAGTGCGACGAGGCGGCCCCGGTCGAGCCGCCAGCCGTGGACCCGGTCGCGGAAGCCCTCGGTGGTGCTGCGCAGGACCAGTCCCCCTGAGCCGCCGAGGGCGAGTCCGGCGGCCAGGACGGTCACGAAGTCGAGGCCTTCGCGGCCTGTGACGCGGGGCCGGGCGCCGGGGCCGGCGGCTGCTTCGGCGTGCAGGACCGCGATGAGCTGCTGCTCCTCGGCGGGGACGCTGCACACCAGGTGGTGGTGGCCGGGTCCGGCGCCGGCGACGAGGCGTTCGAGCATGTCGGCGGCGCGCTCGAAGGAGGCCTTGCCGATGTCCTCGCCGCAGTCCGCGCAGGCGCCGACGCCGGCGAGGAGCCCGGTGGCGTACTCCCAGGTGGACCGGCGGACGGCTTCGTCGACGAGGAGCGGTACGAGTTCCTCGACGGGCTGGCCGGCGTAGGGCAGGGTCGGGCCGCCGGCGAGTTCGGCGGTGAAGCGGCTGCGGGTGTGGGCGCTGTCCGGGTCGAGGCCGTGTTCCTCGCAGTAGGCGGCGTAGTCCTCGGGGTCGAAGAGGGCGACGGTGGTGTGGATGCCCTGGGCCGCGAGGGAGCGCAGCAGGGCGTCGATCCGGCGGAGGTAGTCGGGGTATTCGTCGTGGTGGCCGAAGGCGAAGGTGCGGTAGTCGCGCATGGCCGCGAAGTCCCCGGGGTCGGTGATGAGGCCGACGGTGCTGGGGACCTCGCGGCGCAGCGAGGCGGTCGTGGATGCGGGTGCGGTCGTGGTGGTGCGTGGTGTGTCGGGCGTGGCGTTCATGGTTCCCCCTGAGCGTGCGATCACTTGCTCACTCACGGTAACCACCGCCACTGACAGTCACCCCCTGGTGCGGCCCAGCTCCTCGTAGAAGGCGAGCAGCTCCGGGTTGTCGACGGAGCCGGGGTTGACCGCCTTGGCCATCGGGGTGCCCTGGAGGAGGCGCTTGACCGGGACCTCGATGCGCTTGCCGGTCAGGGTGTGCGGGACGGCCGGGATCTCGATGACCTCGTCGGGGACGTGGCGCGGGGAGAGCTGCTCGCGGATGGTGGCGGCGATCTTCTTGCGCAGGGCCTCGTCGAGGACGGCGCCGGGGGCGAGGTGGACGAAGAGCGGCATCCAGTAGCCGCCGTTCGGTTCCTCCAGGCCGATGACCAGGGATTCCTTGATCTCGGGGAGGCGTTCGACGACCTCGTAGATGTCGGCGGAGCCCATCCGGACGCCCTGCCGGTTGAGGGTGGAGTCGGAGCGGCCGTGGATGACGACGGAGCCGTGGTCGGTGATCGTGATCCAGTCGCCGTGGCGCCAGACGCCGGGGAACATCTCGAAGTAGCTGTCGCGGTAGCGGCTGCCGTCGGGGTCGTTCCAGAAGTGGATCGGCATGGAGGGCATGGGGGCGGTGACGACGAGCTCGCCGACCTCGCCGGTGAGGGGCTTGCCGGCCGGGTCCCAGGACTGGAGGTCCGTGCCGAGGCAGGCGGCCTGGAGTTCGCCGATGTGGACGGGGAGGGTCGGGACGGCTCCGGCGAAGCAGCTGCAGACGTCGGTGCCGCCGCTGACGGACGCGATCCACAGGTCCTCGGCGACCTCCTCGTGGAGCCAGCGGAAGCCGTCGGGCGGCAGCGGGGAGCCGGTGGTGGCGACGCACTTGACGGCGGAGAGGTCGAAGTCACGGGAGGGGTGGACCTCGGCCTTCTTGCAGGCCATGACGTATGCGGCGGAGGTGCCGTAGAGGGTGGCGCGCGTGCGTTCGGCGATCCGCCACTGGGCGCCGGTGTCCGGGTAGCCGGGGCTGCCGTCGTAGAGGACGACGGTGGTGCCGGTGAGGAGGCCGGAGACGAGGAAGTTCCACATCATCCAGCCGGTGGACGTGTACCAGAAGAACCGGTCCTCGGGACCGAGGTCGCAGTGCAGGCCGAGCTGCTTGAGGTGTTCGAGGAGGATCCCGCCCTGGGACTGGACGATGGCCTTGGGCGCGCCGGTGGTGCCGGAGGAGTAGAGGATCCACAGCGGGTGGTCGAAGGGGACCGGCTCGAAGACCGGCTCCTGCGCGGCGGAGGTGAGGTCGGCCCAGGCGCGGGTGCCCTCGGGGGCCTCGGTGCCCAGGAGCGGGATGTGGACGACGGCGCGCAGGGAGGGGAGTCCCGCGCGCAGCTCGGCGACGGTCTCGCGGCGGTCGTGCTCCTTGCCGCCGTAGCGGTAGCCGTCGATGGTGAAGAGGACGACCGGTTCGACCTGTTCGAAGCGGTCGAGGACGCTGCGGGCGCCGAAGTCGGGGGCGCAGGAGGTCCAGACCCCGCCGACGGCGGCGGTGGCGAGGAAGGCGACGACCGCTTCGGGGATGTTGGGGAGGTAGCCGCTGACGCGGTCGCCGGGGCGGACGCCGAGGGCGCGCAGCTCGGCGGCGAGCGAGCCGACCTGGCGGCGGAGCTCGGCCCAGGTGAGCGGGGCGGGTTCGTGGGTCTCGTCGACGTGGAGCAGGGCGGGGTCCGCGGCGCGGGCGGGGTCCTCGGAGGCGCGCAGGGCGTGCTCGGCGTAGTTGAGGGTGGAGTCCGTGAACCAGCGGGCGCCCGGCATGGAGCGGTCGGCGAGGACCTCCTGGTAGGGGGTGGTGAAGCGGACCTCGAACCATTCGGCGACGGCCTGCCAGAAGGTGTCGAGCTCGTCGACGGACCAGCGCTGGAGGGCCGGGTAGCCGCCGTCGGCGGGGGCGCCGAAGCGTTCGGCCGCCCAGGCCTGGAAGCGGGTGACCTGGGCCCCGGCGATCCTGTCGGGGCTCGGGGACCAGAGGGGTTCCGGCTGGGTGGCAGAGGTCATGGGTCGGCTCCCGGTCAAGTCTGGCGCTCGCGCTTCGTGTGCGTACGGCTCCGTCGCGGCGTCGGTGTGCGCGCGGCGGCTCACAGGGACCATGCCACGTGATCGACATCCGCACCAGAGCTGTCCTGGGCCGGGCGGGTTGATCGTTTTCCGGGTGAACGGCAGCTGAACGCCGCCCGCGCGGCGGGGTGCCGGTGGCAGGGTGACCGGCATGGACGGTCGTGATCTGGTGCGTGCGGTGAAGGAGATCGGTACGGCGCGCGGGCGGCGGGCCTGGCGCTCGGCGTGGCGCCACCGGCGTGCGGACGCCGAGGGGCTGCCGCGCCGGGGCGCGGAGCGGGCGCGGGTGCCGGGGCTGCTGGCGGGGACGGAGGCCCGGCCGGGCGGTGGGTTGCTGCGGTTCGCGCGCAGTGAGCTGCTGGTACGGGTGACCGTGGGCGGTGCGGTGTTCTGGGGCTGGGACGGGGCGGAGCCGGTGCCCTCGTACGCGGTGGTGGGCGGTGGCCCCGCGCCGGATCCGCGGGCGGTGCTGGAGCCGGACACCGGGGGTGGCTGGCGGGTGGTGTCGGAGCGGGTGACAGTGGCGGTGTCCCGGCACGGGGCGGTGGAGGTGCGGACGCCGGGCGGGGCGGTGCTGCGCAGGGAGCTGCCGCCGCGCTGGTGGGACCCGGTCGGGGACGGGGGCGGCGGGGCGGCTCCCGTGGCGGGCGGGGGCGGTTCGCGGTGGCTCCAGCGGTCGGAGGTGCCGGCGGACGCGCGGTTCTTCGGGCTGGGCGGGCGGGCGCGGGGGCCGCGGCTGCGGGACGGGGAGTACCGGCTGTGGAACACCGATCCCAAGGGCGGCTTCGGGCCGGACACGGACCCGTTGTACATCACGATGCCGGTGCAGGTGGTGGTGGCGGACGCGGGGACGCACCTGGCCTTCTACGACAACCCCTGGGAGGGGCGGGTCGTGCTGCGCGAGGGCGAGGAGGGGGCTGGTTCGGGGGTGGACCGGCCGGGGGCGAGCGAGCTGCGGCTGGAGGGCGGGCCGCCGAGGTGCTGGGTGCTGGTGGGGACGCCGGCGCGGGTGATGCAGGGGTGGTCGGGGCTGACGGGGGCGGCGGCGGTGCCGCCGGAGTGGGCACTGGGGTACCAGCACGCGCGGTGGGGCTTCGGGAGCGAGGCCGAGGTGCGGCGGGTGGTGGCCGGGTACGAGGAGCGGGGTCTGGCGCTGTCGGCCGTGCACCTGGACATCGACCACTACGACGGGCACCGGGTGTTCACCGTGGACCGGGAGGCGTTCCCCGATCTGCCGGGGCTGGCCCGGGAGGTGGGGGCGCGCGGGGTGCGGCTGGTGTCGATCGTGGATCCGGCGGTGAAGGCGGGGGACGCGGTGCACGCGTCGGGCCGGGCGGTGGGGGCGCGGGGGGCGTTCGTACGGGACGCGCGGGGGCGTGAGGTGCGCGGGGAGGTCTGGCCGGGCGAGTGCGCGTACCCGGACTTCACGGATCCGGCGGCGCGGGAGTGGTGGGGCGGGCTGTACGAGGAGCGGCTGGCGCAGGGCTTCGCGGGGTTCTGGCACGACATGAACGAGCCGGTTTCCTTCGCGCCGTGGGGTGATGCGACGCTCCCGCGGTCGGCACGGCACGCCCTGGAGGGGGCGGGCGGGGACCACCGGGCCGGGCACAACGTGTACGGGCTGATGATGGCGCGGGCCGGCTGGGAGGGCCTCGTCCGGCTGCGGCCGGCCGAGCGGCCGTTCCTGTTCTCCCGGTCGGGGTGGGCGGGGATGCAGCGGTACGGGGGCACGTGGTCGGGTGACGTGGAGAGCAGCTGGGAGGGGCTGCGGGCGTCGCTGGCGCTGGTGTTGGGGCTGGGGCTGTGCGGGGTGCCGTACTCGGGTCCGGACGTGGGGGGTTTCGGGGGGTCGCCGTCGGCGGAGCTGTACCTGCGGTGGTTCCAGCTGGGTGCGTACCTGCCGTTGTTCCGGACGCATTCGGCGATCTGGGCGGGGCGGCGGGAGCCGTGGGAGTTCGGGCCGCAGGTGGCGGAGCTGGCGGGTGCGGTGCTGGCCGAACGGGAGCGGCTGCGGCCGTACTTCGTGACGCTGGGGCATCTGGCGCGCCGTACGGGGGCCCCGTACGTGCGGCCGGTGTGGTGGGGGGCGCCGGAGGACCGGCGGCTGCGGGACTGCGAGGACGCGTTCCTGCTGGGGGACGCGCTGCTGGTGGCCCCGGTGCTGGAGTGCGGGGCGGACCGGCGTGCGGTGCGGCTGCCGCGGGGGCGCTGGTACGACACGGCGACGGGCGTGGCGTACGAGGGGCCCGGGCAGGTGCTGTTCGAGGCGCCGCCGGGGCGGATGCCGGTGCTGGCGCGGGCCGGGGCGGTGCTGCCGGTGCGGCGGGGGGACGGTTCGGTGGGCCTGGAGGCGTGGGCCCCCGCGCGGGGGCGGACCGGTGGCGGGGTGGTGATCCGTGATCCGGGGCCGGGCTTCGAGGCGGTCGAGGTGGAGCGGTACACGGTGCGGTGGGCCGGGGACGCGGTGGTGGTCGAGGACGAGGCGGGGGGTGTGGTGAGCGGGGTGGAGGTGCGGGGCCTGGGGGGTGTGCCGGCCGGTGCCGAGGAGGTGTCCCGGCAACCCCTGTAGGGGTTGAGGTAGGGGTGTAGGTCCGGTGTAGGGAGGAGGAGGATGCTGCGGGCGGCGGCGGGTGTGCCGTCGGTGGTCGGTTGAGCAGGGAGTCTGTGATGGTCTTAACGAGCCCGGCGCGGGCCTACGCGCCGGACCGGTCGGCACTGGGCCGGCGGGCGCTGGCCGCGGCCCGGCGGTGGGACCGGGTGCCGGGTTCCGAGGTGGTGGGGGCGTGGCAGCCGGTCACGGTGTGGGCCCTGCTGCTGGTGACCGGGGTGGTTCCGGCCGGGGATCCCGGGGAGTTGGGCCTGCTGGCGGTCTCGCTGGCCGCGGCGGGTTTCCTGCACGGGCTGCTGCTGGTCAAGCCGCTCGCGGCGCTGGGCCGCTGGACCGCCCGGGTGAGCGCGTGGCCGCGGCCGGTGGCGGTGGCGGTGCTGGCCGCCCCGGTGTCGGTGCCGGCGGCCGTGGTGGTGCGGTGGTGGCTGGGGGTGCAGGGCGCTCCGGTGCCGGGCTTCGGCGCGGTGTGGGCCGGGTGCGTGGCGGGCACGGTGCTGCCGCTGGTGGTCGGGGCGCTGCTGCGGGGGCGGGCCCGGCCGGTGCCGGCGGGGGCGCTGTGGGCGCGGGGCGCGGTGGTCGCCGGGGCGGCGGTGGGGGTGGTGGGGCTGGCGTCGCTGGTGATGGCCCTGCCCGTGCCCTAGCCGGGCGTTTCGGGGGGCCGGTGCCCTGCCGGGCCTGGCACGGGTGGGCCGGTGCCCTGCCGGGCCTGGCACGGGTGGGCCGGTGCCCTGCCGGGCCTCGCGCGGGTGGGCCGCTGCGCGGTGCTGCCCCTCCCCGCCCTTCGCCCGTTCCCCGGGGCTCCGCCCCGGACCCCGGTTTCCGGCGGCTCCGCCGCCCCCGGCACCGCGCTGCCCGCGGCCGTACGGCGGCCCCCGGGCGCCCCGCGCCCGTGCGGTGGCTCTCCCGGAGGGTGGTGGTCTGCGCGGGCGTTACTCGTCCGTCGGGGCGTAGCGGCCCGCGAACCAGGCGGCCGCCGCGCGGGTGTGGAGGGGGAAGGCGAGTTCCGCCGGGGCGTGGAGGAGGTGCCAGCCCGATGTCTCGTCCGTGGCGGCCGAGCGCGGGAGGGCCGAGGCGGGGCGGGGCGGGAGGAGGCCGAAGACGAGGAGGTGGCCTCCCGGGGAGCTGAGGACGTCGGCCAGGGCGACGTCGGAGGCGGGGGCTTCGATGCCGGTCTCCTCGCGGAGTTCGCGGACCACGGCCGTGCGCCAGTCCTCGCCGAAGTCCATGAATCCGCCGGGCAGTGCGACGCCTCCCAGGGCCGGTTCGATGGTGCGGGTGATGACCACCAGGCCGGTGCCGGCCGCGTCCTCCACGGGGAGCAGGGCGACGGCCACCGGGAGCGGGTTGCGGTAGGTGACGGCGCCGCAGGCGGCGCAGGCGCGGGGCCATCCGTCCGTGTCGTACGGAGTTCCGCAGGTGGAGCAGTGCGAGTCCCTCAGCTGTGCCGGCATGCGGCGATGGTACCGGCCCCTGTCGCGGCGGGGCGGCCCGTGGCAGACTTCTGACGCTTCGTCAGATCTGTCGGATCGCTTGTCCGGGAGGGGTCTTGGAACGCACACGCACGCCCGTGGTGAACGGGTGGTTCACCGGTACGGAGGCCGGGGACGGCTTCCGCCTGCTCGGCACCCGGTGTTCCGCCTGCGCCTCGGTGTTCTTCCCGCGCGAGGACGCGTACTGCCGCAACCCGCACTGCCCCGGCGGCGGCGAGCTCGCCGAGGTGCCGCTCTCGCCGCGCGGCCGGGTCTGGTCCTACACCGACGGGCGGTACCGGCCGCCCGCCCCCTACGTGTCCGATCCGGACGCGCCCTGGGAGCCGTACACCCTGGTGGCGGTGGAGCTGGAGGCCGAGCGGATGGTCGTGCTGGGGCAGGCCGCGCCCGGGGTGACGCCGGCCGGCCTGGCGGTCGGCATGGAGGTGGAGGTGGTGGAAGGGGTGCTCGGCGGGGACGCCGGGGCCGCCCGGACCACCTGGTGGTTCCGGCCGGTGGAGGGGGCTCGGTGAGCGGGGACGTGGCCGTGCTGGGGGCCGGCATGCATCCGTGGGGCAAGTGGGGGCGCAGCTTCGTCGAGTACGGGCGGGCCGCCGCCCGGGCCGCGCTCGCCGACGCCGGGCTGGAGTGGACCGACGTGCAGTCCGTGGTCGGCGCCGACACCGTGCGCGGCGGCTACCCGGGCTACGTCGCCGGGGCCACCTTCGCGCGGGCGCTGGGCTGGCAGGGCGCCCGGGTCACCAGCGTGTACGCGGCCTGCGCCTCGGGGGCCCAGGCCATCGGGGCGGCCCGGGCGCAGATCCTCGCCGGGCTGGCGGACGTGGTGCTGGTGGTCGGCGCCGACGCCGCGCCGAAGGGGTTCTTCGCCCCGGCGGGGGGCGAGCGGCCGGACGACCCCGACTGGCTGCGGTTCCGGATCCTGGGCGCGACGAACCCCGCGTACTTCGGGCTGTACGCGCGGCGCCGGATGGCCCTGCACGGGGACACCGCCGAGGACTTCGCGCTGGTCAAGGTGAAGAACTCGGCTGCCGGGGCGCACAACCCGTACGCCCGCTACCGCAAGGCGGTCTCGGCCGAGGAGGTGGCGGCCTCGGCGGTGGTGGCCGACCCGCTGCGGCTGCTGGACATCTGCGCGACCTCCGACGGGGGCGCGGCGCTGGTGCTGAGCAGCATGGACTTCGCGCGGGCGCGCGGGGTCGCGGACCCGGTGCGGATCCGGGCGGTGTCGACGGTGACGCCCACGTATCCGCGTACGGTGCTGGACCTGCCGGACATCGCGACCGACTCGGCGGCCGCCGTGGAGCCCGCGGCCGGTTCCTTCCGGGCCTCGATCGCCCGGGCGGCGTACGAGGAGGCGGGGCTGGGGCCGGAGGACCTCTCGCTGGCCGAGGTGTACGACCTGTCCACCGCGCTGGAGTTGGAGTGGTACGAGGACATCGGGCTGTGCGGCGAGGGCGAGGGGGCCAAGCTGGTGCGGGAGGGCGCGACGGCGCTCGGCGGGCGGGTGCCGGTCAACGCGAGCGGCGGGCTCGCCTCGTTCGGGGAGGCGGTCCCGGCTCAGGCCATCGCCCAGGTGTGCGAGCTGACCTGGCAGCTGCGGGGTACGGCGGGGGCGCGCCAGGTGCCGGGGGCGCGGGCCGGGATCACCGCCAACCAGGGGCTGTTCGGGCACGGGTCGGCGGTGGTGGCGGTGCGGTGAGCGCCGCGGACAAGTACTGCCGTCAGGGTGCTTGACGGCCCCGGGCGGCGGGTTCACACTCGCTCCACGGTCCCGCGGCGAAGGGGCCCCCGCGACCCCCCATGAGAGCTGCGGCCCGTACCCCAGTCGGCGGGGGTACGGGCCGCCTCCACGTGGAGACCGGCGCCTAGGACGAGGCGCTGAGGCTCGCGCGGCGGGCCCGGGCGAGCGACATGGCGTGCTCGACGACCCCCACCAGGACGTCCTTGACGGACTCCCGGTCGCGGGCGTCGCAGAGCAGCACCGGCACCTCGGGGTCGAGGTCGAGCGCGTCGCGCACGGTCACGACCGGGTGGCGGTCCGCCCCGTCGAAGCAGTTGACCGCGACGAGGAAGGGGATGCCGCGCCGTTCGAAGTAGTCGACGGCGGCGAAGCAGTCGGCGAGCCTGCGGGTGTCGGCCAGCACGACGGCGCCGAGGGCGCCCTGTGCCAGCTCGTCCCACAGGAACCAGAAGCGGTCCTGTCCGGGGGTGCCGAAGAGGTAGAGCACCAGGTCCTCGCGGAGGGTGATGCGGCCGAAGTCCATGGCCACGGTCGTGGTGCTCTTGCCCTCCACTCCCCCGGTGTCGTCGATGCCGGCGCCCGGTTCGGAGAGCCGTTCCTCGGTCCGCAGCGGACGTATCTCGCTGATCGCGCTGACCAGGGTGGTCTTGCCCACCCCGAAGCCGCCCGCGACCAGGATCTTCAGGGTCAGCGGCTCGACCGGCGAGACGGCGTGCATCGCACCGGTGCGGCTAGAGCGCCCGAAGGCCATCGATCACCTCACGGAGAATGGATTCATCGGGCAGTTCGGCCGGCGGGACCGGCCTGGTCACGTGGACCAGCTCCTCGTCGACGAGGTCGCCGATGAGGACCCGGACGACGCCGACGGCGAGGTCGAGGTCCGCGGCGAGTTCCGCGACCGACTGGGGGCGTTCCCGGCACAGCCCGAGGATGTGGGCGTGTTCCGGGGAGAGGGTCAGGTCCCAGACCGGATCGTCGGCCGCCGCCTCCGCGACGACGAGCGCGATCAGGTCGAGACGGTGCTGGGCGGCGTGGCTGGTCCGGCCGCGGGTCATGGCGTACGGGCGTACGACGGGACCCGCGTCGGCGTCGAACCAGTGGGGGTGGCCGGTCTCGGGCGTCGGACGGTCGGTCGGGGGGTGGTCCTGGCCTGGATCGCTCATGCCGTCCGTCTCACCCTCCGGCTGGCTGCCCGGAGCGCGGGGCGGTCGCCAGGTGGTCGCCTACGCGCTTGACCATGAGCGTCATCTCGTACGCGACCTGGCCGACGTCGGAGTCGGAGTCGGAGAGCACGGCCAGGCAGCTGCCGTCGCCCGCGGCCATGACGAAGAGGAAGGCCTCGTCGAGTTCGACCACGGTCTGGCGGACCCGCCCGGAGTCGAAGTGCCGGCCGACGCCCTTGGCCAGGCTGTGGAAGCCGGAGGCCACGGCGGCCAGGTGTTCGCTGTCCTCGCGGGTGAGGTCCTTCGAGCTGCCCGTGGGCAGGCCGTCGCCGGAGAGGACGACCGCCTTGCGGATGCTGCCGACCTTGTCGACGAGTTCGTCGAGGAGCCAGTTGAGCGGGCCGGAGCCGCGGCCCCTGGTGTCGTTTCCGGTCTGCGGTGCGGTCATCGACCGTCCCCTTCGTTCTCGTGCGCGGGACCGGCGCCGGAGCGGCCGGCCTCGGTCTCGGACTGCTGCTGTGCGTGCTGGTCGCGGCCCGCCGTCCAGCCTCGCTGGAGGGCGGACATGCGCGTGCGTACGTCCTCCGCGTCCCGGTCGGTCACCGGGTCCTGCGGGGGCTCCGCCGCGGCGGGGGCCGGGGCGTTCTTGAGCTGGGGTGCGAGGTTGGCCTGGCGCACCCGGCGGGGCAGGCCGCCCGGACCGGGCGCGGGCGCGGGCTCCTGGGAGCCCGGGCGCGGCGCGGGGGCCGCCTTCACGGCGGCCGGGCGGGGCTCCACCCGGCGGCCGTGCTCGGCGACCAGGGTGGGCGTGGGGCGCCGCCGGGGCAGCGGTACGGGTCCGGCGGAGCGGGCGCCGTCGGGGTGCGCGGGCTCGGTGCGGGGGCGTTCCGAGCGGACCGGGCCGGTGGGGGCCAGGGGCTCCCGCCCGCGGTCGCGGTCGCGCTTCCAGGGGCCGCCGCGCTCCGGGTGGCCCGTGCCGTGCGGGTGGCCGCCGAGGGGCCGGTCCGCGGAGCCGGTGCCGGTGCCGAGGAGGGCGCTGCGCGGGATGCCGCCGGGCGGGGTCTCGTCGTCGAGGGTGGCCATGGGCGGGCGGCCGCCGACGCCGGTGAGGCCGGCGATGCCGGTGGCGATCTCGTCGAGTCCGGCGGGGTCGTCGAGACCGTCCAGTCCGAGGAGGCCTACGGGGCCCTCCAGTTCGACCGGGCCGTTGAGCACGCCGGCGGGCAGGGGGCGGGCCGAGGGGGCCCGGTCGATGGCGGTGGGGCCGGGCCGCGCGGAGCTCTTGGCGGAGCCGGTCCTGACTCCCCGGACGCCCTTGACGGCGTCGAGGCGGATGCCGGTGCCGTTGGTGTCGGGGGCCTCGGTGAGGAGGTCGGCGGGGAGGAAGACCACCGCGGTGGTGCCGCCGTAGGGGCTGGGCTGGAGGACGACCTTGACGTTGTGCCGGCGGGCGAGGCGGCTGACCACGAAGAGGCCGAGGCGGTCGGTGTCGGAGAGCTCGAACTCGGGGGTCTCGGCGAGCCGGAGGTTGGCGTCGAGCAGCGCCTCCGGGTTCATGCCGAGGCCGCGGTCGTGGATCTCCAGGGTGAAGCCGTTGGCCACGCGTTCGCCGTGGACCTGGACGGCGGTGTGCGGGGGCGAGAACACCGTGGCGTTCTCCAGGAGTTCGGCGACGAGGTGGGTGACGTCGGCGACGGCCGGGCCCTCGATGCCGATGCGGGGCAGGCGCCGCACCTCGATGCGCTCGTAGTCCTCGACCTCGGCGACGGCGGCCCGTACGACGTCCATCAGCTGGACGGGCTTGCGCCACTGGCGGGAGGGCGCGGCGCCGGAGAGGATCACCAGGCCTTCGGCGTGGCGGCGCATGCGGGTGGTCATGTGGTCGAGGCGGAACAGGTCGGCGAGCTCCTCGGTGTCCTCGGTGCGCCGTTCCATGGTGTCGAGCAGGGTCAGCTGGCGGTGCAGCAGCACCTGGTTGCGGCGGGCCAGGTTCACGAACACCTCGGAGACGCCGCGGCGGAGCTCGGCCTGCTTGACGGCGGCCTCGACGGCGGCGCGCTGGAGGCTGTTGAGGGCGAGGCCGACCTGGCCGACCTCGTCCTTCTCGAACTCCAGGCGGGGGGCCTCGGTCTCGACGTCGACGGTCTCGCCGGCGGCGAGGCGGCGCATCACGCTGGGGAGCCGGACGCCGGAGGCCTCATGGGCCTCCTTGCGGAGCCGGGACAGGTCGCGGATGAGGTCGCGTCCGATGCGGACGGACATCACGACGGAGATGACGAGGGCGATGAAGCCGAGGACGCCGGCCACGGCGGCCTGGACGAGGACGCCGACGGCGACGGGCTCCACGCGCTTCTGGTAGCGGTCGCCGGCCGCGGTGCCCATGGTGGCGAGGTCGCCGAGGACCTTGCCCGCGGCCTCGCTCCACTGGGCGGCGGTGACGCGCGGGTTCTTGCCGGCGCCGCCGGTGATGAACCGTTCCTCCGCGTCGCGCAGCGCCTTGGACTGCGGGCCGTTCCAGTACTGCTCGAAGAGCTTGCGGTCGTCGGGCGGCAGGATCGCGAGGTTGAACTCGTACAGCAGGCCGCGGTTGGCGGCGAAGTCGGAGACGCGGCGCAGGTCGCCGGCGGGGACGTTGCCGGCGGCGAGGGCGGAGGCGATGACCGCGTCCTCGCGGGAGAGGGTCTCGCGGGCGCGGGTGATGCCGACGAGGGCGCGGCCCTGCTTGTCCATCTCGACGTTCTCCAGGGCGTGGAGGTTCATCAGGAACTCGTAGCAGGGGTCGACCAGCCGGCTGTAGAGCTCCAGCGCCTGGCCGGGGGTGACGCCGCCCTGGTCGACCGAGCGGCGCAGGGCGTTGATGCCGTGGAGGGCCTCGATGATCGACCGGAGGCGCTGGTGGGCCTGCGGGCTGAGTTCGTCGGAGACCTCGGGGTCGAGGGCGTTCGCGGTGATGGAGCGGACCATCGTGTCGGTCGCGGTGCGGCTCTTGGTGAGTTCGGCGGTGGCTGCCACCTCGCGGGGGTCGCCGAGGACGACCAGGGTCTGGCGCCGTTCCTTCTGGACGACGCGGACGACGTCCTCCATCGGGTAGCCGACCTTCTTGATGACGTACGCGACGTCGAGCAGCTGCACTGCCTCACGGCCGGTGATGACCGTGGAGAAGCCCCAGAGGGCGGTCAGGGAGACGAGCGGCACCAGGAGCAACGCCACGATCTTCCGGCGGATGGACTTCCCGCGAAAGCGCATGGCCTCCCCAGCCTCCCCCAGCTCAACCCCGTTGTCGGAGGTCGGTGTTCCGTCATTTAAACGGCGTGAGCCTACTACTGCCACGGAGCGGCTTCGCAGGCGTGTCCGGACGTTTTCGGCCTGACCCCCGTACGAAGATCACCAGTTGTCCGATGTTTCCGGTCAAGTCCGGCCCGATATGTGGCAGATGACACTCGGTGGGGCGTCGGTTCCATTGTCCGGATGGATGGCTGGAATTCTGCCTTCCGGGTCCGCTATACGGAACTTCGAGGGGGGTTCCGATCGTCTGACAGACAGGGCGGGGAGTGCGCGGGGAGAAGCGGCGGGGAGTGGGCGGACGATGAGGATGTACGAAGAGGACGGTACGGCGGCCGAGGCTCCGGGGCGGGGCCTGTGGGTGGAGGAGCCGGCCCGGCGGCGCCGGATGCCGGACCCGGTGCGGTCGTCGGCGGTGCGGGCGGTGCTGATCGTGGCCGTGACGCTGACGCAGGCCACGATCACGTTCTTCCTCGCGCTGACCGGGTCCTGGCTGGCCTTCCCGATGGTGCTGATCGGGATAGCGGCGATCATCGTCGCCACCTGGTCGGTGCTGGACGTGTGGATCACCCGGCAGATGTGGAACCAGCGCCACGGCGTCCTGTCGGAGCCGAGCAGCGCCGCCCGCGAGCCCCGGCGCGGCCGCGCACCGGCCCGGGAGGGCCGCCTGGCGGCCGCTCCCCTGGCCGGGGGCATACCGGTCCACCAGCGCTCCGGACGCCGCTGAGCGGCCCGGAGCGGCCGCGGGCCGGGCCACCGCCCGGGAGCGGCCGCCCGGCCGCGGCCGGGGGCGCGTCAGGCCTGCGCGGCGGGCGCTCGGCGGAACATCCGGGTCGCGGTGATCTCGCCGTGGATGGTCTCGCCCTCCGGGGACTGCTGGGGCAGGCCGGGGCGCAGGTGTTCCTCGACGCTGATGTACTTCAGGCCCGCGCGCAGGTCGGCGTCGTTGCGCAGCCGGATGACCAGCGGGAACTCGGCGAGGGCCGTGGTGTCGAAGAGGCCCGTGGTGTAGAGCAGCTGGACGCCGAGGGCGTCCGAGACGGCCCGCTGGAGCTCCAGCAGGTACGTGGCGTTCGCGCGCCCGATCGGGTTGTCGAGGAAGAGCGTGCCCGCGTGCCGGTGCTTGTCGCGGCCTCGGTCGTTGCTGCGCAGCGCGGCCATCGTGCAGTAGAGGGCGATGGCGGCGGTGAGCAGCTGGCCGCCGGAGAACACGTCGCCCATCTGGCCGACGGGGACCCGCTCGGCGCGCAGCACGGCGTCGGGCTTGAGGATCTCGACGGCGATGCCCTTGGGCTCCAGGGCCGCCTGGACGCCGCGCAGGAGCAGGGACATGCCGTCGCGGCGGCCCTCGCCGAAGGCGGCGTTCTTCTTCACGGCCGTGCGGGTGGCCTCGTCGATGACCTCGCCGAGCCGTTCGGTGAGGGTGGCCTGGTCGGGCTCCTCGAAGCGGATCCGCAGGAACTCCTGGCCCGACCACTCGCCGAGGCCCTCGGGCAGCTGGGAGAGGCGCTGGGCGGAGCGGAGCGTGGCCAGGGCGGACTCCACCAGGCCGCGCAGCCGGTCGACGATGCTGTCGCGGTTGCGCTCCAGCTGCGCGAGCTCGTCGGTGAGCACGCGCAGCCGCGGGGCGAACGCGGCGGCCCAGGCGGCGGCGTGCTCGGGCAGGGCGGAGGCGGGCAGTTCCCGGATCTGCTGGCGCGCGGGGGTGCGCACCTGCTCGTAGCGGTTGGCGTTGGCGTGCCGGACCAGGACGTCGCTCGCCTCGCGCACCGCGGACTCGGCGGCGGAGAGGTCGGCGGCGCAGCCGCGCAGGGAGCGGCGGGCCTCGGCGGCGGACTGCCGGGCCTCCTCCAGGGTTCCGGGGTGGGCCACCGGCTCCTGCTCGTCCTCCGGGTGGGTGTGGTCGCGCAGCAGGTCCCGCAGCAGGGCGGCGGTCTCGTCGAAGCCGCCGGCGCCGTCCTCGGCGGCGCGGTGGGCGCGCAGCAGGTCGGCGTGGGCGGCCCGGGCGGCCTCCACGGCGGCGGAGTGCGCGGCGAGCTGGGCGGTGGCGGTGCGCAGCAGGCCCTGGGCCTGCTCCACATCGGCCGGGACCAGTTCCTCGGACAGCTCGGTGTGCGCCTCGCCCTCGGCGGGGGCGTGCCGTTCGGCTTCGCCGCGCAGCCGGCCGAGCTGCTCGCTCGCGGTGGAGGCGCGGGACTCCAGCATCTGGACGAGGGCCTCGGCGCGCGCCGCAGCGGCCTGCCGGGAGGGGCCGTCGGCGCCGTCGGTGCCTTCGAGGAGCTGGGCGGCGCGGGTGCGGACCTTGTTGGTGAGCCGGTCGAGCTCGGCGAGGGCGGCGCTCTCGTCGCCCTCGGCGCGGGCCTGTTCGGCGCGCAGGTCGGCGCCGACGCCGACCTTCTCGTAGACCTGGGAGGCTGTGCGGTACGCCTCGCGCAGGTCGGGCAGCGGGGCCTTGGGGCTGCCGTCGTCCTCGGGCAGCGGGTCGGGGGCCCCGGCGATCTCGGCGCGTTCGGCGCGCAGGGCGCGGGCGGTGCGGCGGGCGTCGTCGGCGGCCCGCTGGGCGGCCCGGCGGTCCTCGTCGGCGGCGCGGGCGCGGTCCAGGCAGACCTCGGCGCGGGCCTCGGACTCGGCCGCCTCGTCGGCGAGTTCGCGGACCTTGGCCTGCCAGCCGGAGCGTTCGCGCAGGCGGTGGGCGAGGCCGGCGAGGGCGTCGGCGGCGCGGCGGGCGCGCTGGGCGGCGTCCTGGCGCTCGTCGCGGACGCGGGCGGCGTCGGCGGCGGCCTCGTCGGCCTCGGCGCG
The DNA here is from genome assembly GCF_050275515.1 of Streptomyces sp. NPDC004126. Classification (NCBI taxonomy): domain Bacteria; kingdom Bacillati; phylum Actinomycetota; class Actinomycetes; order Kitasatosporales; family Streptomycetaceae; genus Streptomyces; species Streptomyces sp. NPDC004126. Next base: position 8,014 of record NZ_JBNNPF010000078.1, on the reverse strand, counting down.
TACGGTACGGGCCTCCGCGAGTTCGGCGTCGGCCTCCTCGGCGAAGGACCGGGCGGCGGCGGCCTGCTGCGCGAGTTCGGCGAGGCGGCCGGGCGGGCAGCCGGTGCGCCAGGAGGACAGCCGGGCGGCGAGTTCGCGGTCGCCGGCGAGGCGGGCCGCCAGCTCGCGGATCTCGGTGTCGCGGGCGGAGGCGCGGGCACGCAGGGCGTGGCGTTCCTCGTCGGCGGCGTGCTCGTCGTGCATGGCGGGGTTCGGCGGGACGAGGAACACCGCGTCGGTGCCGTCGGCCGGCGGGACCGGCGCCAGCAGGGCGGCGGCCGTGCCGACGGCGACGGTGGAGCGGGGCAGCAGTGCGGCGGCGGAGAGGACCTCGCGGGCCCGGCTGTGGGTGTCGGGGTCGGTGATGACGACGCCGTCGACGAGCTCGGGGCGGGCGGCGAGGACGGCCGCGTGGTCGGCGGGGTCCACGGACTGGGCCAGGTAGCGCCAGCCGGGCAGGGCCGGGATGCCGTGCTCGCCGAGGTACTCGACGGTGGCGAGGACGTCGGGGCCGGGCGGGAGCAGGCCGCCGTCGCCGAGCGCGCCGAGGATGCGGGCGTCGTCGGCGGCGGCGGTGCGCAGCTCGAACAGGTGGCGTTCGGCCGAGCCGACGGTGTCGGCCAGGATCCGGACCAGCTCGTCGGAGCCCCGGTCGAGGTCGTCGACGCTCAGGCCGCCGGGGGCGGGTGCGGTGACGGCGCCCGCTGCCGCGGCCGGGCCCTGGACGCCGGAGAGGCCGGCGCCCGCCGGGACGGCGGCGCGGGCGGAGCCCGGCCCGGACGGCGCGCCGGGCTCCGACGCGGCGGAACCGGGGTGCGCCCCGCCGCGCGGGCGCGGGAGGAAGGTGTCGGGGGCCTGCGGGAGGCCCAGCAGCTCGGCGAGGCGCGGCGCGGCGGCCAGGGCCTCGGCGGCGCGGTGCTCCGCGGCGTGGGCGGCCTCGGCGGCGTCGGCGGCGTCGGCCGCGCGGGCGGCGGTGAGTTCGGCGCGGGATTCCGCGGAGGCGGCCGCGCGGGCGGCGTCGGCGGCGGTGCGGGCGGCTTCGCGGGACTCGTCCCAGGCGGCCACGGCGGCCTTCTCGGCGTCGCTGGCCGCGAGCGCGGCACGGGCCGGGTCGGCGTCGGGGGCGGTGTCGTCGAGCCAGCCGGCGCGGACTGCGTCGGCGGTCTCCTGCTCGACCTCGGCGAGGCGGGCGCGCAGGTGCTCGGCCTCGCTGCGGGCCCGCTGGGCGGCGGTGGCGGCGGCGGTGGCGTCGCGGTGCGCGGTCTCGCCGAGCGACTGGAGCTCGGCGGAACGCTCCTCCTCCTCGTTGGCGGCGCGTTCGCCCTGCTCGGCGGCGGTGTGCAGGGCGCGTACCAGCTGGGCGGCGGCGGTGGCGCGGGCGGCCAGCGCGGGGGCTGCGTCCCGTTCGGCCTCCAGGATCGCGGCGGCGACGCGGGCGGAGCGGTCGGCGGCGGCGCGGTGGCGCAGCACGGTCTCGGCGGCCTGCCAGGCGGAGTGCAGGGTGCGGGCTTCGAGGAGCTCGCGGCGCTGGGCGGCGGCGGCCTTGTCGGCGACGGTCAGGGCCAGGGAGGCGTGCCGGTAGGCGAGTTCGGCGGAGACGGCGGCGCTGCGGGCGCGCTGCGACTCGGCGGCGGTGACCTCGTGGGCGGCACCGGTGACCCGCTGGGCGAGGTCGGCGGCTCGGCCGCGTTCCTCGGAGGCGCGGGCGGACAGCCGCCGGGCGAGGGTGCGGGTGCGGCGCTCGGCGCCGGCGTGGACGTCGCGGAGCCGGGAGCGGGTCTCGGCGGCCTCCACGATGCGGTTCAGGAGGTCCACCGAGCCGGCGGTGAAGTCGCGTTCGGCCATCAGCTCGGCGCGGCGGCCGAGCTTGTTGCCGAAGCCGTGGACCAGGTCGGCGAGGCCGTCGGTGTCGCGGGTGTCGGTGACGGCGCGCAGCAGGAGGTCGGTGAAGTCGGAGTCCTTCTTGACCGCGAAGAGGCCGGCGGCCTCGCCCTCGTCGGCGTTCATCTCGCGCTGGTAGCGGAAGAGTTCGGGGTCGAGGCCGAGCTCGGTGAGGTGCTCGTTCCAGCGGTCGTGGATCTCCTCCCAGTACACCTCCAGGTGCGGGTAGGCCTTGCCGGCCTCGGTGATCGCGTCGCGGAAGCCCTTCATGGTGCGGCGGCGGCCCTGGGCGCCGGAGGCGCCCTCGGCGGCCGGGCGGACGGAGGTGGCCTCGGCGACGGGGAGGTTGTCCAGGCTCAGGCCCGGGCCGGGCCGGAAGGAGTACCAGGCCTCGGCGAACTTGCGGGGGTCGTTGGAGACCTGGCGGCCGCGCCACTCGCTGACCTTGCCGACGACGACGCACTCGCCGGTCAGGGTGTGCTGCCATTCCAGGGCGACGTGGCCGCAGTCGTCGGCGAGGAGGAACTTGCGCAGTACGCCGGAGCTGGCGCCGCCCAGGGTGTTGCGGTGACCGGGGAGCATCACCGAGAAGATCAGCTTGAGCAGGACGGACTTGCCGCCGCCGTTCTCCAGGAAGAGCACGCCGGCGGGCGCGGGGCGGCGCGGCGGTCCGGTGGGCTCGTCCTCGAAGAACTCCGCCTGGGTGGGCGCCGGGTGGGGCACCGGCTCGCCGACTCCGCGCAGGTCGAGCACGGTGTCGGCGTAGCGTGCGCCGGCGGGCCCGATGGAGTAGAGGCGGATCCGGGACAGCTCGTACATGGCGGCGGACTCTCGTTGCTTCTCGGTGTGTCTCGGTACGGGGGCGCTGGGGGGTCAGGCGTGGAACGGCAGGCCGGCGTCGGCGGCGAGTTCCAGGTCGTCGCCCTCGGGCGGCGGCAGGAGGGTGGCGGAGCCGTCGCTGACGGGGACCACGCCGAGTTCCAGGAGTTCGGCCATGGCCGCCGTGCCCGCCATGTCGCGGACCTGGAGCTGGTAGCGGGGGGTGGTCCGGTAGGTGCCGCCGGAGTCGTCGCCGGTGCGCTGGAGGAAGCCGGACTCGGTGAGGAAGGCGGCGGCCTTGCCGACGATGCCGGTGGTGGAGCCGGCCAGGCGGCGGGCGTCCTTGGTGGCGCCGGTCGCGCTGCGGCGGGCGTAGACCCGCCAGGCGGCCTCCAGGCCGGGGGCGTCGGAGGCCGGGTCGGTGTTCTCGCCGAGCTCCTCGGCGCGCTCCTCCAGGCGGCGGCAGGTCTGGCGGACGAAGGCGTCGACCCCGTTGACGGTGATCCGGCCGATGTAGCCGTCGTCGGCGAGGTCCTCGGGGCGGGGGAAGGCGAGGGCGGCGACGGCGAGGTGGGCGAGGCCGTGCAGGAAGCGGTCGCCGCCGTCGGCGGAGGTGCGGCGGGCGTAGTCGCCCATGCGGACGGCGAAGACGGAGTCCTCGCCGGCGGCGACGGCCATCCCGGCGCGCGGGGACACCTCCAGGACGACGAGGCCGAGGCCGGTGGCGACGGCGTCGGCGAGCCGCCCGAAGGCGGGTTCCTCGCGGTAGCGGCGCAGCAGCTCGGCGTACTCGGCGTCGCGGGCGGGGAGCAGCTTGGGCTGGAGCCCGAACCCGACGAGCCGGGCCGCGTCGGCGGCGTCGGCCGGGGTGAGGGACCCTCCGGGGGCGGCGGCCGGTGCGGGCGCGGCCGGGACCGACGGGCCGTCGGGCTCGCTCCACGCGGCGTGCTCGGCGTGGTGGTCGCTCACGGGCGGGTCTCCTCGGTGGTGCGGGTGTTCCGGGTGCGGGTGTTGCAGGGGCGGGTGCCGCCGGGGCGGGCGGCGCCGGGGCGGGTACTCCGGAGGCGGGTGCCGCCGGGGCGCGCGGCGCCGGAGCGGGTGGCCGCCCGGAGGGGCGGGGTCATGCCGACTCCGCCCGGTCGGCCGCCATGCCCGCGGCGTCCAGGAGGGCCGTGCCGACGATCAGGTCGGCGCCGCCGAACTCCGGGTCGTCGAGCCGCGTGCCGTCGTCCACCGCGAACAGCAGCCGCTCCTCGCCCTGGCGGTACGCCGTGCCCACCGCCGGGCTCGCCGCGTGGACGGCGAGCAGGGCGACCAGGTACGGGAGGTCGGGGTCGTCGCGGCGGGCCTCGGCGAGGAGGCCGGAGAGCCGGCGCGGGGCGTCGTGCGGCAGGTCCAGGAGCTGGGTCGCGGCGGCGAGCTGCTCCTCGCTGAAGCGGCTGTCGTCCGGGGTGGCGATGAGGTCCGGTTCGGGCATCTCGGCGCCGAGGTGCTCCCGTTCCACGGGCGGGGTGAGGAGTATGTCCACCAGGTCGGCGACCCGTACCGAGACGGGGGTGCGCAGGCCGGTGCCGGCGGCGAAGAAGGCGTCGGTGACCCGGGTGGCCCGCTCCAGCGGGAGCGGCATCAGGGGGGCGACGAGCTGGCCGTACAGGTCGATCCCGGAGCGCGGGGCGGGCGCGGCGAAGGCCTGGCGGTCCTGCTCGGCGCGGAAGAGCGGGCCGGCGTCCAGCAGCCGCGACTGGAGCTGGGTGTGCCGGCGGATGCAGTCCTTGACGATGTCGACGAGTTCGGCGGCGCGCCGCTTGTTCTCGGGGTCCTCGGCCTCGTCGCGGGCCTTGCGGATGTTGGTGAGGATCGCGTTCTCGTGCCGGTAGCGGTCGGCGACGTGGTCGAGGGCCTCGGCGATCATGTCCGGGACGGCCTGGAGCCAGTCGACCGCGCGGACGTTGCGCCGGGTCGCGTCGAGGGTGCGGCGCAGGGTCTCCGCGTACTGGACGGTGCGGTAGCGGGCCTGCTCGGCGGCGAGCTGGGCGTCGGCCAGCCGGCCCCGGCTGATCAGCACCTCCAGCTTGACCTCGGCGGCGATCTGGGCGCTGGTGACGTCCGTGTCGAGGGCGCCGACCAGGACGTTGACCGCCTCGTCGGTGGTGCGCAGGTAGACCGCGCCGCCGTGGCCGGGGACCTCCTCGATCAGCTTGAAGTCGTAGTCCCGGCGGACGTAGACCCCGTCGGGGCCGAACGTGCCGTAGACCGCGCGGAAGCCGCGGTCCACGCTGCCGACGTTGATCAGGTTCTCCAGGACCCAGCGGGCGACCCGCTCGTGTTCGGCGGCCGGCCGGCCGGGGGCCTGGGCGGCGACGCGCGGCAGCATCCGGGCCACTATCTGCTCGTGGTCGGCGCCGGTGTCGAAGTCCATGTTGAGCGTGACGAGGTCGATCGCGGACAGCGCGACCTCCGCCATCGCGTAGACCCCGTACTCGCCGGCCAGATTGGCCTTGCGTACGTCGAGGTCGTGCAGCGGGGCGGTGCAGGCCAGGGCGCGGAGCCGCCGGGCGAGGCCCTCGTCGGCGGCCGGGCCCGGCGCCGGGGACGGAAGGGCTTTCGCCGGGGCTGGGAGAGTCACGTCGGAAAGAGTAGGCGGTGTCACGGACAACAACCCAAACGGCATGGTTTCCGCCGGACCGTCCCCCGTCGGCGGCCGAGGAGGCGGTGGGGGGACGGTGGGGCTGTTCTACGCTCACCGCATGGCTTCCATGATCACACCTCTGATCGACCTGAACGCCGACCTGGGCGAGGGCTTCGGGCGCTGGACGCTGACCGACGACGCGGCGCTGCTGTCGGTGGTCACGAGCGCCAACGTGGCCTGCGGCTTCCACGCGGGCGATCCGTCGATCATGCGCCGGGTCTGCGAGCTGGCCGCCGAGCGGGGCGTGCGGATCGGCGCGCAGGTCTCGTACCGGGACCTGGCGGGCTTCGGGCGGCGGTCGATGGACGTGCCGTCGGGGGAGCTGGCGGCGGAGGTGGCGTACCAGATCGGGGCGCTGGAGGTGTTCGCGCGGGCGGCCGGGTCCCGGGTGTCGTACGTGAAGCCTCATGGTGCGCTGTACAACCGCACGGTGCACGACGCCGGCCAGGCGGCCGCGGTGGTCGCCGGGGTCCGGCTCGCCGCCGGGGAGGCGGGGCTGCCGGTGCTGGGGCTGCCCGGGTCGCTGCTGCTGGCGGCGGCCGCCGGGGCGGGGCTGGAGGCGGTGCCGGAGGCCTTCGCCGACCGGGCGTACACCCCTTCGGGGACGCTGGTGCCGCGCGGGGAGCCGGGGGCGGTGCTGCACGATCCGGACGCGGTGGTCGGGCGGGCCGTGCGGATGGCCGCCGAGCGGACGGTGAGGGCCTGCGACGGGTCCCCGGTGGCCGTGCCCGCGCGCTCGCTGTGCCTGCACGGGGACACCCCCGGGGCGGCGGGGCTGGCCCGGCGGGTGCGGGAGGCGCTGGAGGGGGCCGGGGTGCGGGTGGAGGCCTTCGCGTGAGGACGCTGGTGGTGGGGCGGGACGCGCTGCTGGTCGAGGTGGACACCGCCGGGGAGGTCGCCGCGCTCCACGCCGAGCTGCTGCGCCGCCGGGACGCGGGCGAGCTGGGCGGCGTGCGGGAGGTCGTGCCGGCGGCGCGGACGGTGCTGCTGGACGGGGTCCGGGAGCCTGGCGCGCTGGCGGCGCGGATCGCGGGCTGGGAGGTGCCGCCGCTCGCCGGGGCCGAGGGGCCGCTGGTCACCGTCCCGGTGCGGTACGACGGGCCGGACCTGGCTGAGGCCGCGGCCGCGTGGGGCGTCGCGGAGCGGGAGGTCGCGGAGCTGGTCGGGGGGATCGTCTTCAGGGTGGCCTTCTGCGGGTTCGCGCCCGGCTTCGGCTACCTGACGGGGCTGCCGGAGCGGCTGTGGCTGCCCCGGCGGGCCACGCCCCGCACGGCGGTCCCGGCCGGGTCGCTGGCGCTGGCCGGCGAGTACGCGGGGGTGTACCCGCGCTCCTCCCCCGGCGGCTGGCAGCTGATCGGCTCCACGGACGCGGTGCTGTGGGACCCCGCGCGGGAGCCGGCGGCGCTGTTCGCGCCCGGGGTGCGGGTGCGGTTCGAGGAGGCGGGGGCGGCGTGAGCGGGCTGCTGGTGCTGCGGGCGGGGGCGCTGACCACCGTCCAGGACGCGGGGCGGCCCGGGTACGCGCACCTGGGCGTGCCCCGCTCGGGGGCGCTGGACACGGGGGCGTACGCGCTGGCCAACCGGCTCGTCGGCAACCCGGCGGGCGCCGCCGCGCTGGAGACCACCCTGGACGGGGTGCGGGTGCGCGCGCTGGCGCCGGTGACGGTGGCCGTGACGGGCGCTCCCTGTGCCGTACGCGTCTGCGGGCGCCCGGTGGCCTGGGGTGCGCCGGTGTGGCTGCGGGCGGGGGCGGAGCTGGACGTGGGCCGGGCGGAGTCGGGGCTGCGGAACTACGTCGCCGTGCGGGGAGGTCTGGCTGCGCCGGCGGTGCTGGGGAGCCGCGCGACGGACCTGCTGTCGGGGCTCGGCCCGCCGGTGCCGGTGGCGGGGTCGGTGCTGGAGGTGGGCCGGGCGGGCCCGGACCCGGTGCCGGCCGCCGACGCGGTGGCCCCTGCGGGGATGCCGGCGGCGGAGCTGGTGCTGCCGTTGCGGCTCGGGCCGCGGGCGGACTGGTTCACGGGGGCTTCGCTGGCGGCGCTGCTGTCGTCGGCGTACCGGGTGTCGCCGGCGTCGAACCGGATCGGCCTGCGCACGGAAGGGGGGCCGGCACTGGGCCGCGCGCGGGGCGGGGAGCTGCCGAGTGAGGGGATGGTGCTGGGGGCGGTGCAGGTGCCGCCGGACGGGATGCCGGTGGTGTTCCTGGCCGACCATCCGGTGACGGGCGGCTACCCGGTCGTCGGCGTCGTCCCGGCGGGACCCGCCCTGGACGCCGCCGCCCAGGCCCGCCCGGGCCTCGGGCTCCGCTTCGTGCCTGCCCGTTCTTGACGCGCCGCGCTCCTCTTTGACGCGCCGCTCGCGCGGCTCGGCCCCAGGGGGCCTCCCCGGCTTCGCGCCGCTGCGCCGGCCTCCGGCCGGCGGGGCCTGGGCGGGGCCGGTTCGGGTGGCCGGGGCCGGTGGGTCGTCTGCGGGTGCGTGGGCCGCTGCGCGGGGCTGGTCCCCTACCCGCCCTTCCACCGTTCCCAGGGGCTCCGCCCCTGACCCCGATACCGGACGCTCCGCGCCCGGTGCGCTCAAACGCCGCGCGGGC
>NZ_JBNNPF010000077.1:0-28095 GCF_050275515.1 Streptomyces sp. NPDC004126 | reverse complement strand
CGGCGACTTCGGTCGCCGCGGCCGCGGGCCGCCGCCAGGGAGTCGTGTCGGTCACCGGCCGGCCGGTCCCTCGGCGGCCAGCGGGCCGTGCCCGGGCGCGGTGCCGGCGGCGAACCCCGGGGAGGGCAGGGCCCACCACGCCGCGAGTCCGATGATCACGCCGGTCAGCACGGTGGACGGCCCGCCGATGTCCGCGTACAGGAAGTCGGTCAGCTGCCACACGAGCAGCCCGGTCGCGATCAGCCCGCAGTCCCTGACCGCCCGGTCGGCGCCGACCGCGCACCGCCGCAGCCCGGCGACCAGCAGGGCGGCCCAGCCGCCCGCCAGGGCGAGCAGGCCGATCAGGCCCTGCTCGCTGAGGACGAGGAGGTACATGTTGTGCGGGGACAGCAACGGCTGCTTGATGAAGGCCTGTCCGGCGCCGGCGGTGTCGCTGCCGGAGGACAGCCCCAGTGAGGAGTGGCCGTCGCGGTGCGCGGGGAAGCCCTTGAGGCCCACTCCCGCGACCGGGCGTTCGCGCCACATCGACTCGGCGGCGGCCCACATCGTGTAGCGGTCGGTCACGGACTGGTCGGGGGCGCTGGAGACCTGGGTGATGGAGGTGAGCCGCTCGGCGACCATCTCGGAGCCGACGCCGAGCCCGCCGACGAGGACGACGCCGAGTGCGGCCAGCGCGACGAGCACCCGCAGGGCCCGCCGGATCCCGGCCATGGCCATCACCAGCACCGCCGACCCGAGGGTGGCGATCCAGGCGCCGCGGCTGAAGGACAGGACCAGCGGCAGTACCAGCACGAGGGCCGAGGCCCCGGCGGTGCGGCGGATCCGCTTGGGCAGTCCCGGCGCGAGCGCGGCGGCGGTCGCGACGACGAGCCCGTACGCGACGACGGTGGCCATGCCCATCACGTCGCCGGGGCCGAAGGTCCCCACGGCGCGGACGTTGGCGCCCTGGTACGAGGCGCCGGTGTGGGTGGCGTACTGCACGACGCCCACCGCTCCTTGGACCAGGGCCAGGACGACGAAGCACCCGGCGGCGATCCGGAACTCGCGGGCGTCGCGCACCAGCAGCACCACGGCCGCCGGGACGAGCACGAACACCTGGAGGTAGCGCACGAAGCCGGGGAGGGCCGCGTACGGGTCGCCGGCGGTCATCGTGGAGACCGCGAGCCCGACGCCGGGGGCGCCGAGCACGAGCACGCCGAGCGGGCTCAGGGTCCGTACCCGGCCGCGCAGGGCCTGGATCCCGCAGACGAGGGCGAGCAGCAGCGAGGCGGCGTCGGCGGGGCCGACCTTGCCGGAGGCGGTCGCGTCGCCGGCGGGGAGCGGGGCGAGGAGGAACAGGACGGTCGCGGCGAGGGGCAGCAGCGGCCAGTGGCGGCGCAGCGCGCCCGCGTCGAGGGCCCGTACCGGGGCGGTCGCGGTGAGGCTCATGCTCAGCTCCCTCCCAGCCGGAAGCGGAAGAAGGAGGCGGCGGTGCGGGCCAGGATCCACAGGTCCTGCCACAGCGACCAGGTGTCGATGTAGTGGTTGTCGAAGCGGGCCCGGTCCTCGATGGAGGTGTCGCCGCGCAGTCCGTTGATCTGGGCGAGGCCGGTGATGCCGACGGGCATCCGGTGGCGGGCTTCGTAGCCGGGGTGGACGGTGCTGAACTTGGCGACGAAGAAGGGGCGTTCGGGGCGCGGGCCGACCAGGCTCATGTCACCCCGTACGACGTTCCACAGCTGGGGCAGTTCGTCCAGCGAGGACTTGCGCAGGAAGGAGCCGACGGGGCTCATCCGGCGGTCGCCGGCGACGGTCCAGCGGGTGGCGGACTCGTGCTCGTCGGCGCGCAGGGTGCGGAACTTCAGCAGGGTGAAGGGCCGTCCGTAGAGGCCGACCCGCTCCTGACGGAAGATCACCCCGGGTCCGTCGGAGAGCCGGACGGCGAGGGCGCAGGCGCCCATGACGGGGGCGGCGGCGAGCAGTGCGAGGGCGGCGAGGCCGGAGTCGATGGCCCGCTTCGCGGCGCGTTCCAGCGGCCGGGAGGGCCGCGGCAGGAGGGGCTGTACGGCGTGTCCCCACAGCTGGTCGGCGGGCTGCGCGACGCGCATGCCGGTGACCTTGGCGGTCCCGGCGGGGTCGGCGAGCCAGAGCCGGCAGCCGTGGTCGTGGAAGAGCCGGACCAGGGAGGCGGTGCGTTCGTCGGCCTCGGGGGGACAGGTGAAGACGGCTTCGCGGACGGAGTTCTGGATGACGGCGCGGCGTACGTCCTCGTGGGTGGCGAGGACGGGGAGCTGGCCGGGGTCGCCGTCGGCGGGGGCGGCGGTGTCGGCGATGCCGACGGGGCGCAGTCCGTACTCGGGGCGGCCGTGCAGGGCGGCGGCGACGGCGCCGGTGCCCGCGCCGGGGCCGACGACGAGCGCGGAGACGGGCCGTCGTACGGCGGCGCGGCGGCGGAGCTGGTTGGCGAATCCGCGTCCCGCGCACGCCAGTACGACCTGGAGGCAGACGGCGCCGAGGAGCGCGCTCCAGCCGAGGGCGCGCTGGGGTGCGGCGGCGGCGAGGAGGGCGGCGGCGCCGGCCCAGAGCACGGCGGCGCGGCCGGCGAGGGCGGGCAGTTCGCGCAGTGCGGAGGGGGCGAGGCGGGGACGGTAGAGGCCGGCCTGTGCGTGCAGGGCGGTGAGGAGGGCGGCGGCGGGCAGTACGGCTTCGGGGGGCAGGGTGCCGGCGGGCAGGGTGGTCGCGGTGACGGCGGCGGCGAGCGCGTCGGCGGTCAGCAGCGCGGTGACGCCTTCGCGGCGGCGGGCCCGCTGCGGCCGGACGGCGGCGCGGGCCCGGTCGGCACGGGGTCCGCGCGGGGGGTGGAGGATGGCGGTCACGGCACGGCGGGTTTCGGCGGGAGCCGCGGGGGCGTAGGCGCTGCCGCCGGCGTGCCCCGTGCCGCCCTGCCCGGTGTGCCGGGCGGGTGCGCTGTCCATCGTCATCGGCTGATGCGCTCCTGGTTCAAGGGCCGGGGCCTGCCCAGCAGTTCGTGGTACAGGCCGGTGACCGCGTCCGTGGTCCGCCGCACGTCGAACTCGGTCCGGGCGTGCTGCTGGGCCTGCTCCCCGAGTTCGGTGAGCAGCCGCGGTTCGTCGAGCAGCCGTCCCAGGGCCTTGGCCAGTGCCGTCGGGTCCTCCGGCGGTACCAGGCAGAGCCGTCCCTGGCCGGGCGGCAGGCTCTCCCGGGCACCGCTGACGTCGGAGACCAGGACCGGGCGGCCGCAGGCCATGGCTTCGAGCGGGGCGAGCGCCATGCCTTCCCACCGCGACGGCAGTACAACGAGATCGGCGGCGCGAAGCCACGGTCGGATGTCGGCGGCGGCTCCGGCGAAGTGGACGCCGCCGGGTGCGGTGCGGCGCAGCCGTTCGGCGTCGGGGCCGTCGCCGACGAGGGCGAGGCGGGCGCCGGGGACGGCGCCGAGGACCTCGGGCCAGGCGCGCAGCAGGACGTCCTGGCCCTTCTGGGGGCAGATCCGGCCGACGCAGACGGCGAGCGGTCCGCCGTCGGGCAGCCGGAGTGCGGCGCGGGCTTCGGCGCGGCCGCCGTCGCGTCGGCCGCGGGCGGGGGCGAATCGGGTGAGGTCGACGCCGTTGCGGATCACCGCCCAGCGGGCGGTGATCCCTTCGGCCTCGCCGGCCCGGCGTTCGGCTTCGCTGACGCAGAGCACCCGGTCGGCCCAGCGGGCGCCGACCCGTTCCCAGCGCAGCGCGAGGGCGGCGGTGGTGCCGCTGACGGCGTCGAAGGACCAGGCGTGGGGCTGGAAGACGGTCGGCAGGGAGCCGCGTACGGCGAGGCGTCCGGCGAGTCCGGCCTTGGCGCTGTGGGCGTGCAGCAGGTCGGGGCGCAGGCGCTGGACCAGCCGGGCGGCGCCGAGGACTTCGGCGGGCAGCCCGGGTCCGGGGGAGCGTCCGGCGCGCCAGGTGTGCACCTCGGCTCCTGCCTCGCGGGCGGCGTCGGCGAGCTGTCCGCCTCGCGGGCAGCCGACGAGGACGCGCAGGCCGGCGGCGGTCTGCGCCCGTGCGAGGTCGGCGACGACGCGGGCGACGCCTCCGTCTACGGGCTGGACGAGGTGGAGGACGGTGAAGGAGGAACCGGAACCGGCCGGTGACGGGTCCGGCGAGGGGTGTTTCGGCACGTGGAGTGGTCTCCTGCGTTCAGCGGCGCGCGTCTGTCTGAACGAAGAGCACACCGAGGAATTGACCTTGGCTTTCGCCCGCGAACTTGAAGCTGAGGCTGCGGGCTCCACCGGACAGGGCGGGACTCAGGTCGAACACGTCCGCGTCATATCCGAGATTATTCATATGTTCGGGCTGTCGCACGAACGAGGGACGTCCGAATTCCGTGATCGTGGAATTCATAACATCATTAAAAGGATTTTCTGAATCGCTGACATTGACCCGTCGGCCACTGTCGGCGGTCACGGTGAGTGAGTCCCCGAGGGCCCCCCGGTCCCCGTCGTAGGCGACCACCCCGGCCTTCCCGGCGGCCCCGGGCGCCACCTCCAGGCCGGTGACCTCGACCGTCTCCCCCGCGGCCTCGCCCGCGCCGGCGGCCAGCGACTCGAAGCCGTCCCACACCGACACCCGGCGCAGCGGCTCCTGCGGGTGCTCGTACGCGACGACCAGCGTCCAGCCGCCCCAGGCGCCCACCTCCGAGTGGCCCATGGCCACGTTGAGCTGGGCCACGGTCCACATCCCCGCCCCGCCCTTGCGCACCATCGGGGTGACGTCGGCCGAGGCCTGGTAGGCGTCGCTGCCCTGGTCGGTGTGGTGCCCGATCACGGTGTCGGCCAGCACCGCCTTGTACGCGCCCCCGGGCTCGGCGACCAGCACCCGCCCGTTGTCCTCCGGCGGCTTCTGCTCCCCCACCCGCAGGTTCCCGCCCCAGTACAGGCGGGCGTACGAGACCTTCGCGCCCTGCGGGACCTTGAGCTCGGCCCGGGTGGAGTTGTAGGTGTCCGGGTCCTTGTCGACCTCGTTGTAGAACATCTCGAAGTCGCCGTTGACCCCCGCCGCGCCCTTCTTGACCTCGGCGCACGGCTCGGCCTGGTCGTTCTCCTCGCGGCGGCAGCTGATGGCGGAGTTGGAGGCCCTGACCAGCCCGCCGTGCTGGACGGCCTGGTAGCGCTGGGTGAAGGGCACCCGGGGCAATTCACGGGCCCCGGCGGTCACCGCGGCGCCCGCCTGGGGCACGTGTGCGGAAAGTGTGAGGCAGGACAGCAGGCCGAGTGTGCCGAGGATTCTGCGGGAGGAACCCATGACCCTGTCTCCATTTTCGATCAAGGGGACAAAACAGGAGTGAACTTTGTCAGAAATCGGGCTGGAAATCACGTCGGACTCGCTCGTACGGCCTTTTGGGCGATAGCACGCACCCTCTCCGTGGGCGGGTCGTTATGCGGTGCACCACCGTTCGAACCGAAAGGAAATACGGAGATGAAGAAGAGGCTGATGCGCGGCAGCACCGTGGCGGTCGCGGGCGCGGCGATGCTGATGGGCGGCGCGGGCCTCGCCTCCGCGCACGGCGGCGCGTCCGCGGACGGCGTCGCCGCCGGCTCCCCCGGTGTGGCGAGCGGCAACACGGTCCAGGTCCCCCTCGACGTCCCGGTGAACGTCTGCGGCCTCACCGTCAACGTGATCGCGCTGCTGAACCCGGCGTTCGGCAACACCTGCGTGAACGCCTGAACGTCAACCGCGCCGCACGAAACGGCGGCATCCGGGTGAAGCCACGCAACCCGAGCCGGGCCGAGGGCGTTGATCCGGATGCTCCAGTACCGGGCAATCCTGTAAAAAAGGGACGATCATGATCAAGAAGTTCGCGGCCGGCGCAGCGGTTGCCGCCTCCACCCTGGGCCTCGGCGCCGCCATGGCCCCGCAGGCGATGGCCGTCGGGAACGACAACGGCATCAACACCGTCAACGGCAACAACTCGGCGCAGATCTACGGCAACCAGGCCACCTACGGCAACATGAGCCCGCAGATGGCGCTGATCCAGGGCTCCTTCAACAAGCCCTGCATCGCCCTCCCGGCCAAGGTCAACGCGCAGTCGATCCTCGCGCTCATCAACGTCGGCGTCCAGGACATCCCGGTCCTGTCCAGCCCGCAGAACCAGCAGTGCACCGAGAACTCCACCCAGGCCAAGGGTGACGAGGCCCTGTCGCACATCCTGGACAACATCCCGATCCTCTCCGGCAACGTCTCCGCCGGCAGCTGATCGCACGGCTCCCCGAGCGAGGCCGTCGCACCCCCGGGTCGCGACGGCCTCGCCGCATGCCGGGCCCGCGTAATTCCGGCCCCCTTCCGGCACCCTCCATTACCGGTTCGAATTCACGGCCGGAACGCCCTTCCGGGGCATCGGAGTGAATTGTGCGGAAGCCCCCGGAAATCCTCGGTTTCTTTTCCCGGACCCACTCGTTGTTGTTTTTGCAGCGGATACACCTCTGCGGGAAGGATTGGAAAACAAAATGAAGCACAAGAAGGCAGTGGTGCTGGCCGCCGGCGCGATGATGGCCGCCGGTGTCGCCTCCCCGGCCATGGCCGACGCGGGTGCCAGCGGCGTCACCAAGGACTCCCCCGGCGTCCTCTCCGGCAACCTCGTGCAGGTTCCCGTGCACATCCCGGTGAACGTCTGCGGCAACACCGCCCAGCTCGTCGGCCTCCTGAACCCGGCCTTCGGCAACACCTGCGTCAACGCCTGACGTAGCCCTCGGCCCGCGAGGGCAGGGCAGACCTCCTCGGGGTGGCCTCGGAGTGCACGGCGGTGCACTCCGAGGCCACCTTCGATTCAGTACCGGCCCACGCGCCGGTGGACAGGGAAGGACCCATGCGACAGGTACTGAGCCGACAGGTACTGGGCAAGGGGGTGCTCACCGCTGCGGCCGCATCGAGCCTGCTGTCGATCGCGACCGGCGCGGCGTGCGCGCATCCAGGGGCGATGGCCGAGGCCTCGCATTCGCCGGGTGTGCTGTCCGGCAACAGCGTCTCGGTACCGATCACGGTCACACCGAACCTGTGCGGCAACAGCGTGGACGGGGGTGCGGCCCTCAACCCCTCGATGGGGAACACCTGCGTCAGCTCCACCGGCTCCCACGCCGGCGACGACGGCGGCCGCGACTACGAGCGCTACCTGAGCCCCGAGCACCGGGCGGCCTTCGAGCGCTACCTCGACGAGCAGCAGAGCGGCCGGCACGCACTGCCCCGCCAGCGCCACGAGGAGGAGCGCGGGTACGGGGAACCCCGCGCGCACGCCCCCAGGCACGCCGCCCCGCGCCACGAGGCGCCCCGCCACGAGCCCCCCGCCCCGCCCCGCCACCACCAGGACGGCGGCGACGAGGGCGGCTACGGCGGCGACGGCTCCGGCGAGAACGGGGAGGAGTGCGACGACCACCCGCCGCAGCAGCCCCCGCACGCGGAGCACCCGGCACCCCACCCGGCACCCCCCGCCCCGGCGCCGCAGCACCCGAAGCCCAAGCCGGAGCCCCGGCCCGCCCCCAAGCCCGAGCCGAGGCCCGGCCCCGTGGCGGAGCACCCGGCCCCCGCCCCGACGCCGGCCCCTGCACCCGCTCCGGCGCCCGCACCTCAGCCCGCCCCACAGCCCGCGCCGGCTCCGGCTCCCCCGCCGCAGCCCCCGCAGGCCGAGACCCCGGCCCCGCAGCCCGAGGAGCAGCCCCACACGCTCCCGGCCCCCGTCCCGCAGCCCGCCCCGGCACCGCAGCCCGAGGCCCAGCCGGCCCCGGCGCCCGTCCCGGCGGCCCCGGCCGCTGAGGTTCCGGCGCCGCGTCCGCCGCACGGCAGCCAGCCCGAGCGGCCCGCGCCCGCGCCGCTCCCCGCCCCGGAGGTCGTCCGCCCCGCGGACCAGCCCCCGGCGGCCCCGGCCGGCGACCTCCCGGTGCACCTGCCCCCGGCGGCCGCTCCCGCCCCGGCACCGGCCCCCGCGGCGGCCCCGCCGGCCCCCGTCCCGGCTCCGGCCCGGGCGGCCGCACCGGAGCTGGCGGCCACCGGAGCGGGCGAGCTCTCGGCCATGGCGGCCCTCGCCTCGGCCCTGGTCCTCGGCGGCTCGATTCTGTACCGCAGGGCCCGTATCGACTGACCGGGAATACCGGTAATCAGAAGAAATACCGGCCGGAGAATCCCCCCTCGGATTCTCCGGCCGCTTCCGTGCGCCCGGCCCCGCGTTTCCGCAGCGGCCGGTAATCGTTACCCAGGTCGAAAGCGGCGCGAGGATCGCCGCAGGCACCTCTGTCCACGAACAGAAAAGGATTTTCGATAATGAAGCTTTCCAAGGCCGCCGCTGTCGTCGCCGGCTCCGTCGCCGCGCTCGGAGCGGCGGCCCCCGCCTTCGCGGCGGAGGCGCCCGCCGGTCCCCCCATGAGCCTGTCCGCCGGATGGAACACGGCCCTGAGCGCCGTCGAGCCCGTCGTCGCCTCGGCGCCCGAGACCCTGGGCATGGCCCTCGCCGAGCAGGGCGACACCGTCAACAAGGTCGTCGGCACCGCCCAGGGCGTCAACAAGCTCCGCAACAACGCCCCCGGCGAGGTGCTGGGCCTGGCCAACGGGGCCACCAAGGCCTCCCCGCTGCTCGGCGGCGTACAGCTCAACGGCGGCCAGCACTGAGCAGCAGCCCGGGAACGACTGTGGGCGCCCCCGGCGGTGCCGGGGGCGCCCACAGTCGTGTGGTGCTGACCGATACGTGCGTCAGTCGTTGATGCAGACGTTGCCGAACGCGGGGTTCAGCGCGCCGATGATGCTCACGGAGTTGCCGCAGACGTTGACCGGGATGTGGACGGGGACCTGGACCAGGTTGCCCGAGAGGACACCGGGGGAGCCCACGGCCGCGCCCTCGGCCGCGGAGTCGGCGGAGGCGGCGCCGGCGGCACCGGCGACGGCGAGACCAGCGGAGGCCAGGGCCACAGCGGCCTTCTTGGCAGCAGTGTTCATGGGAAGTGCACCTTCTCTTCGATGTCCTGCCCCGATCCGGGGCTCACACGAAGCGAAACGGTCCAGCTTCCCCGACGACACGGCCGCGACCCGAAGAAGACCCGAACCAGACCTGTTCAGCCCAATAGTCGTAACCATGCCGCCGGCCGGCCTCCGCGGCCGCCCGCCTAGCTGCGGATGGGGATGTCGGGGATGTCCGGGACATCCGGGATGTCGGGCAGCTCGGGGATCACCCCGGTTCCCGGCAGCGCGGGCGTGGCGGGCACCGCCGGAGCGGCGGGAACGGCCGGGGCGGCGGGCGCCGTGACGGGCAGCCCCGGGATCCCCGGGATCGCCGGGATCGCAGGGAGGTTGAGCGACGGGAGGCCCAGTCCTTCCGGCAGCTTGATCTCGGGGATCTTCACCCCGCCCAGCAGACCCGTGAGGGAGCCCAGCAGGTCTCCGAGGGTCTTGGTCAGGCTGGCGAGGAGGTCGTCGATCGGGCCGGCGGCGACCTGGTCGGGGACGGCCTGCCTGACCTCCTCGATCCGTTCGATCCGCTCCTGCACGGCGGCCGCACGCTCTTCGACGGCCGCCGCGGCACCGCCGCCGTCGGCGGCCACCGCGGGGGCGGCCGCGCCGGACAGTATGACGACGGCGAGGGCCGACGGGACGAGGACGCGGAGGCGGGACGGCTTCGTGCGCATGGGGGCTTCCTTCGGGTGGTCGCGAAAACGGACGGGAACAATCCGCTTCCTCACCCACCGTGCGCAGCCCTTCTACGGAGCGCAACACGATCTTGACCGGCGAAGCGGAACCCGGTGGCTGCGTACGGGCTTCGCGCAGGCGTCCGCAGCCGTCTCACCCGGACCGGGGAAATCGCCGCCCCGGACGGGCCGATCGAGTGAAGGAGCGGAACCAACCCCTCGGAAGACCTGTTGATCAGGGCGCTCCACAAGCGGGCACTCGTGCGACAAAAGGATCAATGATGCTCAAGAAGATCATGGCCGCCGCCGCGGTCACCGCCGCCGCCGTCGGCGCGGGCGCCGCTCCCGCCATGGCCATCGGCAACGACAACGGGATCAACACGGTCAACGGCAACGGTGCCCAGCAGATCTACGGCAACCAGAAGACCACCGGTGACATGAGCCCGCAGCTCGGCCTGGTCCAGGGCTCCCTCAACAAGCCCTGCATCGCCCTGCCCGCGAAGGTCAACGCCCAGTCGCTGATCGCCGCCCTCAACATCGGTGTCCAGGACATCAACGTCCTGTCCAACCCGCAGAACCAGCAGTGCACCGAGAACTCCACGCAGGCCAAGGGCGACGAGCCGCTCTCCCACATCCTGAGCAACATCCCGGTCCTCTCCGGCAACGGCTCGATCGGCAGCTGACCTCCTCCGCTCGGCCCTTCCGGTCAGGGCGCGCACCGGCGCCCGTGGAGCGAAGTGACGCGCTGGCGCGCTGAGCTGACGAAGTGACGAGGGCCCCGGCGGCGTCCAGCCGCCGGGGCCCTCGTGCGCGTACGCCCCGCTCCGTCCGGGTCAGCCCGTCCAGAAGTCCCACCAGCGGGTCAGGACCAGCATCCCGATCACCCCGGTGTGCAGGGCGGGCGGTGCCCAGGCGAAGTCGGTGAACAGGGCCCGCAGCGGGCCGGGGGCGGGCAGGTCGCCGGTGCGGACGTTGCGGGCGGTGACCGCCCAGAACATCAGCAGGGTCGCCACCCACGCCAGGCAGCACCACAGGCACAGGGCGTTGATCTCGTACAGGGACTGGACCATCAGCCAGGCGCAGAAGCCGGTGCCGAAGAGCGTTCCGGCGTTCAGTCCCAGCCAGAACCAGCCCCGGTGGCGGGCGCCGGCCAGCAGGCCCGCGCCGACGCAGACGACGACGGCGTAACCGGCCAGCCCGAGCATCGGGTTGGGGAAGCCGAAGGCGGAGGCCTGCTCGCTCTGCATGACGCTGCCGCAGGACACCACGGGGTTCAGACTGCAGGCGGGCTTGAAGTCCGGGTCCTCCAGCAGGAGGAACTTGTCCAGGGTGATCACCCAGGAGGCGAGCAGCCCGGCCGCCCCGGTGACCACCAGCAGCCAGGCCAGCCCCCGGGAGGCGCCCGGTTCGCCCTCGGGGCGGATGCGGGGGCGGCCCTGCTGGCGGGGGACGCCCACTGTGTTCGTTGCCATACCGCCCATGCTCCCGCGCAATGTGATGGACCGCCGCGAACCCGGGCCATCCGTACCCAACTTGACCTGAAGGTGTGGCGGGAACCCCTGATGCTTCCCGGACGTTTTACCGAATCCCGGACGTGATGTCAGCACCAGGGGCTACGTTGTGCTTCCGCGAAGTGACAAGCAGCGACGGCCTGGAGACCCACCTTGAGCGATCCGTACGAGACAACCGAGGCGCACCTCGAGCGACTCCTGGGCCGCGCCCTCAACTCCTTCGACCTGCCGGACAGGTTGGTCGAGCGCCTCGGCACGGCGCTCGCCCACAGCTCTTCGCTGTACACCACCCACCACAGCCCGTCGGCGGGGCTGTGGCGGGAGACCCACCGGCACACCTACCTGCTGCCCGACGGGGAGGCGGCGTCCCTGTGGGAGCTGGCCTACCGGCTCGGGGGCGACCGCGGCACCCGGCACGAGGTGTTCGAGAGCAAGGACGGGCTGGGGCTGGCGGTGGCCCGGCTGTTCGGCGAGTCCCCGGCGGAGCCGGTGCTGCCCGAGGCCCCCGGGCCGGGCGGCGACGGTGACGGTCACGGCGACGAGGGCCTGGAGGGCGATCTGGCGGTGCTGAGCGCCCTGTTCGCGGCCCCCTCGCCCCAGCAGCGGCGCCGCGAGTACACGGTGGAGCAGTCCGCCGACCACGCCCGGCGGGTGCTGCGCCGCGCGGAGAACGCCGACCGGCCCGGTGAGGCGGTGGCGGAGCTGCTGCGCTCGGCGTACGCGCACCACATCACGCAGGCGTTCGGCGGCCGGCAGTGCCTCACCGACGGGCGGGACGCCGGTTTCAGCCTGTACGAGCACGCCTTCGTGCTGCTGGACGGGAGCGAGTTCAGCCTGTGGGAGGTCGAGCACACGGCGACGCCGGACGGGCGGCACATGTGCGAGGTCTACGACAGCGAGGCCGCCGCGCGCGGGGCGATGGAGGTGCGGGCCCGGGTCCGCTGACCGGCGTCAGCCGGCGGAGAGCGGGAGGTCCAGCGGCAGGTCCCGGGTGATGTGGACGTCCTCGGGGCGCAGGTCCGCCGGGCCCGGCATGACGCTGCCCGGCAGCTGTACGGCGGCCGCGCCGTGGGCGAGGGCCGAGGCGAGCGCGGCGGGGCCGGTGCCCCCGGCGGTCAGGAAGCCGGCCAGGGCGGCGTCGCCGGCCCCGACGTCGCTGCGGACCGCCGCGACCGGGGCCGCGCCGTGGTGGGCGCCGTCGGCGGTGACCAGGAGCTGGCCGTGCGCGCCGAGGGAGGCCAGGACCGCGCCGGCGCCGCGTCCGACGAGTTCCTCGGCGGCCTTGACGGCGTCGCCGAGGGTGGCCAGCGGGCGGCCCACGGCTTCGGCGAGCTCGGCGGCGTTCGGCTTGACGACGTCGGGGCGGGCGGGCAGGGCCGCCGCCAGGGCGGGGCCGGAGGTGTCCAGGGCGACGCGGGCGCCGGCTTCGCGGGCGCGGGTGACGAGTTCGGCGTACCAGCGGGGCTCCAGGCCGGGCGGCAGGCTTCCGCAGCAGGCGACCCAGTCGGCCCCGGCGGAGCCGCGGACGGTGTCGAGGAGCAGGTCCGACTCCTGGGCGGAGAGCTCCGGGCCCGCCGCGTTGATCTTCGTCAGGGTGCCGTCCGGTTCCACGACGGCGATGTTGGAGCGGGTCAGCCCGGCGATGGAGACGGCGGTGACGTCCACGCCCTCGGCCGTGAGCAGTTCCAGGAGCAGGGTGCCGGCGGGGCCGCCCAGCGGGAGGACGGCCGTGGTGGAGCATCCCGCCGCCGCGACGGCCCGGGAGACGTTGACCCCCTTGCCGCCGGGGTCGACCCGCTCCCCCGCGGCCCGGAGCACCGCGCCGCGGTCCAGCGAGGGGACCTCGTAGGTCCGGTCGAGGGAGGGGTTGGGGGTGACCGTGAGGATCATTGCGAGCCGCCTGTGGATTCGTGTCCGTTCGATACCGGATTCCGCCGCTTCACCCCTCACCCTACGCAGAGAACCGGGGGAAAACAAAGAAAAACGGACATACCCGCTCGGTTGAGCGGGCATGTCCGCACCCTCCGGCCGGAGCCGGGGGCCCGTCAGTGGGCGCCCTCGACGGCCCCTTCGCGCTCCGACATCGGGATCTGCCGGCGCGGCAGCACGAACATCACCGCGAAGATGACCACGAGGACCGCGACGACCCACCACAGCGCGCCGCGGAAGGCCTCGGCGTACGGCACGCCGAGGATCCGGTCGTCCTCGATGGAGCCGAAGTAGACGACGGAGGTCAGCGCGAGGCCGAGCGCGTTGCCCATCTGGCCGGTGGTGTTGATCAGGCCGGACGCGGAACCGGCGTGCTCGCGCGGCACCTGGGACAGGATGGTGTCGTTCAGCGGGGCGACGATCAGGCCCATGCCGATGCCCATCACGACCAGCGGGGCGGCCATCTGCCAGGAGGAGATGTCCATGCCGTACCGCTCGGCCTCCCAGATGTAGAGCAGCACGCCCGCGGCCATGACCAGCGCACCGGCCTGGAGCACCTTGCGGCCGAAGCGCGGGACGAGCTTCTCGACCGAGATGCCGGCCGCGACGGAGACGGCGATGGAGAAGGGGATGCCGGTGCTGCCGGCGTGCAGCGGGGTCCAGCCCAGGCCCATCTGCATGTACAGCGTCCAGACCAGGAAGAAGATGCCGGTCGTCAGGCCGAAGGCCAGCTGGACCGTGATGCCGCCGGCGAAGCTCTTGATCCGGAAGAGGGAGAGCTCGACGAGCGGGGACCCGTCCTTCTTGATCTTGTGCCTCTCGTAGCCGATGAAGACGGCGAAGACGACCGGCGACGCGACCATGCAGACGAAGCCCCAGAGCGGCCAGCCGTTCTCCCGGCCCTGGGTGAGCGGGTAGATCAGCATGACCAGCGCGGACGTGGCGAGCACGACGCCCACCAGGTCCAGGCGCAGGGCCTTGGGAGCCTTGGACTCGGAGATGAACTTGCGGCCCAGGATCACCGCGGCGATGCCGACGGGCAGGTTGATCAGGAAGATCGTGCGCCATTCGAGGCCGAACAGGTCCCACTCGGTGAGCAGTGCGCCGAGCATCGGACCCGAGACCGCGCCGAGTCCGACGATCGCGCCGAACATGCCGAAGACCTTGCCGCGCTCGTGCGGCGGGAAGGTGACGTGGATGATCGCGAGGACCTGCGGGACCATCAGGGCCGCCATGGCGCCCTGGAGGAGGCGGGAGGCGACGAGCATGGACGGGTCGGGCGCGACGCCGCAGAGCAGCGAGGCGATGGTGAAGCCCGCGACGCCGGCGAGGAAGAGGCGCTTGCGGCCGTAGATGTCACCGAGACGGCCACCGGTGATCAGGCCGGCGGCGAACGCGAGCGCGTAGCCGGCGGTGATCCACTGGATGGCGCTGGTCGAGGCGCCGAAGCCCTCGCGCATGCTGGGTATCGCGATGTTGACGATCGTGACGTCGACCAGGTCCATGAAGGACGCGGTCATCACGATGGCGAGCGCCAGCCAGCGGCGGCGGTCGGCCGGGGCGGCGGCGGGGTCGCCGGGGGCGTCTGGTGCGGGTGCTGCGGCGGGGGACGCGTTCCGCTCTTCTCGTACGGGCCCGTTCTCTCTTTCGGGCGATGCCATGGACGTCTCGGTGCTCATGGAGAGAAACCTAGACGGCATGTAGGCCAGGATGTGTCCTACTTACCTGGCAATCTTGAAGTATGAACGACACACCCGGCCGGCTGCTCACCCTGCTGTCCCTGCTCCAGACCCCGCGCGAGTGGCCGGGCAGCGAGCTGGCGGAGCGGCTGGGGGTGAGCCCGCGGACCATCCGGCGGGACATCGAGCGGCTGCGTGACCTGGGGTATCCGGTGGAGGCCACACTGGGCGCGGTCGGCGGTTACCGGCTGGTGGCGGGGGCGGCGATGCCGCCGCTGCTGCTCGACGACGAGGAGGCCGTGGCCATCGCCGTGGGGCTGCGGGCGGGGGCCGGACATGCCGTCGAGGGGGTCGAGGAGGCCTCCGTACGCGCTCTGGCGAAGCTCGAACAGGTCTTGCCCGCGCGGCTGCGGAGCCGGGTGGGCGCCCTGCAGACGGCGACGGTCGCGGTGACCCGGGGCGACGGGCCGAACGTGGACCCGCGGACGCTGACGACGATGGCCGGGGCGGTGGCGGGGGCGGAGCGGCTGAGGTTCGCGTACCGGACGCGGGACGGGGTGGACTCGCGCCGGCTGGTGGAGCCGTACCGGCTGGTGAGCACCGGGAGCCGCTGGTACCTCGTCGCCTACGACCTGGAGCGGGAGGACTGGCGCACCTTCCGGGTGGACCGGGTGAGCGAGCCCTTCGCGACGGGGGCCCGGTTCACGCCGCGCCCGCTGCCGATGGAGGCGGCCGAGTTCGTCCGGCGGACGCTGCGGGGGGAGCGGACGTACCCGGTCGACGTGTCCTTCGCCGCGCCGCCCGAGGAGCTGCCGGCGTGGCTGCGCGAGGCGGCCGCGGCGGAGGCCGACGGGGCGCGGGTGCGCTTCGAGAGCGGGGACTCACCGGAGTGGCTGGCGGCCCGGATGGCGCTGACGGGGCTGGAGTTCACGGTGCGCGGGCCGGAGTTCCTGGCGGAGGCGGCCGGGGCGCTGGGCGCGCGGCTGGCCCGGGCGGGGGCCTGACCCGAAGGACACGGCCTGGGGGCGTCCGGGCAGGGGGGAGTCCCGGCACCGGGGGGGGGTGGGCACCGGGACTCGTCCGGGGAGGGAGCGGGGGCGCGGGCGGCGGGCCGGTCAGGCCACGGGTCAGGCCACGGCGTCGAAGCCGGTGTCGCGGGCCATGCGCTTGAGCTCCAGCAGGGCGTGCTTCTCGATCTGGCGGATCCGCTCGCGGGTCAGGCCGTGCTGCTTGCCGACCTCGGTCAGGGTCCGCTCGCGGCCGTCCTCGATGCCGTAGCGCATCTTGATGATGGAAGCCGTGCGCTGGTCGAGCTTGCCGAGGAGGTCCTCCAGCTCCTCGCTGCGCAGCAGGGAGAGCACGGACTGCTCGGGCGAGATCGCGGAGGTGTCCTCCAGCAGGTCGCCGAACTGGGTGTCGCCCTCGTCGTCGACCGACATGTTGAGGCTGACCGGGTCGCGGGCCCAGTCCAGGACGTCGCCCACGCGCTTCTCGGTGGAGTCGAGTTCGGCGGCGATCTCGGCGTGCTCGGGGTCGCGGCCGTTCTCCCGGTTGAACTCGCGCTGAATCCGGCGGATCCGGCCGAGCTCCTCCACGAGGTGGACGGGGAGGCGGATGGTGCGGGACTGGTCGGCGATGGAGCGGGTGATCGCCTGGCGGATCCACCACGTCGCGTACGTGGAGAACTTGAAGCCCTTGGCGTAGTCGAACTTCTCGACGGCGCGGACCAGGCCGGCGTTGCCCTCCTGGATGAGGTCGAGCAGGGGCAGGCCGCTGCGCGGGTAGCGGCGGGCGACGGCCACGACGAGGCGGAGGTTGGACCGGATGAAGACTTCCTTGGCGCGCTCGCCTTCGGCGGCCAGGGCTTCCAGCTCCTCGCGGGCGGGAATCTCCCCGGCGCGCTCTATCTCGCCGTCGAGGATCTGCCGGGCGTACACGCCCGCCTCGATGATCTGCGAGAGCTCCACTTCCCTGGCGGCGTCGAGCAGCGGGGTGCGCGCGATCTCGTCGAGGTACATGCCGACCAGGTCGCGGTCGACGATCTCCCCGCCCGCAGCACGGGCGCTGCTCGTGGACTGACGACGGGCGACGGCGCGGGTTGCCATGCGTGCTCCCTTGCGATGCGATGAATCGGTCGCGGTGCGTCCTCGGACACTCTTCCGAGTGCCCGCTTCCGAAAGGAAACAACGACTGGAATCGGGACAGAATTCCCACGCCGGTCTCCCTTTTTCGAGATCTTGCAGTATCCTGCCCCGCCGCCCCTCGGAACCGGGCACGGCGGGCTCCTGCGAGAACCCGGGAACGCGCAGGTCAGGCCAGCCCTGGCGGCCGGTCCGGAGGTGTCCGCGGAGCCGTGCGGCGACGGCGTCCGTGAGACCGCCGTCACATTCGGCTCCCCCGGTTCGAGCCCGGTGCGGCGCCGCCCGTGGGCGCGCTCCCACCGTGAAGACGGGCCGCACCGGCTCCTGGTTGCCTGGACTGGCGATCGAACCGCAGGAAAATCGCAGGAAACGCGACAAGACGGCAGATACCACCCCAAGGGAGCGAACGCATGTCGTACGTGCGTCCGTCCGGGTGATTCGGCCCTCGTCCGGGTGAAGCACGGGCATATTCCGACGGCATGCCACATTCCGGCCGTAGCGTGCCGGGAGTGATCGCACACATCCCGCGGCCGTCCCGCGGCGCGGCGCCGACGAGCGCCGGTCCCGAAGCAGACCACGAGCTCGACAAGGCCCTCTGGCGGGCCTGGCAGGCCATCGACCCGCCCGAGACCTTCCGCGTCGAGATCGTGGAGGGGCTGATCGAGATGTGGCGGGTGGGGCGGCCGTTCACGCACGCCCTCACCGCGAACCGGCTGCGGTCCCGGCTGGCCGCCCACCTGGCCGGGGGCCCGTACGCCCCCTACATGGCGATGTACGTCGTCGGCGGCTACCAGGCCTGGGCGCCGGACGTGCTCCTCGCCCCGGACGACCTCACCGGGCACGCCGCCCGGGGGGAGCTGGGGATCAGGGCGTCGAGCGTGCCCCTGGTCGCCGAGGTCGTCGCCCCGGGACCGCAGGACGTCGCGCGGGACCGGGTCCGCAAGCGCCGCGCCTACGCCCGGGCCGGGATCCCGGTGTACGTGATCGTCGACGACTACGACGGCCACGGCACGGTCAGCGTGCTGACCGGCCCCGTCCCCGACGAGGCGCGGTACGCCTGCGAGGTGCGGGCCCCGTACGGGACCGCGGTGGTCGTGCCCGAGGGCCCGGCCCGGGGCTTCGTGATCGGCGAGCAGGTCACCGGGCCGGCCCGGGTGCCCTAGGCCGCGCCTTTCGGATCAGGCGGCGGCCGGGCCCGCGGAGCCGAACTGGACGGAGCGCTTCGACAGGCCCATCCAGAAGCCGTCGACCGGAGTGTGCTGGTCGGCGAGGTCGGATCCGGCGGCCCCGAGGGTGACGAAGAGCGGGGCGAAGTGCTCCGTGCGGGGGTGGGCCAGGCGGCCCGCCGGGGACTTGGCCTCGAAGTCGAGCAGGGCGTCGACGTCCTGCGCGGCCAGCGCCTCGCGGCCCCAGTGGTCGAACTCCGCCGACCAGCCGGGCACCCCCGGGCCGGTGTGCCGCAGCGCGGCCAGGTTGTGCGTGAAGAAGCCGCTCCCGACGATCAGGACGCCCTCGTCGCGCAGCGGGGCGAGCTTGCGGCCGATGCCCATCAGCCGGGCCGGGTCCAGGGTGGGCAGGGAGATCTGGAGGACCGGTATGTCGGCCTCCGGGTACATCTCGACGAGCGGTACGTACGCCCCGTGGTCCAGGCCGCGGTCCGGGATGTCCTGGACCGGGGTGCCGGGCGCCTTCAGCAGGGCGCGGACCGAGGCGGCGAGCTCCGGCGCGCCCGGGGCCCCGTACCGCACCGCGTAGTAGTGCTCGGGGAAGCCCCAGAAGTCGTAGACGAGCGGGACGGGCTCGACGGCGCCGAGCGCCAGCGGGGCCTCCTCCCAGTGGGCGGAGACCATCAGGATCGCGCGCGGCCTGGGCAGGGCCGCGGACCAGGCGGCGAGCTCGGCCGGCCAGAGCGGGTCGTCGGCCAGGGGCGGGGCCCCGTGGCTGAGGTACAGCGCCGGCATGCGGGGGGTCTCGGTGGTCACGGGGGCGCTCCTCGGTCGTCGGTGCGGTGCGGTGCGGTGCGGGGTCCCTCGAAAAGACTAACCCCGTCTCGTTCAAATTTGAACGAGACGGGGTGATCAGTCATTCCCGCGCGGCTGCCCGCACGCGGCGGCCGCTCAGTGGGCGATCACCGGGACCTTGATCTGGGCGTCCTCGTCGGCGCCCGAGCCGGAGGCCACCGGTCCGCCGTGGCCCGGACGGCCGGTGTTGATCAGCGTGAACGCGATGGCCGCGCTGGCGACGAGGATGCCGACGGCCCACCAGATCGCGGAGGAGTAGCCCTCGACCATGGCCTGCGCCTGCACCAGCTTCCCGGCCGGGCCGCCCGCCGCGGCCTCGGCCGCGTGGTCGGTCAGGTAGGCCGTGGTCGCGGACGCGGCGATGGTGTTCAGCAGGGCGGTGCCGATCGCGCCGCCCACCTGCTGCGAGGTGTTGACCATGGCCGAGGCCACGCCGGCGTCGGCCGGGTCGATCCCGTAGGTCGACAGGGACATGGCCGGCATGAAGGCGGTGCCCATGCCGAGGCCCAGCAGCAGCTGCGCCGGCAGGATCAGCGCCGGGTAGGAGGAGCCGACCTCCAGCTGCGTCAGCATCAGCATGCCGGCGCCGGCGAGCAGGAAGCCGGGGCCCATCAGCAGGCGCGGGGCGACCCGGGTCATCAGGCGGGCGCCGATCTGGGTGGAGCCCGTGATCATGCCCGCGATCATCGGCAGGAAGGCGAAGCCGGTCTTGACGGGCGAGAAGCCCTTCACGACCTGGAGGTAGTAGGTGAGGAAGAGGAACAGGCCGAACATGGAGATGACGGCCAGGCCCAGCGAGAGGTAGACACCGCCGCGGTTGCGCTCCAGCAGGACGCGCAGCGGCAGCAGCGGGGACTTCACGCGGGACTCGACGAACACGAAGGCGGCGAGGAGCAGCGCCGAGGCGACGAACATGGCCACGGTCACCGCGTCCGACCAGCCGGCGGACTCGGCGCGGGTGAAGCCGTAGACGAGGGCGACCAGGCCCAGGGTCGAGAGGATCACGCCGGGGACGTCGAGGCGGGCGCTGTTGCGGGAGCCGGCCGGCTCGCGGATGACCATCCAGGCGCCGACGGCCGCGACGACCGCGAAGGGGATGTTGACGAAGAAGGTCCAGCGCCAGTTGAGGTACTCGGTGAGGAAGCCGCCGAGGATCAGGCCGACGGCGCCGCCGCCGCCCGCGATCGCGCCGTAGATGCCGAAGGCCTTGGCGCGCTCCTTGGCGTCGGTGAAGGTGACCGCGAGCAGGGAGAGCGCGGCCGGGGCGAGCAGCGCGCCGAAGGCGCCCTGCAGGGCGCGGGCGCCCAGCATCATGGCCTCGCCGGTGGCGGCGCCGCCGAGGGCGGAGGCCAGGGCGAAGCCGATCAGGCCGACGACGAAGGCGTTCTTGCGGCCCCACTTGTCGGCGATGCGGCCGCCGAAGAGGAGCAGTCCGCCGAAGGCCAGCGCGTACGCGGTGATGACCCACTGGCGGTTGCCGTCGGAGATGCCGAGGTCGGTCTGGGCGGAGGGGAGGGCGATGTTCACGATGGTCGCGTCGAGGACGACCATCAGCTGCGCCAGGGCGATGAAGACCAGGGCCTTCCAGCGGCTGGGGTCTACGGCCGCCGGCGGGGCGGTCGCGGCTGTTTTCGGCATGGGGGTATCCACTTCACTGTGCGAATGACTGAAAAATTACGAAAGTCTGAAAAGTTTGACGCTTGGGCGTTCTGAGCTTCGGGCGTTCCGGGCTTCGGGTGTTCGGTGCGTCAGGCCTGGGGCATGCGCCTGAGGTCGTCCAACGTGGCCGCCGTACCAGGTAGTTCGGACCGCGCCGGAGCCCGCAGGCCGTCCAGGAAGAGCTGGAGGTGGCGGTGGACGAACCGCTCCACGACCAGACAGTCGGTGCCGGGCAGGGGGCGGCTGAGCTGGGACAGCGCGACCATCAGGTCGCCGACGCCGATGTCGGGGCGCAGCAGGCCGCCGCTCTGGCCGGCTTCGACCAGCCGCTCCACGGCCGCCTCCAACGCGGCGCGGGCGGCGTGGAGTTCGGGGTGGTCGGCGTCGAAGCCCGCCGCGAGCATCGGGCACAGGGCGCCGATCCGCTCGTCGGCGGCGCCGTGCGTGAAGCGGCAGAGCGCCGCGAAGGCGTCCGGCTCCTCGGCGAGCGCGTCCTCGGCGAGGGCGGTGACCCGGTCCATCACGTAGAGCACCACGTGGTGGACGAGGGCGGCCCGGTCGGGGAAGTGCCGGTACAGGGTGGCGTTGCCGATGCCGGCCCTGCGGGCGATCTCGTCGAGGGGGGCTTCCGACCCGAACTCGACGAACACCTCGCGCGCGGCCACCAGGATCCGCTCCCGGTTGCGGACGGCGTCGGCGCGGGGCTTCGGGACCCGGCCGGGCGCCGCGGGGGCGGCCGCGGCGCAGGCCCCGGACGCGGCTCCGGCTCCGGCTCCGGCTCCGGTGAGGTTCACGGCCGCTCGGGGTGCGGCCGCCGGGGTGCGGGCGGGGCTCTTCATTCCGGGGCCTTCCTGGGGCGCGGGATCCGGGGGATCCACATCTGCGGCTCCACCAACCGGGGAGTCGGTCCCCGCTTCGTGGGACTCTCGTTCAAACGGGGATCAGGTCCCCGGTTATTTCACTCGCGAGTGTGAGCTACGCCACACTCTCAGGAGGGGCTTTTGCCCCGGTCGGATCACATTTGGAGGCTTTCGACGCGCGGGCGTGTCGCAATCGTCGGAGGGTGAGCCCACAGAGAGCAGTCCGGACCCGGCCGGCTGCCGCGGACCGAAGGCGATCTCCATGCCGCAGACCCGCCGCCGGATACGCAGACCCTGTCGCACCAGTGCGTTCATCGGCCTCACCGCACTGGCCCTCGGCGTCACCGCCACCGCCAGCGGCGGGATATCCGGCCGCGGCCAGTCGGCCTCCGGCCCCGTCGCCACCAGCGCCGAATCCGTACTGGCACCCTGCCGGATCGCCGGGACCATGGGCGTCCAGATGTCGGAGGGCCTGCCCACCCCGCCCGGGTACTCCCGCTCCACCGGCGAGGTCCGCGCGCTGAACCTGATGATCGACTTCCCGGACGCCAAGGGCGAGGGCCCGGCCATGGACCGGCTGGCGGAGTTCTTCCCCCAGACCTCCGACTGGTTCCGCACCAGCTCCTACGGCCGCCTCGACTACCGCGCCGAGTCGCCGGTGCGGGACTGGCTGCGGATGCCGATGCCGTTCGCGGCGTACGGGATC
Organism: Streptomyces sp. NPDC004126; assembly: GCF_050275515.1. Classification (NCBI taxonomy): domain Bacteria; kingdom Bacillati; phylum Actinomycetota; class Actinomycetes; order Kitasatosporales; family Streptomycetaceae; genus Streptomyces; species Streptomyces sp. NPDC004126. Next base: position 5,952 of record NZ_JBNNPF010000077.1, on the reverse strand, counting down.
GAGCGCGGGTCCCCGTACGAGCCCGGCTACCGGCAGCTCGTCGAGCACATCGCGAAGGCCGCCGACGCCGAGGTGGACTTCAGCCGGTACGACCTGGTCAACATCCTGGTCACGCCGAACGCCGGCCCGTCCGCACTGGACACCGTCCTGTCGGTCACCTTCTCCGGCAACGGGGAGGCACCCATGGCCGACGGGGTCCCCCTCGCGAACACGTCCTTCGTCTACAGCCGCCAGGACGACGGCTCCGGCTCCTACCGGGAGACCGGCTACCGGGTCCTCCCCCACGAGAACGGGCACGTCTTCGGACTGCCCGACCTGTACACGGCCGACGGCGGCGGCACCGTCGGGCACTGGGACATCATGAGCGAGGACTGGGGCGCCAACAACGACCTCCTCGGCTGGCACAAGTGGAAGCTGGGCTGGCTCGACAGCAGCCAGGTCAGCTGCGCCTCCACCTCCGGCACCAGCCTCCACGTACTGTCCCCGCTGGCCGTCGAGGGCGGCACCAAGCTGGCCTTCGTCCCGCTCTCCGAGAGCGCCGGCTACGCGGTGGAGGTCCGCACCCGCGCCGGCAACGACGAGGCCGTCTGCAAGCCCGGCGTGCTGATCTACAAGGTCGACTCGGACGTGGACACCGGGCGCGGCCCGGTCACCGTCTCCGACAGCGCGACCGGCAGCGGCGGCTGCACCCGGCGGCCCAACGTGCACGCCGAGCTGTCGGACGCGCCGTTCCGGCCGGGCGAGACCTTCACCGACGAGAAGGCCGGCATCAGCATCGCCGTGGTGGGCGAGCTCTCGAACGGCCGCTACCAGGTGCGCGTGACCCGCCCCTGACCCCCCTGACCCCTCCCCCCACCGGCTGCCCCGAGGAGGCCCCCGTGACCGTGACCCCCACCACCCCCGAGGAACGCCTGGCGGCGGCCGGGCTGGAACTCCCGCCCGCCCCGGCGCCCGTCGCCGTGTACGTGCCGGCGGTGGTCAGCGGGCACTACGTCCACACCTCCGGCCAGCTGCCCATGGTCGGCGGCGCCCTGCCCGTCACCGGCAAGGTGGGCGCCGGGGTCACCCCGGAGCAGGGCAAGGAGCTGGCCCGGCAGTGCGCGCTGAACGCCCTCGCCGCCGTGGCCTCCGTCGCCGGGGACCTGTCGGCCGTGAAACGGGTGGTGAAGGTCGTCGGCTTCGTGGCGAGCGCCCCCGACTTCACCGGCCAGCCCGGCGTGGTCAACGGCGCGAGCGAACTGCTCGGCACGGCCTTCGGCGACGCGGGCATCCACGCCCGGAGCGCGGTCGGGGTCGCGGTACTGCCGCTGGACGCCCCGGTCGAGGTCGAGATCACCGTGGAGCTGCACACCCCGATGGGGGTGTGAGGCCGGCCCGCGCGGAGGCAGAACCTCCGGCCCGCGGGGCGCGTCACCTGGGGCATGACCCCGTACGTGACACCCCGCCGCCGGGGAGCCGCGGCCCGGCTCCGCCCTCCCCGCGGGGGCGTGGTCGCGGCCCTCGCCGTCCTGACCGCCCTGCTCCTGGCGGCCCACCCCTGGCTGCCCGGCGGGCCTGCGAGCGGCAACCCCCGCAGCCTCGTGCAGACCTTCCTGCCCTGGACCGCCCTCGCGGTGCCCCTCCTGCTCGCCGCCGCCCTGCTGCGCCGCTCCCGGGTCGCCCTGGCCGCCGTACTGCTGCCCGCCCTGGCCTGGGGGTGGGCGTACGGGCCCGCCCTGGGCGACGGCTCGCGGGGCGGACCGGCCGACCTCACCGTCGTCACGCACAACGTCGACGACGCCAACCCCGACCCGGCAGGCACCGCCCGCGCCGTCGCCGCCTCGGGGGCGCAGCTGATCGCCCTGCAGGAGCTGACGCCGCCCGCACTGGACGCGTACGAACGGGAGCTGGCCGCGAGCCACCCGTACCACGCCGTACAGGGCACGGTCGGGCTGTGGAGCACCTTCCCGCTGCGCGACGCGTCCGGCACCCCGATCGTGCCGTGGCGGCTCCTGCTGCGCGCCACCGCCGACACCCCGAAGGGGCCCGTCACCGTGTACGTGGCCCACCTGCCCTCGGTCCGGCTGGGCACCGGCGGCTTCGCCACGGAGAACCGCGACGAGGCCGCCCGCAACCTCGCCGCCCGGCTGCGGGAGGCGCCGGCCGGGCGGACCCTGCTGGTCGGGGACTTCAACGGCACCACCGACGACAGCGCGCTCGCCCCGGTGACGCGGGGCTTCACCGCCGCGCAGGAGGAGGCGGGGGCCGGCTTCGGCCTCAGCTGGCCGGCCCGGTTCCCGGTCGCGCGGATCGACCAGATCCTGCTGCGGGGCGGGCTGACCCCGGTCTCGGCGTGGACCCTGCCCGCTACCGCGAGCGACCACCTGCCGGTGGCGGCGTCGCTGCGGTACTGACCGGCAGGGCGCGCAGGGCGTGGAACCTGAAGGTGGTGGTCCACACCAGGTCGGCCGCCGGCACGGCGAGCCGGAGCCCCGGCAGCCGGTGCAGCAGGGCGCCGAGGCCGAGGGTGAGCTGCGTACGGGCCAGGGCCGCGCCGAGGCAGTAGTGGAGCCCGTGCCCGAGGGCGAGGTGGGCCTTGTCGGCGCGGCCGATGTCGAAGCGGTCCGGCTCCGGGTACCGGGCGGGGTCGCGGTGGGCGGAGGCGAGCGAGAGGAGCACGGTGTCGCCCGCGGGGACGCGTACGCCGCCGATCTCGACGGGCTCGGTCGGGAAGCGGCGGATGGCGGTGTGGTTGGCGAGGGAGTGGCGCAGCAGCTCCTCGACGGCGTCGGGAAGCAGTTCGGCCTTCTCCCGCAACAGCTCCACCTGCTCGGGATGCGACAGCAGGGTGAACAGCCCATTGGCTATCAGGTGCTGGACGTTCTCACTGCCCGCCATCAGGATCAGGAAGGCGAGCGAGACGAGTTCGTCCTCGCTCAGCCGGTCGTCCACGTCGCGGGCGGCGATCAGTCCGGACAGGACGTCCTCGCCCGGCGCGGCGCGCCGCTCGGCGACGAGCGCGGTGAAGAAACGGTGTATCTCCCCGACGGCACGGGCGAGTTCCTCGCGGCCGGCCGGGTCGAGCATCGTCAGGACCCACCCGGAGAACCGCTCCCGGTCCGCCTCCGGGACGGCGAAGAGGTCCCCGATGACCTTCAGCGGCAGCGGCCTGGCGAACTCGGCGACCACATCGGCCGTCCCGTCCTCCTCGACCCGCGCGGCGAGCCGGCCGGCGAACAGGTCCACCGCGGCCCGGATCGACGTGCGCATCCCCTCGACGTGCCGGGGCGTGAACCCCTGCGCGACGAGCCGGCGCAGCCGCAGGTGGTCGTCGCCGTCCATGTTGAGCAGGTTGGCGTCGAGCGCCGGCGGCAGCGCGAACCCCTTGAAGCCGTCCCCGGCGTACTTCTTGTCCACCGACAGCCGCGGGTCGGCGAGCCCCCGGCGCACATCGGCCTCGTGCGTGACCAGCCACACCGCCGACCCGTCGGGCAGCGCGACCCGGTGCACGGACCTCTGCTCGCGCAACCGCGCGTAAACGGCGTACGGATCGTCCCGGAACCCCTCCCCGAACGGCTGCGGCAGAACCCCCACGTCAACGCCCCCGGCCATGACACCCCACCCCTCGCCGACGGCCACGCGCACGCCGGATCATGGAACCAGGTTAAGAGGCGGCATCCGCACACCACGATCCGCTAGGCTGTTCAGCGGTCAGCCGAAGACCGGGCCACAACACCGGGCCGGGTCCAGGCAGTCCCGCCTTCGTAGCTCAGGGGATAGAGCACCGCTCTCCTAAAGCGGGTGTCGCAGGTTCGAATCCTGCCGGGGGCACGTTGATCGAAGACCCCCAGTCCGGTGTGGCTGGGGGTCTTCGGCGTTCGGGGGGGGCGGGGGGTCAGCTGAGGCCTCTGCTGCGTTCGCCGATGCGGTCGCCCTGGGGGGTGCCGGCGCGCTTGAGGGCCGCCTTGGTGTGGGCGCCGCCCTTCACCTTGCTGCGGACCGGGCCCTCGAAGCCGTGGCCCTGGGCCTGGGGCGCCTGGAGGCGTTCCGCCGCCTTCGCGATGACCGTCTGGACGTCCTGCTTCTTCTCTTTGCTCATCCCGTCGTCAACTCCCTCGGGAAGCAGCCAATCGGATCAAATCGGATTAATGGGATCGTATGCATAGATCGGGGCCGGTGCACCTGGATCAGGAAGGCTAGGGGCGCGGCGGGGTGCCCAGGGTCTGGTGGATCAGTGGTTCCGGGCACGGCGTGCCGCGCGGGAGCTGGTACTTCGCCGAGACCCGGTATTCGCCCGGCGCCGGGGCCAGCAGCTCCGTCCAGGCGTCCCCGGAGGCGTCCGGGGCGGCCTTGAACAGGCACCCGGAGGTGTTGTCCGTGGCCTGCGGCGGCGCCACCGGCTTCCCCGCGCCGTCCACCAGCCCCAGCCACGGGGAGTGCGGGATCCGCACCAGTACGCGGCCGGGCGCCGAGACCTCCAGCACCAGCTGGTCCGCGCCCGCCCGGACCACCTTCGCCGGGCCCGAGACCAGGCTCGCGGGGGCGTCCACGCGCAGCAGCCGCCAGTTCTCGTCGCCCCACACCTGGGTCAGGTACGGCAGGCCCCCGCGTACGAGCGCCGCCTCGGCCTCCCCGCCCGAGTCGGGCTTGTCGGCGGGCAGCACCACGTAGTGCACGGCCCAGCGGTCCAGCCACTCCCGGTAGCTCTCGGCGGTGAGCGTGTCGTCGTAGAAGAGCGGGTTGCGCTCCAGGTCGGCCTGCCGGTTCCAGCCGCGCGCGAGGTTCACGTACGCGGGGAAGGCCGAGGACTCCCGGTGGCTGCTGGCGGGGACCACCTCGACCCGGCCCCGGTCGGCGCCCGCCTTCTGCAGCTGGTCGACCAGGGGGGCCAGCTCGCGGTTCCAGGCGGCCACCGGGGTGGTGCGGACGATGTCGGTGATGCTGTTGGTGGTGATCCAGGCCGTGAGCCCGGCGAAGGCGAGCAGCAGCGCGTACCGGCGCCGGGTGCGCGGGGCCGCGTACGGGGCGGCGGCGAGCAGCACCGCCCCGCCGAACAGCATCACCAGCCGGGTGACGTTCGAGCCGACCTGGGAGTCGATCGCCCAGGTCAGGAACACCCCGAAGGTGTACACGGCGGCGGCGGTCCGGACCGTCCGCCACGCCTTGGGGACGAGGAGGGCGACGGCCAGCCCGAAGAGGAACGGCAGCCCGGCCGAACCGATCTTCATCGGCTGCGTCCCCGAGAAGGGGAACAGCCAGGCCGACAGCCCCACGACCGCCACCGGGGCCAGCCCCAGGGCGTACGCGCCCGGCCGCCGCCGGCTCAGGAACAGCGCGGCCGCGACCACGCCGAGGAAGAGCCCAGCCACCGGGCTCGCGGCGGTCGCCAGCCCGGCCAGCGGCGCCGCGACGGCGGCCTTGGCCCAGCGCCGCCGGGCCCACTTGCGGGGCCAGCAGAAGACGGCGGCGACGGCCCCGAGCGCGAAGAGGGTGCCGAGCCCGAAGGTGACCCGGCCCGAGAGGGCGTTGCACAGCAGCCCGTAGACCCCGGCCAGGGCCGGCCACAGGGGGTGCCGGACGGCTCCGCGGCAGCGGGTGAGGATCAGCGCGAGGAGCCCGGCCGAGGCGGTCCCGGCGATCATCATGGTGGTGCGCACGCCGAGCACGTGCATCACGTACGGGGACACCACGCTGTACGAGACCGGGTGCATGCCCCCGTACCAGGCGAGGTTGTACGCCGTGTCGGGGTGCCGGCCGACGAACTCCGCCCAGGCGTCCTGCGCGGCCAGGTCCCCGCCGCTGTTGGCGAAGCAGAAGAACCAGACGACGTGCAGCACCGCCGCCGCGGCGGTGGCCACGAGCACCGGGTGCCGGTGCGCCCAGCCGGGCCAGGCGCCGTCCGCGGCCCCGTCGACCGCGCCGGACAAGATCCAGGTGGACGTGGTCAACGGCACCGCCGTGGAGAAGATGCCG
>NZ_JBNNPF010000076.1:0-28383 GCF_050275515.1 Streptomyces sp. NPDC004126 | reverse complement strand
GCGGGGCTATTTATAGCCCCGCCGGCGTTTGAGGCGACGGGCGCGAAGCGCCCGTACCGGGGTCAGGGGCAGCGCCCATGGGAACGGTGGAAGGGCGGGTAGGGGACCTCGCCCGCGCAGCGGCACACCCACCCGCACACACCCACCGGCCCCAGCCACCCGAACCGGCCCCGCCCCACACCCGACGGACGGAGTCCGGCGCAGCGCCGCGAAGCCGGTAAGGCCCCCAGGGGCCGAGCCGCGCAAGCGGCGCGTCAAAAAGGGGCATCAGGCTGCCGTGTACGACGGGGTCGGGCGGCCTGCCAGGGCGGTCATGCGGGCGGCGATGGTGGCGGCCGGGCTGCGGGGCAGCCGGTCGGCGATGAGCCCGTCGGCGAGGAAGAGCACCTGGTCGGCGTGGGCGGCGGCGGCCGGGTCGTGGGTGACCATGACGACGGTGGCGCCGAGCGAGTCGACGGCGTCGCGGAGCAGGCCGAGCACCTCGGCGGCGGTGGTGGTGTCGAGGGCGCCGGTCGGCTCGTCGGCGAAGACCACGTCGGGCCGGGTGACCAGGGCCCGGGCGATGGCGACCCGCTGCTGCTGTCCCCCGGACAGTTCGGCGGGCCGGCGCCGGCCCTTGCCGTCCAGGCCGACCCGGGCGAGCAGCTCGGCGGCCCGGGCCCGGTCCTGGCGGCCGCCGCCGAGGCTCATCGGGAGCAGGACGTTCTGCTCGACGGTGAGCGAGGGCAGCAGGTTGAAGGCCTGGAAGACGAAGCCGAGGCGGCTGCGGCGCAGCTCGGTGAGCTCGTTCTCGCCCATGGTGGTGATCTCGGTGCCGCCGAGCCGGACGGAGCCCTCGGTGGGGACGTCGAGTCCGGCGGCGCACTGGAGGAAGGTGGACTTGCCGGAGCCGGAGGGGCCCATCACGGCGGTGAAGCTGCCGCGCGGCAGGGTGAGGTCGATGCCGCGCAGGGCGTGCACGGTGGCGTTGCCGCGTCCGTAGACGCGTCGTACGCCGCTCAGCTCCACGGCGGGTCCGCTCTGCGCGTCGTGCCGCCTGGTCCGCCTGAGCCCCATGGTGTGCCGCCTTCCGTACCGGTGTCCGCTGCTGTCCGTTGGTGCCCCCGACGCTACGGAGGAGCGTGCGGCGGGGGCCATGGAGCGGCCCGGCGGACGGCTGGTGGGGTAATCCCCACCCCGGGGCCGTCAGGGTGAGCGGCGGATGAGGAGCAGGGCGCGGTCGTCGTTGACGTCCTTGGCGACCTTCTCGATGAGGTGCCAGGCGGCGCCGTCCCAGCCGGCGGCGACGTAGCGGTCGGCTTCGCCGGTGAGGCGGTCGATGCCTTCGCTGATCTCGCGGTCGGCGGTCTCGACGAGGCCGTCGGTGAAGAGCATGAGGACGTCGCCGCGCCGCAGGTTGCCCCGGGCGGGTTCGAACTCGGCGCCGTCGTAGACGCCGAGCAGCGGGCCCTCGCCGGTGACCTCCTGCCAGCGGCCGGTGCCGGCCGAGAGCTGGAGGGCGGGGAGGTGTCCGGCGGACAGCAGCTCGTAGTCGCCGGTCTCCAGGTCGAGGACGAGGTGGATGGAGGTGGCGAAGCCCTCGTCCCAGTCCTGGCGGAGGAGGTAGCCGTTGGCGGCGGGGAGGAAGTCCTGGGGCGGGAGGGCGCCGAGGAGGCCGCCGAAGGCGCCGGAGAGGAGGAGCGCGCGGGAGCCGGCCTCCATGCCCTTGCCGGAGACGTCGGTGAGGACGACTTCGAGGGTGCGGCCGCCGTTGGTGCGGGCGGCGACGACGAAGTCGCCGGAGAAGGACTGGCCGCCGGCCGGGCGCAGGGCCATCTCGCGGTGCCAGCCGCGGGGCAGGGCGGGCAGCTTGCTCTGGACGCGGATGCGTTCGCGCAGGTCGAAGAGCATGGTGCCGCCGCGTCTCCAGGGCACGCCGACGCGGCTGCGGAACTGGGCGATGACCAGTCCGAAGAATCCGCAGGCGGCGACGACGAGCACGGTTCCGGGGGTGACCCGGGCGGGGCCCTGGGTGTAGGGGCCGAGGACGAGGGCCTCGACGATCAGGGCGGCCGCGGCGGCGGCGTACAGCCCGAGGAGGCTGGCGGGGCGCAGCAGGAGGCCGCCGGCGACGATGGGCAGGACCAGGGCCGACGGGGAGAACCAGACGGGCATCAGGAGGGTGCCGCAGGCTATGGCGGGGACGGTCAGGAGGAGGCCGGCGAAGGCGAGCCAGTCGGAGGCGTCGCCGCGGAAGTAGTCGACGGCGGATTTGCGCAGGGCTGTGCGCGCCCGGTGCGACAGCATGCGCATCCGGGCCATGAACGTCTCCACGCGTGCTCCGGCCATTGCTTCGGGACCATATCCATCCCGGCTGTGACTGCGCAGGGGGACCCCCGGACCAATGGCACTTCGCGGGGCGAAAACCCTTCGACTGCGGCGGATCGGCCGAGTAAGGATGACCGCATGGCTCTTGAGATGCGGGTTTTGAAGCAGAATGAGTGGGATGCCTGGTTCGATCATCTGGAACTGGCGTTCGGCGGTGTGACCGAACCCGCACCGGCCCGGGAGCTCTTGCGATCGCTTACGGAACCGGACCGCTCCCTCGGCGTCTGGGACGGCGAGGACTGCGTCGGCTCGGCCTCGGCCTTCGGTTTCCGCCTCTCGGTGCCGGGCGGGGCCCTGGTTCCGGCGTCGGGCGTGACCCTGGTGGGTGTCGCGCCGACCCACCGCAGGCGCGGGGTGCTGACGTCGCTGATGCGGCGCCAATTGGACGGCATCCGTACGGGTGAGGAGCCGATCGCCGTACTGACGGCCTCGGAGCCGGAGATCTACGGCCGCTTCGGCTACGGCACCGCCGCGTACTCCCTGGCCGTCGACATCGACACCACCCGGGTACGCCTGTCCGTGCCGCCGGGGACGGACGAGGTGCGGCTGCGGCTCGTGGACCCGGAGAAGTCCCTCGCGGACTGCGAACGGGTGTACGCGGGCCTGGTCGCGGCCCGGCCGGGGATGCTCGCCCGGCAGCCGGGCTGGGAGCGGGACGCGCTGCAGGACGTGCCGGAGCTCCGGGGCGGGGCCTCGCCGCTGAAGTGCGTGGTGGCCGAGGGCCCTGCCGGCGGAGTGGTCGGGTACGCGCGGTACCGGGTCAAGCCCGACTGGGAGCTGATCGGCTCGGACGGCAAGGTCGAGGTCGGCGAGGTGCACGCGGCGGACCCGGCGGCGTACGCGGCGCTGTGGCGCTACCTCTTCGAGATCGACCTGACCTGGCACGTACGGGCGTACAGGCAGCCTGTCGACGACCCGCTGCTGCACCTGGTCAGCGACATCCGGCGGTGCAGGGTGCAGCAGCGGGACGCGCTGCACCTGCGGCTGGTGGACCTGCCGGCGGCGCTGGAGGCGCGGGCGTACGGGGCCGCGGTGGACGTGGTGCTGGAGGTGGAGGACGCGTTCTGTCCGTGGAACGCGGGGCGGTGGCGGCTGACCGCCGGCGGGGACGGGGCCGTGCGGTGCGCGCCCACGGCCGACGCTGCGGATCTGGCACTGTCGGTGCGGGAGCTGGGCGCGGCGTACCTGGGCGGGGTCACGCTGACCTCGCTGGCGGCGGCCGGGCGCGTGCGCGAGCTCCGGGCGGGGGCGCTGCGGGAGGCCTCGCGGGCCTTCGCCGGCGACGTGGCCCCTTGGCTGCCGCACAACTTCTAGGGGCCGGGCGGGGTCCGGTACCGCTGCGCGGGGCTTGCCCCTCCCCGCCCTTCCACCGTTCCCAGGGGCTCCGCCCCCAGAGGCTCCGCGCAGCGGGGCCCCAGGGACACCGCGCGGCTAGCGCTGTTGGCAGGCCGGGCACCAGAAGAGGTTGCGGGCGGCGAGGTCGGCGGTGCGGATCTCGCCGCCGCAGATGTGGCAGGGCATGTTCGCCCTGCGGTAGACGTACACCTCGCCGCCGTGGTCGTCCACCCTCGGCGGGCGGCCCATCGCCTCCGGGAGGTGCTCGTCGCGGACCGTGTCGATGCGGTTCCTGCGTACGCCCTCGCGCATCAGCGCCACCAGGTCGGCCCACATCGCGTCCCATTCGGCGCGGGTGAGGTCCCGGCCGAGCCGGTAGGGGTCGATGCCGTGCCGGAAGAGGACCTCGGCGCGGTAGACGTTGCCGACGCCCGCGACGACCTTCTGGTCCATCAGCAGGGCGGCGATGGTGGTGCGGCTGCGGGAGATCCGGGTCCAGGCGCGGCCGGGGTCGTCGGCGGCGCGCAGCGGGTCGGGGCCGAGGCGGTCGTGTATCGCCTTCTTCTCGCCCTCGCCGATCAGCGCGCAGGCCGTGGGGCCGCGCAGGTCGGCGTAGTGGTCCTCGTTCAGCAGGCGCAGCCGGACCGTGTCGGTGGCCGGCGGGGCCGGGGCGGGGCCGAAGCCGAGCTTGCCGAAGAGGCCGAGGTGGATGTGGATCCAGGCGTCGCCCAGCTCCAGGAACAGGTGCTTGCCGTGCGCCTCGGCGCTCTCCAGCTCGCGCCCGTCCAGGAGTGCGGCGCTCTCGGCGAAGCGGCCCTGGGGGCTGCTCACCCGTACCGGGCGGGCGGCGAAGCGCTCGGTGTGGTCCTGGGCGAGGCGGTGGATCGTATGCCCCTCGGGCACGGCGGCGCTCCTCGATGCGAACGGGGGTGCCGCCGGACGGGTGCGTCCGGCGGCACGGCGTACTACTGGTCCTGCGGGTGGTGGGCCGGGATCGGGGGCAGCTCGCCGGTGGTCTCGTACGCGGAGAGCATGTCGATGCGGCGCGTGTGGCGCTCCTCGCCGGAGTACGGGGTCGCCAGGAAGGCCTCGATGAAGCTGGTGGCGTCCTCCTGGCTGTGCATGCGGCCGCCGACGGAGATGACGTTGGCGTTGTTGTGCTCGCGGCCGAGCTTCGCGGTCTCCACGCTCCAGGCGAGGATGGCGCGGACGCCCTTGACCTTGTTGGCCGCGATCTGCTCGCCGTTGCCGGAGCCGCCGATCACGATGCCGAGGCTGTCGGCGTCCGCGGCGGTCTTCTCCGCGGCGCGGAGGCAGAACGGCGGGTAGTCGTCGACGGCGTCGTAGATGTGGGGCCCGCAGTCGACGGGCTCGTGGCCGTTGTTCTTGAGCCAGTCCACGAGGTGGTTCTTGAGCTCAAAGCCTGCATGGTCGGATCCGAGATACACGCGCATGGGTCGAGTGTGGCATGCGCGGCCTCCGACGACCGCAGAGGGGTGTCGCATAAATCACTTCTAAACCTCAAGTAAACCCAAAGAACGCAGACGGGAGGGGTCGGGACCTTGGTCCCGGACTGGGGGCCTTAGGTAACTATCGGAAGAAGGTCTTCCGTACTGGCCGGAAATCGGGTTTGAATGCCGGAACTCTCCACCCGAGAACCTAAGGATTCGTCCATGAGCACCACGACGACCCTTCAGAAGGCAGGCGGCCCCGGCGAACCCGGTTCCACCCAGCCCTCCGACGGTCTCAAGGCCGGTCTCAAGAACCGCCACCTCTCCATGATCGCCATCGGCGGTGTCATCGGCGCCGGACTCTTCGTCGGCTCCGGCGGCGGCATCGCCAAGGCCGGCCCCGCCATCCTGATCTCGTACGCCCTCGTCGGCGCGATGGTCGTCTTCGTGATGCGGATGCTGGGCGAGATGGCCGCCGCGAGCCCGAACTCCGGCTCCTTCTCCGCCTACGCGGACCGCGCGCTGGGCCGCTGGGCCGGCTTCTCCATCGGCTGGCTGTACTGGTTCTTCTGGGTCGTCGTCCTGGCCGTCGAGGCCACCGCCGGCGCCGTCATCCTCGAAGGCTGGATCCCGGCCGTCCCGCAGTGGGCCTGGTCCCTGATCGTGATGGCCGTCCTGACCGCCACCAACCTCGGCTCGGTCGCCTCCTACGGCGAGTTCGAGTTCTGGTTCGCGGGCATCAAGGTCGTCGCCATCGGCGCCTTCGTCGTCGTCGGCATGCTCGCCGTCTTCGGCGTCCTGCCCGGCTCGGACAACCCGGGTGCCGGCTTCGCGCACCTCACCGACGCCGGCGGGTTCATGCCCAACGGCTGGGGCTCGGTCCTCACCGGTGTGCTGATGGTCGTCTTCTCCTTCATGGGCAGCGAGATCGTCACCCTGGCCGCAGGCGAGTCCGAGGACCCGCGCCGCGCCGTCACCAAGGCCACCAACTCGGTCATCTGGCGCATCGGCGTCTTCTACCTGGGCTCGATCTTCGTCGTCCTGACCCTGCTGCCGTGGAACGACAAGTCGATCGTCGACAAGGGCTCCTACGTCGCGGCCCTCGACTCCATCGGCATCCCGGCCGCCGGCCAGATCATGAACGTGATCGTCCTGACCGCCGTGCTGTCCTGCCTGAACTCGGGCCTCTACACCGCCTCCCGCATGGCGTTCTCGCTGGGCGAGCGCGGTGACGCGCCCAAGTCCTTCGCGAAGGTCAACAAGCGGGGCGTGCCGATGGCGGCCATCCTCGGCTCCACGGTCTTCGGCTTCGTCGCGGTGATCTTCAACTACACCAACCCGGACACCGTCTTCAGCTTCCTGCTGAACTCCTCCGGTGCGATCGCGCTCTTCGTCTGGCTGGTCATCTGCCTGACCCAGCTGCGCATGCGCAAGATCCTCGTCGCCGAGGCCCCGGAGAAGCTCACGGTGAAGATGTGGCTCTTCCCGTACCTGACCTGGGCCACCGCCGCGATGATCACCTTCGTCCTGGGCTACATGGTCTACGACAAGGACAACCGCGAGACGGTGCTGTACTCCCTGCTCGTCGCCGCCGTCGTGATCGTGGTCGGCGTGGTGCGCAACTCGCGCCGCAAGGGCGAGCTCGCGGCCGGGGCTGCCGCCGAGGTCGCCGTCGACGCCGCGGTCGACGTCTCCTGACGCGCCCCCGCACACGGCAGCAGCCCCGGACCGCCCGCTCGCGGTCCGGGGCTGCTGCGCTGAACGGGGCGGCTCAGCCGCGCCGGCCGGCCAGCTTCCAGGCGGCCGGGAGCGCGCCCATGGCCAGCGCGGCCTTGAGGGCGTCGCCGATCAGGAACGGGGTCAGGCCCGCCGCGACGGCCGCGCCCAGCGACATGCCGGTGGCGGCCATCAGGTACGGCACGCCCACCGCGTAGATCACGGCCGAGCCCAGCACCATCGTGCCCGCGGTACGCAGCACCGAGCGGTCGGCGCCGCGCCGCGCGAGGCCGCCGACGAGGGTGGCGGCCAGCAGCATGCCGAGCACGTAGCCGAAGGAGGCCCCGGCCGCGCCGGAGGTGCCGTCCGCGAACCACGGCATGCCGGCCATGCCGGCCAGGGTGTAGAGCGCCAGCGCCAGGAAGCCGCGGCGGGCGCCGAAGGCCGTGCCGACGAGCAGGGCGGCGAAGGTCTGTCCGGTGACGGGGACGGGCGAGCCGGGGACGGGCACGGAGAGCTGCGCGGCCAGGCCGGTGAGCGCGGCTCCGCCGACGACGAGGACGGCGTCCCTGACGCGGCTCGCGGGCAGCAGGTCGGCGAGGACGGCGCCGGGCCGGAAGGAGACGGAAGCGGTGCTCATCGAAGGCTCCGGGGGGTGGGTGATCGGGCAGGACACCGCGACGTTAGCCGTCGCCGCACGGCCGCCCCCACTACCGACCGGGACAAAGCCATACTGTCCGGTTTGGTGGAGACCGCACAAAGGTGCCGCCCTACACCTGAGTTGAAGTGATCCCGATCACGGGCCACATTCGACGACACATCCTTTTTGCTCCCCGGGGTCCACTCCAGCGAGACTGTAGGTTCCCGCCAATCCCCCCGGATATCCTGCGTCGCTTGCCTACCGAGAGTACGAATCTGCTCATGCGCGAAGACCTGTCCGTCACCGGGAGCGAGCTGCCCCCGGAACCCCTGAGCCACAGCCTCAAGCAGCGGCACCTGACCATGCTGGGCCTCGGCGGCGTGATCGGCGCCGGCCTGTTCGTCGGCTCCGGCGCCGGCATCGGGATCGCCGGCCCCGCGATCATCTGCTCGTACCTGCTGGCCGGCGTGCTCGCCATGCTGGTGATGCGGATGCTCGGAGAGATGTCCGCCGCGATGCCCGCCTCCGGCTCCTTCTCCGTCTACGCGGAGAAGGCCCTCGGGCGCTGGGCCGGCTTCTCGGCCGGCTGGCTGTACTGGTTCCTGCTGGTCGTGGTGCTCGCCGTGGAGGCGACCGGCGCCGCGAACATCGCCCACGGCTGGGTGCCCGCAGTCGACCAGTGGCTGTGGGTGCTGATCTTCATGGTGGTGTTCACCCTCAGCAACCTGGCCGCCGTCCGGAACTTCGGCGAGTTCGAGTTCTGGTTCGCCGCCCTGAAGGTCGGCGCGATCGTGCTGTTCCTGATCCTGGGCACCCTGGCGATCTTCGGCCTGCTCCCCGACACCGAGCCGGTGGGGATGGCCAACCTGACCGGGCGGGGCGGCTTCTTCCCGGCCGGGATCGGCGGGGTCATCGCCGGCATGCTCGCGGTGGTCTTCGCCTTCGGCGGACTGGAGGTCGTCACCATCGCGGCCGCCGAGTCGGACGACCCGGCCAAGTCCGTCTCGCGCGCGGTGCGCAGCGCGGTGTGGCGCATCCTCTTCTTCTACGTCGGCTCGATGCTGGTCATCGTGACCCTGCTGCCGTGGGACTCGCTGAAGCCGGGTGAGAGCCCGTACGTGGCCGTCCTGGACTCCATCGGGATCCCGGCGGCCGGCCAGATCATGAACATCGTGGTGTTCGTGGCGCTGCTGTCGGCGCTGAACGCCAACCTGTACGGCTCCTCGCGCATGGTGTTCTCGCTGGCCGAGCGGGGCGAGGCGCCGAAGTCGCTGCTGAAGGTGTCGGGCAGCGGGGTGCCGACGCGGGCGGTGCTCGCGTCGGTGGCGTTCGGCTTCGTGTCGGTGGTGCTGAACCTGCTGTGGCCGGACACGGTGTTCCTCTACATGCTCAACGCGGTCGGCGCGGTGCTGCTGTTCGTGTGGGCGCTGATCGCGGTCTCGCAGCTGCGGCTGCGGCCCCGGCTGGAGCGGGACATGCCGGAGCGGCTGACGCTGCCGATGTGGGCGTTCCCGTACCTGACGTGGGCGGCGCTGGCGGGGATGGCGGCGGTGCTGGTGCTGATGCTGTTCGACGACTCGGCGCGCCCGCAGCTGCTGTGGTCCTCGGGTGCGGCGGCCGCCGTGCTGCTGGTGGCGTGGTACCGGGAGCTCCAGGACCGGCGGTCCTGACCGGCCGGCGGTCCCGACCGTCCGGCAGACGCGGCGCAGGCCCGGGACTTCGGTCCCGGGCCTGTTCCGCTTTCCGGGGCGGGCGGTCACGTCCGGTGAGAGCGGTGTCCGCATAATGGACGTCCGACGTCCGATAAACGGACGATCGGCAGACTGGCCCCATGAGTCAGAGCACCACCACCGCACCTCCCGAGCAGCGGGGCACCGACCGCCCCGCGCCCGCGCAGGCCGATGCCCCCCTCGGCAACGGCCTCAAGCAGCGCCACCTCTCGATGATCGCCCTCGGCGGGGTCATCGGCGCCGGCCTCTTCGTCGGCTCCGGCGCCGGCATCGCGGCCGCCGGTCCCTCGATCGTGCTGGCGTACGCCGTGTCCGGGCTGCTCGTGATGTTCGTGATGCGGATGCTCGGCGAGATGTCCGCCGCCAATCCGGCCTCCGGCTCCTTCTCGGTGCACGCCGAGCGGGCCATCGGACCCTGGGCCGGCTTCACCGCGGGCTGGATGTTCTGGACCCTGCTGGTGGTGGGCGTCGCCATCGAGGCGATCGGCGCGGCGCACATCCTGGCGGGCTGGTTCCCCGGCACCCCGTCGTGGATGTGGGTGCTGGTGCTCATGGTGGTCTTCACCGTCGCCAACCTGGGCGCGGTCGCGCGCTTCGGCGAGTTCGAGTTCTGGTTCGCCGCCCTCAAGATCGGCGCCATCGGGCTCTTCCTGGGCCTGGGCGTGCTCGCGGTCCTCGGCCTGCTGCCCGGCACCTCCTCCCCCGGCGCCGGCAACCTGCTGCACGACGGCGGCTTCCTGCCCAACGGCGTCGACGGCCTGCTCGTCGGCCTGCTCGCCTCGGTCGTCGCGTACGGCGGCCTGGAGACGGTGACCATCGCGGCCGCCGAGTCCGAGGACCCGGTCAGGGGCGTGGCCAAGGCCGTGCGGACGACCATGTGGCGGATCGCGGTCGTCTACGTCGGCTCGATGCTGGTGATCGTCACCCTGCTGCCCTGGAACGACCCGGCCGTCACCGAGCACGGCCCGTACGCGGCCACCCTGGACCACCTGGGCATCCCGGCCGCCGGCCAGATCATGAACGTGGTGATCCTGATCGCCCTGCTGTCCGCGATGAACGCCAACATCTACGGCTCCTCGCGCATGGCCTACTCCCTGGTCGCCCGCGGCCAGGGCCCGAAGGCGCTGGGCAAGGTCTCCGGCGGGGTGCCGCGCCGCGCGGTGCTGGCCTCCGCGGGCTTCGGGTTCGTCACCGTCCTGCTGTCCTACTGGTACCCGGACACCCTGTTCGCCTGGCTGCTGAACATGGTCGGCGGGGTCATCCTCATCGTCTGGGGCTTCATCGCCGTCTCGCAGTTCGTGCTGCGCCGGCGCCTGGAGCGCGAGGCCCCCGGGAAGCTGGTCGTGAAGATGTGGGGCTTCCCGTACCTGACCTGGGTGGCGCTCGCGGGCGTCGCCGGCGTGCTGGTGCTGATGGCCCTGGGCGAGGACACCCGGACGCAGGTGGTCTTCACCGGCGGGCTGACGGCCGCCCTGGCGGCGACCGGATACGCGATGCAGCGCCGGGCGGCGCGCGGCTGACGGCCCGACAAGCCCTTCCCCCGAGAGGCGGATCCCGTGTGCGACGCGGGGTCCGCCTCTCTGTCGTACAGAGGTGACCCTTACGTGTGACCCGGAATAGATACTGCTAGCGTGCAGTTGCGCATTAATTGCAATAAGCGATTGGCACGCCGAGGGGACCGGATACACGCATGGCCATCTACACGCTTCCTGAGCTTCCGTACGACTACGCCGCCCTGGAGCCGGTGATCAACCCGCAGATCATCGAGCTGCACCACGACAAGCACCACGCGGCCTACGTCACGGGCGCCAACACCACGCTGGAGCAGCTGGAGGAGGCGCGCGACAAGGAGAACTGGGGCGTCCTCAACGGCCTGGAGAAGAACCTCGCGTTCCACCTCTCCGGCCACATCCTGCACAGCATCTACTGGAACAACATGGCCAGCCCGAAGACCGGTGAGGGCGGCGGCGAGCCGACCGCGGCCGACGGCGTCGGCGACCTGGCGGACGCGATCACCGAGTCCTTCGGCTCCTTCGCCAAGTTCAAGAAGCAGCTGACCTTCGCGTCCTCCGCGACGCAGGGCTCCGGCTGGGGCGTCCTCGCGTACGAGCCCGTCAGCGGCCGGCTCCTCGTCGAGCAGGTCTACGACCACCAGGGCAACGTGGGCGTCGCCAGCACGCCGATCCTGGTCTTCGACGCCTGGGAGCACGCCTTCTACCTCCAGTACAAGAACCAGAAGGTGGACTTCATCGAGGCCATGTGGAACGTCGTCAACTGGCAGGACGTGGCCAAGCGCTACGCCGACGCCAAGGCGAACACCCCGCTGCTGATCCCCGTCAAGGGCTGATCGCACACCCGAACCCGTCCGCCTCGTGATCGTCTTCTCAACCTTCACCGGCGGGCGTGTCCAGCAGAAGACCCCCGTGAGGACGTGACTCACGGGGGTCTTCTGTGCGTACGGGGCCGGGCCGGCCGGGTCCGGACTACTCGAAGGAGGGACCCTGGGTGCGGGTCCGCTTGATCTCGTAGAAGCCGGGGGTCGAGGCGACCAGCAGGGTGCCGTCCCACAGGCGGGCGGCGGCCTCGCCGCGCGGGGCGGGCGTGACCACCGGGCCGAAGAAGGCCACCTCGTCGCCGTCGGCGCCGGGCACGGAGATCACCGGGGTGCCGACCTCCTGGCCGACGCGCTCGATGCCGTCGTTGTGGGAGTCGCGCAGCACCTGGTCGTACTCGTCGGAGTCGGCGTAGGCGAGCAGCTCGGCCGGCAGGCCGACCTCCGCCAGGGCGTCGGCGATGACCTCGCGGGTCGCGCCGCGGTCCTCGTTGTGGATCTTGGTGCCGAGGGCGGTGTACAGCTTGCCGGTGACCTCCTCGCCGAACTTCTGCTGGGCGGCGACGACCACCCGCACCGGGGCCCAGCCCTTGGGGCCGAGCAGCTCGCGGTAGCGCTCCGGCAGCTCGTCGAGCTTGTTCTCGTTGAGCACGGCGAGGCTCATCACGTGCCAGCGGACTTCCACGTCGCGGACCTTCTCGACCTCCAGCATCCAGCGGGACGTCATCCAGGCCCAGGGGCAGAGCGGGTCGAACCAGAAGTCGACCGGCGTCTTCTCGCGCACCTGGGTGTCGGTCATGGCTCTCCTCAAGTCACATAAGGCGTCACGGGTCATGTTCTTATCCGCCAACCAGGCCGGGATCGCGCGCATTCCCCGTGGGAGGATTCCAGCGAAGACCGCGATCACGCACGAAGGAGTGCAACGTGCCCGGAGAGAACCTGTCCCGCGACGAGGCCCGCGAGCGGGCCGAGCTGCTGTCCGTCGACGGGTACGAGGTGGTCCTCGACCTGAGGTCAGCAGTGGACGAGGCCGAACCGGCCGAAGGGCCCCGCACCTTCCGCTCGGTGACCACCGTGCGCTTCCGGGCCGCCGTCCCCGGCGCGTCCTCCTTCGCCGACCTGCTCGCCCCCTCCGTGAACTCCGTCACCCTGAACGGGCGCGCGCTGGACCCGGCCTCGGTCTTCGACGGGGCGCGGATCGCGCTGGAGGGCCTGGACTCGGAGAACGTACTGGTCGTCGACGCGAACTGCGCCTACAGCCGGACCGGCGAGGGCATGCACCGCTTCGTGGACCCGGAGGACGGCGAGGTCTACCTCTACACCCAGTACGAGCCGGCGGACGCCCGCCGCGTGTACGCCAACTTCGAGCAGCCCGACCTGAAGGCGCCCTACCGCTTCGAGGTCACCGCGCCCGAGGGCTGGCAGGTCTGGAGCAACGGCGCGGAGGAGTCCCGCGAGGGGCAGACCCGGCGCTTCGCCGAGACCGCGCCCATCTCCACGTACATCACCTGCGTGGTGGCCGGCCCCTACCACTACGTCACGGACACCTACACCCGCGGGGACCTGACCATCCCGCTCGGCGCGATGTGCCGCAAGGGGCTGGCCAAGCACTTCGACGCCGACGACGTGTTCCTCGTCACCAAGCAGGGCTTCGACCTCTTCCACGAGATCTTCGACTACCCGTACCCCTTCGGGAAGTACGACCAGGCCTTCGTGCCCGAGTACAACCTCGGCGCCATGGAGAACCCGGGGATGGTCACCTTCCGCGAGGAGTACATCTTCCGCGGGAAGGTCACGCAGGCCTCCTACGAGCGGCGCGCGAACGTCATCCTGCACGAGATGGCGCACATGTGGTTCGGCGACCTGGTCACCATGAAGTGGTGGGACGACCTGTGGCTGAAGGAGTCCTTCGCGGACTTCATGGGCTCCTTCGGACTCGTCGAGGCCACCCGCTTCGACCAGGCCTGGGTCACCTTCGCCAACAGCCGCAAGGCGTGGGCGTACCGGGCCGACCAGCTGCCGTCCACGCACCCGATCACGGCCGACATCCGTGACCTGGAGGACGCGAAGCTGAACTTCGACGGCATCACGTACGCCAAGGGCGCCGCGGTGCTCAAGCAGCTCGTCGCGTACGTGGGCCGGGAGGCGTTCCTGGACGGCGCGCGGCGCTACTTCAAGGCGCACGCGTACGGGAACACCACCCTGGACGACCTGCTGTCGGTGCTCGGGGAGGTCTCCGGGCGGGACATGGCCGAGTGGTCGCGGGCCTGGCTCCAGACGGCCGGCGTGAACGCGCTGACGCCGGTGGTGACCTCCGACGCGGCCGGGCGGCTGACGGAGCTGGCGGTGGTCCAGGAGGGCGACGAGCTGCGCCCGCACCGGGTCGCGGTGGGCCTGTACCGGCTGGAGGCCGACGGGTCGCTGGCGCGCTACGCGCGGGCCGAGGCGGACGTGGCGGGCGGCCGGACGGCGGTCGCGGAGCTTGCCGGGCTGGAGCGGCCGGACCTGGTGCTGGTCAACGACGAGGACCTCACGTACTGCAAGATCCGCTTCGACGAGGCCTCGCTGGCCACGCTGCGCGGGCACCTGGGCGACCTGACGGACCCCCTCGCCCGGGCGCTGTGCTGGTCGGCGCTGTGGAACCTGACGCGGGACGCGCTCATGCCCGCGCGGGACTTCGTCTCGCTGGTCCTGGCGCACGCGGGCCGGGAGACCGACGTCGGCGTGCTCCAGCAGCTGCACGCGCAGGCGCTGAGCGCGGTCACCCACTACACCCCGGCGAACCGGCGCGAGCAGACCGGGCGGGACCTGGCCGCGGGCGCGCTGCACGAGCTGCGGCTGGCCGAGCCGGGCTCCGAGCACCAGCTGACCTGGGCCCGGTTCTTCGCGGCGAGCGCGGCGACGGAGGGCGACTTCCAGCTGCTGCTGGGCCTGCTGGACGGCACCGCGCGGATCGACGGGCTGGAGGTCGACCAGGAGCTGCGCTGGGACTTCCTGCTGCCGCTGGTGGCGCACGGCGCCCTGGACGAGGCGGCGGTGGAGGCCGAACTGACCCGGGACGACACGGCTTCGGGCAAGCGGCACCAGGTGCGGTGCCTGGCCGCCCGGCCGTCGGCGGCGGTCAAGGACCAGGCGTGGGCGGCGGTGGTCGAGTCGGACGCGCTGTCGAACGCTCTGGTGGAGGCCACCATCTCCGGGATGCAGCAGGGCTCGCAGCGCGAGCTGCTGGCCGGCTACACGGGGCGCTACTTCGAGGTGATCGAGCGGGTCTGGGCGCAGCGCTCGATCCAGATCGGCATCGACGTGGTGAAGGGGCTCTACCCGATGCTCCAGGACGCGCGGGCCACGGTCGACGCCACCGACGCGTGGCTCGCCGCCCGCCCGGACGCGGCCCCCGCGCTGCGCCGGCTGGTGCTGGAGTCCCGCGACGACCTGGCCCGCGCGCTGCGCGGCCAGGCCTGCGACGCGGCCGCGGGCTGATCCGCCGCCCGGCGGGGTGCGGGCCGGCGCCCGCACCCCGCCGCCGTGGTGCCGCACGGCCCGTGAGTTCGTAGGATGGTCGGACTCAGCGGGCCTTTTCGGCACTCGAACGCCCGTACTTTAGCCCCGGCTTGTCCGGATTTGTCGACGGGCGTGTAACAGGGGTTAGCAAGGCCATGGCCTGAGGGAATCACCGCGTCATGAACCAGAACGCACCCCTCCCCCTCGCCCACCTCACCGCCAGCCGCCCCCGCGTGCTGACCCTCGCGCAGCTGCGCGAGCACGGCGTCAGCGCCTCCGAGGCCGCCGGGCGGCCCTGGCAGCAGGTGCTGCCCGGGGTGTTCCTGCTCCACTCCGGCCCCGCGACCAGCGAGGAGCGGCTGCACGCCGCCCTGCTGTACGCCGGCCGGCGCGGCAGCGGCGAGGTCATGATCACCGGGCTGGCCGCCCTCGCGCTCTACCGGTTCTCCGCCACCCCCGCCCTGCTCAACCTCTCCCACATCGACGTGCTGGTGCCCAACACCCGCCGCCTGCGCTCCACCGGCGACGTCCGCATCGTCCGCGCCCACACCCCGCCCCGGCCCGTGGAGGTGACCGGCCTGCCGGTGGCCCCGGTGGCGCGGGCCGTCGCCGACGCCGTCGGACAGGTCTCCGACGCCGGCACGGTGCGCCGCATCCTCAGCGAGGCCGTGCGCGGCGGACACTGCGAACCGGCCGCCGTCGTACGGGAGCTGACGGTGGCCCGGCTGCTGAACCGTCCGCACGTGGTCGACGCCGTCGAGTCCCTCCTCGCGGAGGGCCGGGCCATCGCCGAGGACCGGCTGTACCAGCTCGTACGCGGCTACGAGCTCCCCGAGCCCGTCTGGAACGTGGACCTGCGCCTGCCCGGCGGCCCGCACCTGGGCGGCGTCGACGCGTACTGGCCCGAGCAGGCCGTCGCCATCGAGATCGACACCCGGGCCCCCCGCCAGGGCGAGGACGAGGACTGGTCCGAGGCGGTCCGCAAGCGGGAGACCCTGGAGCGCCTCGGGGTGACCGTCCTCTACCTGACCCCCCGCAAGCTGCGCGACTGGCCCGAGCAGCAGGCGGCGGTCGTCCGGACCGCCCTGACGGCGTCCGGCGACCGCGAGCCCGCCGCCTACCTGGTCGTACTGCCCCGGTGAGGCGGGTTGGCCGGGGAGTACTCCGGGGCGCTCCAGCGCAGCCGCCCCGGATGCAGGCCCTCCACCACCGCCTCCACCCGGAAGCGCACGGCCCGGCTCCCGCCGGGGCCGAACTCGGTCCGGGCCCGCCCGCTCAGCTGGAGCAGCCCGCCGCCCTCCCAGTCGGGGAAGAGCAGCCCGGCCCGCTCGTCGGCGGCCAGGTTGCCCAGGGTCAGGAACATCGCGTTGCCCGCGTAGTCCGGCCAGCGCAGCTCCGTCGGCGAGAGCACCTCCACGAAGCCGGGCATCCCGCCCCGGTGGCTGGCATCGGCCCCGTCCGCCTCGGCGGTGGTGGCGACGAAGAAGGTGTCGGCGGCGCGGACGGCCCGCTCGTGGCCGGGGGTGAGCGCATCCCCGCGCCGCACCACTCCGGGCCCGTCGGCCACCAGCTCCAGCGGCTGCCGCTTCTGCAGGTACTTGGGGCAGTTGGAGAACACCTGCTCGGCCGCCACCTCGAAACCGCCGGGCGCCACGGCGAGGGTCCCGTTGAGCCGCATCCGGCGCCGGGTGCGCGGGTCGAGGGAGATCGTGCCGACCCGGGTGCCGGCGGTGGCCAGCGCCCCGGCCAGCGGGTCGCCCTCCGGAAGGCCCCCCGAGACCCGGATGCGGTCCGGCCCGGTGGCCCGTGCGAAACCGGGCGCACCGGTGAGCAGCGAGGCCCACAGCCGGCCCGCGCCGTCGGCGGCTCCGACGACGAGGTGGGGCTGCTGGGCGAGGAAGGCCGCCGCGACGTCGCGGATGTCGGCGCCGATGGAGCGGCCGACGTGCTCGGCGAGCTCGCGTACGCCGACCCGTTCCTGCACGGCCAGCGAGCCCTCGTGGTACCGGCCCATGATGTCCCCCAATCCTTGAGTTCCTAGAAGAAGCCGCAGGTCGGAGCATCCGCCGTGGGGACGGGAGCGCCCTGCGCGCCGGTGGGCACGGAGATTTCCAGACGGGTGCCGTCCGGGTCGTGGAAGAAGATCCCCCCGGAGGCGGCGCCCTCGCGGTGGGCGACGACGCCCTCGTAGGCGAACTCGACGCCGAGGCCGCGCAGCCGCTCCTCGTACGCCCGGACCTCCTCGATCGCGCCGGCCGAGAACGCGAGGTGGTGCAGTCCGGCGGCCTGCGGCCGGTACGGGCCCTCCGCCTGCTGCCAGAGGGTCAGGACGAGTTCGCCGTCCTGCCCGAGGAAGGCGAACCTGCGGCCCTCCTCCTTGCCCTCGCCCAGCAGAGCGAAGCCGAGGGCGTCGCGGTAGAAGGCGAGCGAGCGGTCCAGGTCGGTGACGTTGAGGCCGATGTGCCCGGTGCGGAGCGTGCCGGCGGTGGCGGTGGCGGCGCTGGTGGCGCTGGTGATGGCGGTCGACATGAGGGTCCCTTCCCCGAGGTCCGAGCTTTCCTAACCTTCTACATCGAGATTAAAGGTTAGATCGAAGCCCGTCAACCGGTCACGTACCCTTGAGGGGTTAGCGACGCGAGGAGGCGGACATGACGGCACCGACCACGGACCCCCGTCCGCTGACCGGTGAACCGGTCTCCCTGGACCTGCTGAACACGCGCTGGATGCTGGAGGGCGAGATCGCCGACCTCTTCGCGGGGGCCTTCGGGCTGAGCCGCCTGGAGGGCCTGGGCCTCTGGCTGGAGAGCGCCGGCCTGGCCGACCGCTTCCGCGCCGACAAGTCGACCCTGGTCCACCTGCTGACCGCGCGCGAGGCCATCGCCCGCGCGGTCGCGGACCCGGCGGACGAGGGCGCGCGCTCCCTGGTGGACTCCGTACTGGAGCACGGCCGGATCCGGGCCACCCTCACCGCCGAAGGCCCCGGCGAGCGCCCCGAGTTCGCCGACCCCTCCTGGGGCCCGGCCTGGACGGCGGCCCGCGACTACCTCGGCCTGCTGGCCACCGCTCCCGACCGGATCCGCAAGTGCGCCTCGGAGACCTGCGTCCTGCACTTCCACGACACCTCGCGCAACGGCACCCGGCGCTGGTGCTCCATGGCCGTCTGCGGCAACCGCGCCAAGGCCTCGCGCCACTACGCGCGCACGCGCGAGCGCTGAACGGTCGGAATCTGTCACACCGGCCGTGAGACGGAAGGCCGATCCTTCCGCGTAAGACGGTCGGAAAGTCGATAAATAGACTCACCGGGCACTACAAGTCGCCCCGGCTTGCCCCGGCATGTCCTCACTGGCGGGCACTCCGCGCTGACGGAAACCCGCCATGTCAGGTCTCGGTCAATGACAACACTCCCCAAACAGCTGTCACTTAGGCAAAGCTGACCGGTCATCCGGCACCGAATTCCGGACCGTATCTTTCACTTAGCCAGGGATGCTGATGACCCTCGACTCCCCCAGCTCCACCACCGGGGCCATACCCGGCGCCAGGCGCGCGGCCCGCGTCGCGGCGGCCGCGGGCCTGGTGGCCGCCCTCTGCGCCACCGGCGCGGTGCCCGCCTTCGCGGCGGCCGGCGACGACCCGTGGACGACCGCCCCGGTCAAGTCCGCGGACCAGAAGCTCGGTTCGGCCGACGCCGAACTGCTCCAGGAGGCCAAGGCCAAGGGTGACGCGACCGTCACCGTCATGGTCGCGACCGCCCCCGGCCAGACCAAGCAGGTCGCCGACCAGCTGGACGCCGTCCAGGGCGCCTCGATCGGCCAGACGTACGACAAGCTCGGCTACGTACGCGCCACCCTGCCGACCGACAAGGCGGAGGCCGCGCTGAAGGCGGCCGCCAAGCTGGAGTCCGTGCACGGCATGGACCTGCGGCACGAGATCCGGCTCCCGGACCCGCGCCCCGAGGCGAGCAAGGACGGTTCGGCCAAGAAGACCGCCGCCGAGTCCTACCCGGCGCCGGACAAGAACACCCCGGCCAAGAACCCGTACAACCCCTCGTTCGAGACCGGCTCCGTGGACTTCGTCAAGAAGAACCCGCAGGCCGACGGCCGTGGCGTGACCATCGGCATCATGGACTCGGGCGTCGACGTCAGCCACCCCGCGCTGCAGAAGACCACCACCGGCGAGCGCAAGATCGTCGACTGGGTGACCGCGACCGACCCGATCACGGACAACGACGGGACCTGGCGCGCCCAGATCACCCCCGTCACCGCCACGGGCGGCTCCTTCACCGCCGGCGGCCAGAGCTGGAAGGCCCCCGAGGGCAACTTCCAGTGGAGCCGCTTCAGCGAGTCGATCACCGCCAACGGCGACATGAAGGGCGACGT
The DNA here is from genome assembly GCF_050275515.1 of Streptomyces sp. NPDC004126. Classification (NCBI taxonomy): domain Bacteria; kingdom Bacillati; phylum Actinomycetota; class Actinomycetes; order Kitasatosporales; family Streptomycetaceae; genus Streptomyces; species Streptomyces sp. NPDC004126. The sequence continues at coordinate 8,935 of NZ_JBNNPF010000076.1, read as the reverse complement.
CAACCGGGACGGGGACACCACCGACCGGTTCGGCATGCTCTACGACGCGGCCGCCGGAACCGTCCGCGTCGACACCGACCAGGACGGCGACTTCACCAACAACGAGCCGATGAAGCCGTACAAGGACGGCTACCAGATCGGCTGGTTCGGCACGGACAACCCGGCGACCGAGGTCGCGGAGCGGATCCCCTTCACCATCGAGATCCGCAAGGACGTCAAGATGGACCCGCTCGGTGGCGACTGGGTCGGCAAGAAGGCCGACTTCGTCAACATCGGCATCATCGAGTCCGAGCACGGCTCGCACGTCGCCGGCATCACCGCGGCCAACGGCCTGTTCGGCGGCCAGATGAACGGCCAGGCGCCGGGCGCGAAGCTCGTCTCCTCCCGCGCCTGCTCCTGGTCCGGCGGCTGCACCAACGTCGCGCTGACCGAGGGCATGATCGACCTCGTCGTCAACCGCGGCGTCGACATCGTCAACATGTCGATCGGCGGCCTGCCGGCGCTCAACGACGGCAACAACGCCCGCTCCGAGCTCTACAAGAACCTCATCGACACCTACGGCGTCCAGCTCGTCATCTCGGCGGGCAACGAGGGTCCGGGCGTCAACACCATCGGCGACCCCGGCCTCGCCGACAAGGTCATCTCCGTGGGTGCCGCGGTCTCCAAGGAGACCTGGGCCGCCAACTACGGCTCCGGCGTGACCAAGAAGTACAACATGTTCCCCTTCTCCTCGCGCGGTCCGCGTGAGGACGGCGGGTTCACGCCGACCATCACCGCCCCCGGCGCGGCCATCAACACCATCCAGACCTGGCTGCCCGGCGCGCCCGTGAAGGAGGCCGGCTACAACCTCCCGGCCGGCTACGGCATGCTCCAGGGCACCTCGATGTCCTCGCCGCAGGCCGCGGGCGCCAGCGCCCTGCTGATCTCGGCCGCCAAGCAGGCGAAGATCGCCCTGCCCCCGGCCAACCTGCGCGTGGCGCTGACCAGCACCGCCAAGAAGATCGACGACGTTCCGGCCCACGCACAGGGCGCCGGTCTCATCGACATCCCCAAGGCGTGGGAGTCCATCCAGCGCGGCGCCAAGGCCAACGAGTTCACGGTCAAGGCCCCCGTCGACACCGCGCTCGACCAGTTCCTGAAGACCCCGGGCTTCGGCACCGGCCTCTACGACCGCGAAGGCGGCCTGAAGGTCGGCCAGAAGAAGGTCTACGACGTCGTCGTCACCCGCACCACCGGCGTCAAGTACGGCACCCGGCACAACATCAGCTGGCGCAACAACGACGGCACCTTCAAGGTCGTCGGTGGTGGCGGCTACGACTACGTCACCCTGCCGCTGAACAAGCCGGTCACCATCAAGGTCGAGGCCAACGTCAAGTCGGCCGGCGTCCACAGCGGCATCCTGCAGCTCGACGACCCCACCACCGAGGGCGTCGACAAGCAGATCCTGGCCACGGTCGTCGCCTCCACCCCGCTGGCGAAGCCGTCCTTCACGCTGTCGGACAAGTCCACTGTGCAGCGCAACAGCCACAAGTCGTACTTCGTGACCGTCCCGCAGGGCGCCAAGACCCTTGAGGTCGCCCTCGGCGGGCTCGCGGCGGGCAGCCAGACGCGCTTCATCTCGATCCACCCGTACGGCACGGGCGTCGAGGACAGCGCGACCACCCAGTGCTACCCGAACTACGACAACCCGGCCAACCAGTGCCGCCCCGACCTGCGCTCGTACGAGAACCCGCAGCCGGGCGTCTGGGAGATCGAGGTCGAGTCGCGCCGTACGTCGCCGCTGCTCGACAACCCGTTCAAGCTGGACGTCTCCGTCCTCGGCGCGGGCTTCGACCCGGCCGTCAAGGTCCTGCCCGAGGTCAAGCAGGGCACCCCGGCGCCGGTCCAGTGGACCGTGAAGAACGACGCCGCCGCCATCACCGGCGGCAAGCTGCGCGGCGGCCCGCTCGGCTCCGCGAAGGTCGACAAGCCGACCATCGCCGCCGGCGAGACCAAGACCACCGAGGTCACCGTCGGTGAGGGCGCCGCCCGCCTCGACGTCGCGATCAACAAGCCCTCGGACACCGCCGCCGACCTCGACCTCGAGGTCTACAAGGACGGCGTCAAGGTCGGCTCCTCCGCCGACGGCGACTCCGACGAGTCCGTCAGCCTGGTCAAGCCCGCCGCCGGTACCTACACCATCAAGGTGATCGGCTACGCGATCCCGGCCGGCACCACCACATACGACTACCGCGACGTGTTCTTCTCCGCCGCCCTGGGCTCCGTCCAGGTCGACGAGGCCGCCGCGGTCAACCTCGCCACCGGCGCCTCCGCGCAGGTCTCGGCGAACGTCCTGGTGACGGGCGCGGCCCCCGAGGGCCGTCAGTTCTTCGGCCAGGTCCAGCTGCTCAACGCCCGCGGCACCGCCGCCGGCACCGGCAGCGTGCAGATCGACAAGGTCATCCCGTAACGGCGTGACCCGCTGGACGCGTGAACGCGTGAACGCATGACGGAGGGGCGGTGCTCGGTCGAGCACCGCCCCTTCGGCTTCCCCCCTCGGCTTCCCCCCTCGTGCCCTCGCGCCCCCTTACTTGCCCAGCGTCCGCAGGGACTCCGCGTACGTGCCGACCGCGTGGGCGATGACGTCCAGGTTGGTGTCGAACGCCTTGAGGTCGATGTTCTTCAGGTTGTCGCCCGCCCCGTGGTAGTTCGGGTCGTACGCCGCCCCGGCCGTGCCGCCGTAGCGCTTGGCCTGCTCGGCGGTCTTGATGCCCTCGGCGCCGGTGAAGGTGCCGCCCGCCGGGATGCCGTTCTCGATGAACGGGCCGTAGTCGGAGCGGCCGTCGAAGTCACTGCCCTCGTGCGGCTTGCCCTTCTTGTCCAGGAAGCCGTTGATCAGCGCCTCGATCTGCGCCGAGCCCGCCGGGCCGGCACCCGCGCCGGTCTTGTCCGAGTCGTCGCCGTCGTAGACGAACTGCGCCGGGTTCGGCGAGGCGATCATGTCGAAGTTCAGGTAGAGCGCGATGTCCTTCTTCTGCTTCTCGGACAGCTGCGCCACGTAGTGCTCGGAGCCCAGCAGGCCCAGCTCCTCCGCCGACCACCAGGCGAAGCGCACCTTGTTGGCGGGCCCCTTGTTCTTCTTGTTGGCGCCCTCGTCGGCGAGCTTGAGGGCCACCTCCAGGAGGCCGGCCGAGCCGGAGCCGTTGTCGTTGATGCCGGGGCCCTCGGGGACCGAGTCCAGGTGCGAGCCGACCGCCACCACGCGGTCGGCGCGGCCGCCGCGCGTCTCGGCGATCACGTTGCGGGTGGTCTTCTTCACGTGCTCCTGGTCCAGGTCCAGGCGCACCTTCACCTCGCCCTTGGCGGCGGCCGCGGCCAGCGCCTCGCCGTCGGCCAGGGTGATGCCCGCGCTCGGGATGACCCCCTCGGCCGGGGAGGAGAACCCGCCGCGGACCGGGGTGGTGCCGCTGTGGTTGTAGACGATCACGCCGACCGCGCCCGCCGCGGCGGCGGCCCGCTGCTTCTCCACGAAGGTGCACGCACCCCGCTTGACCAGTGCGATCTTCCCCGTGAAGGTGCCGGAGGCGTAGTCGTCGGCGGTGCAGCCCGGGGTCTCGTCGACCCGCGCGAGGGCGAGCGGGGCGGCCAGGCCGCCGGCCGGGGTGGACTTGGTGAAGGTGAAGGCCGCCGTGGCCAGCTCGCGCGGCTGGTCGCCGAGGACGGTGGTCTTCTCCGTCTTCGTGTGCGCCTCGTAGATGTCGAAGTCCTGGTACGAGACGTCGTACCCGGCCTTCTTCAGGATGTCGTGGACGTAGGCGGCCGAGGCGGCGTGGCCGGGGGTGCCCGCGGCCCGGTTGCCGCCGTTGGCGTCGGCGATCTGCTGGAACTTCGCCAGGTGGCGGTAGGCCCCGCGCGCGGTGACCTCCTCCACCAGCTCCTGGGCCAGCTTCCCCTCGCGCGGATGGGCGCTGGCCGGGGTGGCCGCCAGCAGCACGGGAGCGGCGACGGCGGCCGCCGCGAGGGCGGCGAGGGCCGGTATGGACCGGCGGTGGCGGTGGATGTTCGGCATGGTGCTGTCCCCCCGGGGTGCGGGTGTATCGGCTTCTGGTGCGCCGCGTCCGGATAACGATCACGGCTGAACGGAAGCTAACCGCCCCTGACCAGGCAAAACGGACCTTCGGGGGTGCTGAAACACGGCCGTCACGGACTCGTCACCGGGGTTCATGGACCCGACACTGTCCGCACCTCGGACAATGGATTGGACAAGCCTCGTGGGGTCGAACGCATGATGGCTTCACGCGCGCCCGCGTCCACGTACCAAAAGGAGTCACCGTGAGGGTCGGAATCGTCGGAGCCACCGGACAGGTCGGCGGAGTCATGCGCGGCATCCTCGCCGAACGGAAGTTCCCGGTGGACGAGCTGCGGCTGTTCGCCTCGGCCCGTTCCGCCGGCTCCACCATCGACTGGCAGGGCCAGGAGATCACCATCGAGGACGCCTCCACGGCCGACTACTCCGGCCTGGACATCGTGCTCTTCTCCGCGGGCGGCGCCACCTCCAAGGCCCTCGCCGAGAAGGTCGCCTCCCAGGGTGCCGTCGTGATCGACAACTCCTCCGCGTGGCGCAAGGACCCCGAGGTCCCCCTCGTGGTCTCCGAGGTCAACCCGCACGCGATCAAGAACCGCCCCAAGGGCATCATCGCGAACCCGAACTGCACCACCATGGCCGCCATGCCCGTGCTGCGCCCGCTGCACGACGAGGCGGGGCTCACCGCCCTGATCGCCACCACCTACCAGGCCGTCTCCGGCTCCGGCCTGGCCGGCGTCGCCGAGCTCGACGGCCAGGTCATGGCCGTGGCCGCCGACGCGACCAAGCTGGTCCACGACGGCGAGGCCGTCGAGTTCCCCGAGCCGGGCGTCTACAAGCGCTCCATCGCCTTCAACGTGCTGCCGCTGGCCGGCGCCATCGTCGACGACGGCTCCTTCGAGACCGACGAGGAGCAGAAGCTCCGCAACGAGTCCCGCAAGATCCTGGAGATCCCCGGCCTCAAGGTCTCCGGCACCTGCGTGCGCGTCCCCGTCTTCTCCGGCCACTCGCTCCAGGTCAACGCCCGCTTCGAGCGTCCGATCAGCGTCGAGCGCGCCTACGAGCTGCTGGGGGACGCCCCGGGCGTCGAGCTGTCCGAGATCCCGACCCCCCTCCAGGCCGCCGGCAAGGACGCCTCGTACGTGGGCCGCATCCGCGTGGACGAGACCGTCGACAACGGCCTCGCGCTCTTCCTCTCCAGCGACAACCTCCGCAAGGGCGCCGCGCTGAACGCCGTCCAGATCGCGGAGCTGGTCGCGGAGGAGCTGCGCGGCTGACGCCACCGGTTCGACGGGAGGGGCGGTGCCGGTACGGCACCGCCCCTCCCGCGTGTCAGGGCCTGCGGACCTCGAAGAGGAAGCAGCCGTACTCGGCCGCGCGGACGTGGACGAGGGCGGTGAGCGGGTCGGCGAAGGCCTCCGCCAGCGCCTGCTCGACGGCCTCGGAACCGGCTTCGGCACCGGCTTCGGCACCGGCTTCGGCACCGGCACCGGCACCGGCACCGGGCAGTGCGAGGACGCGGCCGCCGAGGATGCGCCCGCCCGCGTCGTAGCGGCGCACCGTGCGCAGGGCCCCGGCGTTCGCGAAGGGGTGGCCGGCTCCCGCGGAGGGTCCGCCGCACTCGGCGCCGTGCACGAAGACCGGGCCCTGCTCGTCGTACGCACCCGGATCGGCCCCCGTGGCCGCCGCCCAGCGGCGCAGCGGGGCGTACGAGACGAGGGCGATCCGCTCCCCCGGCCGGCTGCGGCGCAGACAGCAGCGCAGCGGCGCGCCGCCCTCCGGATCCTCGTACGGCAGGCAGGGCCGGCCCGCGTCGTCCCGCGCCCGCAGGGCGGTGAGGGCGGCGGGCGGGATGGGCAGGGCCGTGTACGCCGCGTACGTCGTGTGCGTCGTGTCCGTCGTGGTGGTGGTCATGGATCCAGGGTGCGCGGGCGGCCCGGCCGGGTCTGGCAGGAATCGGACCTCGTGTTCGCCTCTGGGTTAGTCCCGCCCGGCAGCCCGGCCCGCGTGGAAGGATGGCGGGGCAACGTCACCATCAAAGGAGATGAACGCGTGCCTGGCACGAATCTCACCCGTGAAGAGGCTCAGCAGCGGGCGAAGCTGCTCACCGTCGACTCGTACGAGATCGAACTCGATCTCAGCGGCGCGCAGGAGGGCGGCACCTACCCGTCCGTGACCACCGTGCGCTTCCAGTCGGCCGAGGCAGGCGCCGGGACCTTCATCGACCTGGTCGCGCCGGCCGTCCACGAGGTCGTCCTGAACGGCAAGTCGCTGGACGTGGCCGCCGTCTTCCGCGACTCGCGGATCGCCCTGGACCACCTCGCCGCCGGGGCCAACGAACTCCGCGTCGTCGCGGACTGCGCCTACACCAACACCGGCGAGGGCCTGCACCGCTTCGTCGACCCGGTCGACCAGCAGGCGTACCTGTACACCCAGTTCGAGGTGCCGGACGCGCGGCGCGTCTTCGCCAGCTTCGAGCAGCCCGACCTGAAGGCGACGTTCCAGTTCACCGTGACGGCCCCCGAGGGCTGGACGGTCATCTCGAACTCCCCGACGCCGGAGCCCAAGGACCGGGTGTGGGCCTTCGAGCCGACCCCGCGGATCTCCTCGTACATCACCGCGCTGATCGTCGGCCCGTACCACGCCGTGCACAGCTCGTACGAGGGCCCGGACGGGCAGTCCGTGCCGCTCGGCATCTACTGCCGCCCCTCGCTCGCCGAGTTCCTCGACGCCGACGCGATCTTCGACGTCACGCGGCAGGGCTTCGACTGGTTCCAGGAGAAGTTCGCCTACGACTACCCCTTCGCGAAGTACGACCAGCTCTTCGTGCCGGAGTTCAACGCGGGCGCGATGGAGAACGCCGGTGCGGTCACCATCCGCGACCAGTACGTCTTCCGCTCGAAGGTGACGGACGCGGCGTACGAGGTGCGCGCCGAGACCATCCTGCACGAGCTCGCCCACATGTGGTTCGGCGACCTCGTCACCATGGAGTGGTGGAACGACCTGTGGCTGAACGAGTCGTTCGCCACCTACACCTCGATCGCCTGCCAGGCCTACGCCGAGGGCTCGAAGTGGCCGCACGCGTGGACCACGTTCGCGAACTCCATGAAGACCTGGGCCTACCGGCAGGACCAGCTGCCGTCCACCCACCCGATCATGGCCGACATCCGCGACCTGGACGACGTCCTGGTCAACTTCGACGGCATCACGTACGCCAAGGGCGCCTCGGTGCTCAAGCAGCTCGTCGCGTACGTGGGCATGGACGCCTTCTTCAAGGGCGTGCAGGCGTACTTCAAGGCGCACGCCTTCGGCAACACGCGCCTGTCGGACCTGCTGGGCGCGCTGGAGGAGACCTCCGGCCGCGACCTGACCGCCTGGTCGAAGGCGTGGCTGGAGACGGCCGGCATCAACGTGCTGCGGCCCGAGATCGAGACGGACGCCGAGGGCCGCATCACCTCCTTCGCCGTCCGCCAGGAGGCCCCGGCGCTCCCGGCCGGCGCCAAGGGCGAGCCGGTGCTGCGCCCGCACCGCATCGCGGTCGGCCTGTACGACCTGGAGGGCGGCAAGCTCGTCCGCAAGGACCGGATCGAGCTGGACATCGACGGCGACCTGACGGCCGTACCGGAGCTGGCGGGGCGCGCCCGTCCGGCGGTCGTGCTGCTCAACGACGACGACCTGTCGTACGCGAAGGTGCGGCTGGACGAGGTCTCGCTGGCGAACGTCACCGCGCACCTGGGCGACTTCACCGAGTCGCTGCCGCGGGCGCTGTGCTGGGCCTCGGCGTGGGACATGACGCGTGACGGCGAGCTCGCCACGCGCGACTACCTGTCGCTGGTCCTGTCGGGCATCGGCAAGGAGTCCGACATCGGCGTGGTGCAGTCCCTGCACCGCCAGGTGAAGCTGGCCGTCGACCTGTACGCCGACCCGGCGTGGCGGGACCAGGGCCTGGCCGTCTGGACCGAGGCCACGCTGGAGCACCTGCGCGGCGCCCAGCCGGGCAGCGACCACCAGCTGGCGTGGGCGCGCGCCTTCGCGGCGACGGCCCGTACCGAGGGGCAGCTGACCTACCTGGCGGCGCTGCTCGACGGCTCGGCCGAGATCGAGGGCCTGGTCGTGGACACGGAGCTGCGCTGGGCGTTCCTGGAGCGCCTGGCGGCCACGGGCCTCGCCGACGAGGCGGCCATCGCCGCCGAGCTGGAGCGGGACGCGACGGCCGCCGGCGAGCGCCACGCGGCGACGGCGCGGGCCGCGCGGCCGACGGCCGAGGCCAAGGCGGAGGCCTGGGCGTCGGTGGTGGAGTCCGCCGACCTGCCGAACGCGGTGCAGGAGGCCGTGATCGGCGGCTTCGTCCAGACCGACCAGCGCGAGCTGCTCGCGCCGTACGCGGAGAAGTACTTCGCGGTGGTCAAGGACATCTGGGAGAGCCGCAGCCACGAGATCGCGCAGCAGATCGCGGTGGGCCTGTACCCGTCCCTCCAGGTGTCGCAGGCGACCCTGGACGCGACGGACGCGTGGCTGGCCTCGGCCGACCCGAACGCCGCCCTGCGCCGCCTGGTCTCGGAGTCCCGCGCAGGCGTGGAACGCGCCCTGAAGGCCCAGTCCGCCGACGCGGCCGCAGCCGCCGGAGCCTGACGGCCGGCCCCCGCCCCGCCCCTCCGGGGACGGGGCGGGGGCTATTGGGCGACATCCCCCTGGGCGGGAGCAGGGAGGGTTTGGGGGTTTCCCGTCAGTCCCATCGTCCTTCCGTGTCGGGCCGCCCTGTCAAGGGCGCTCCCTCCGGTCGCGTCGCTTCGCGATCGCCTTCGGCGACCCTTGACAGGCCGTCCCGCCCCGGAATGCCGAAAGACTGCCGGGAAACCCCCAAAAGGAACG
>NZ_JBNNPF010000075.1:0-31904 GCF_050275515.1 Streptomyces sp. NPDC004126 | reverse complement strand
CCGACGTGCTCTTCGCGATGCTCCGCGACGGCACCTTCTACGAACCCCAACCCGCCCCATCAGCTTGACCAAACCCATAGGGGCACCCCCCCGGCTGACGACGCATTGGCTGTGTGGGTGAGGTGTACTCCCCTGCAAAGGCATCCTGTGGCACGTGCGACTGCGGCATCCGTGTCGGGAGGGGCCGTGGAGGTGGTGTCCACGGTGAAGTCGGCGATGTCGGCCTCGTCGAGGATCAGGTCGAGCCGCTTGGCCCGTTCCAGGTGCCAGGGCAGCGAGGCGAGGTCGTGATCGGCCTCGTGCCGACGGCGGAGCCTGTCGCGAACGGCCGGAGGGTGCGTGGTCAGGCGGTGGTACGCCCAGGGCCTCCAGGTAGCCGTCGCGCCGGGCCGCGTTTTCCACGAGGCCCGCTGGCACCAAGTGTCCGGCCCCTGCGGTCCGGTGGTTGGCGCTTACGGCGCGCAGGTTGTCCAGGAGGAGCCGGTGGTGGAACGGATCACCGGCGGGGCCGGCCATGCCTGGCGCAGGCGGTCGAGGTCGACGACGGCGTGAAGGATGCCGGCGTCTGCGAGCAGGTCTCCCAGGAGGTCGGCCGTCGCGGTCTTCCCTGCTCCGAACGTGCCGGTGATCAGCAGCGCCCTCGGACCGGCGCGGCGCGGGCTCGGGTGATGTGGGCATCGCGGCTTCCAGGACGCGTGGGGTTCGCGTCGGCGGGCGGGTGCCGGGGGCGAACGCGGGGTCAGTGGCGGGGTCAGTGGACGATGGACACGATCTGGCAGGCGGCCTCGGCCAGGTTGCGGTCCCCGTCGATGCGGGCGGCGGCGATGGCCGTGTCCGGGGTGATGCCCCTGGTGCACAGGCGCCACGCGGTCTCCGCGTCCAGGCACAGACGGGCCGCCGGGTGCGCCTTCGGCGGGTGGGCGAGGGACCAGCCGTCCCCGTCGGCGGTGACGGTCCACGTACCGCCGGCCGGGCCGTCGATGTCGATGCGGACCTGCGTCCCGGCCGGGGCGTGGACCTGCCGGAGGGTGTGGGGCAGGGCCCGCATGAAGGTGTCCAGCACCACTGCGAGGATCTGTGGGTCGGTGTCTGTCTTCTGGCCGGCGGCGTGACGGATCTGCTGGCGGTGGGTCCAGAACTCGGTGAGGTCCCGGGCGCAGTCCAGCCATGTCGGGGCCGGGTCCACGCCTGCCCAGGACACCCCCAGCGCAGGGGCTTGGAGGTCGACACCGGCGAAGTACTGCGCGAGCTGGGTACCGGCCCGGTCGAGTGCGTCGGTGAGCAGGGCCGGGCTGACCCTGCCGTGGGTCTCGACCCATTCGTGGTTGATCCGGTGGATGAACGCCTCCAGCGCCTCGCCGGGCTTCGGTACGGGCCCGTCCCGGTGGTCGTCGCGGTCGCGGCTCAGTCGTCCGTAGAAGTCACCCAGGAGGTGGGCGGCGAGGTCCCGCACCGTCCACCCGGGGACCGCCTCCGCGTTCCAGTCGGCGGGCGTCAGTCCGCGCAGGGTCGCCATGAGAGCGGCCTGCTCGGGGGCGAACAGGCCGCGGGCGTCGAGGGGAGGGCCGAGGCGAGAAAGACCGGCGAGGTCACTGAAATCAGGTGTCATGTGGATGATCCTGACAAACAGTTCTGCTCCGGCCAACACGATTTCCGTCGAGCCTGCGGCAGAGGCACTCGCACAGGCCGGCCGGGCAACTCTCTGGAGCAACGGGGCCGAGCGGCCCTGGCCAAGCCTGTGCGCAATCATCAGGAGCCGCAGTGGATCTCCTTGAGCGCCGGGGGCCGCCTCTTCGAGTGGTTCGGTGCCCAGTAACTCCGCGGGCGCCCCGGCAGCACATGCGAGGATGAACGAGAGTTCCGCCTTGTCCGCTTTCGCAGAGGCCGCACATGAACAGCAAGTTCCTCCCCTTCCGACGCAAACGCGGGACCAAGGTCACCTACGAGGTGACCGGCACCGGCTCCTTCGAGGTGGTCTATGCCGTCGGCGACCCTCTCAAAGGAGAGGAGAAGCAGGTCAAGGCCGGCGTCGCGCCGTGGAAGCAGGACGTCGTGATGTCGGGCATCGACGCGATGCCCATGCTCACGATCACCACGTCCAACCCCGAACATCCCGACGGCTGGCTCCAGTGCACGATCTCCATCGACGGAGAACTCGCGGTGGAGGGGGCGGTGTCCTCGCGCTCAGCCAGCGCGACCTTCACGGCCCTGCCCGGGGCAACGGGCTGACCCCGGCAGGCACAGATGCGGGGTCTGGCGGCCCTCGCTCGGTGGGTGGAGCGGGGAGGTGCGGGACCTGAGACCTCTCGCTTTCATGTCAGTGCATGACCTGAGCACCTCTCACCCGATGACAGTGAACAGGCCCTGTTCTCTCGCTTCCGTGACAGCGAAAGAACACAGCAGACCAGAACCCTGTGTGCCTCGGTCCATCACCAAAGAGAATCGCCACTGTCAACCGCCTCACCGACACGAAACCGAGAGAGCGCAGACGGGCTGCCGACGGAAGACACGGAGAACACCCGCACGGGCGCACCGACAGCGCACGGAACCTGGTGTTCCTGGCCAGGCGAACGGGCACGAACCGGTACATGACTCGCTTCGGGGTGTGGGTGGCGTGCTGCACGGTGCTGTGTCTGGGCACGTGGCTCACGCTCGCAGGGATCTGGTTCAATCCGCAGATGCAGCACGCCCGGGACGTTCTCGGCGGGGGCGGCAACATACTGCTGATCGGCGGCTGCGTTCCCACGGCGATCACGTTCCTCTCCGGCTGCCTGATGTTCGGCGGCTCATCCGGCAGTGGCGGTGGCGGTGGCGGTGGCGGCAGCGACGGGGGGTACGGCCCCGGCGGATGCGGAGCCGGGTGCGGTGGCGGATGCGGCGGATGCGGCGGGGGCCTGTGACAGAGGTCCCGTCCGGGGGACGGGGCCTGCGGCTGGGCGCGCGGCCGCGGTCAGCCGGCTACCGCCCCGCCCTGGTGACGGTGCCCGGGTGAACTCCGCCCGCTAGGGCGCCTGACACCCGCAGCCCGCCGGTCAGACCCGAGCGGGCGATGACGCCGTGGGTGACCATCTCGGCGGCGGTGAGGTCGTCCAGGGCTCACGGCAGTCCCCCGAGCAGAATGACGGCGCCGTCCTGGCCGGGGGCTCCGGCAGGGGCCCGGCCGTCTCCACTCGCACACGTAGCCCTACGTAGACTCGCTCCGGCTTTCCAACTGGGCTACACGGGGGATGAAATGACCATTCGCACCATGCGTACGGCCGCGCGGATCGTCGGTCGGCGCACCGCCCTGCGATACCTCGCGATCGGGGCCGGCGCGGCGTTCCTGGCGGCGTGTACGGGCAAGGACAAGACGTCGGCACAGCCCTCCGTCGCCCCGCCCTCGGCCGACGTGCCCTCGACAGCCGTCTCCGGCTCCACTCCCCCCACCTCGTCCGCACCTTCCAAGACCCCCGGTGGGCAGGGCGTGATCGAGCGTTCCGTGGAGGCCTTCCTCACGGGCACCTGGAACGTCCGGACCACCATGCCCGGCGGCCAGACCCTCACGGGCAGGGCGACCGTGCAGGGCCACGAGGAGGCGAACGGGAGCTGGACCATCGAATGGGACGGTGGGGCCGGCACCTGGAAGGGGGGCTTCGTCTTCCGCCGCGACCGTCTGATGATGCAGGTCAACGAGGGCCCCAAGACGGGTGCCAAGGGTGCGGCCTCCGCCCACGACGTACCCGGCAAAGTGAGCGACGGCTTCGACCTGACCCTGCCCTGGCAGCCCCCGGAGACGGCCGGCACCGGCGACGGCGAGCGGCTGACGGTCGGTTACGCGAAGAACACCCTCACCATCCGCCACGTCGAGACCTCGGGCAGCACGACCATCCACACCGCCACCCGGGCCTGAAGGCGAGGGCGTGCCCCGCAAAGCCCCGTCGCCCATCCCGGCCTCTACGTCCAAGTCACCCGTTCGCCCGTGGCGCCGGGCCGCCTTCGACGACTGCCAGAGTGACCGGGGGCGGTCGCCAGGGGGCCCGGTTCACAGGTCTACCACCGGGCCCGGAGGGCCGGCCGCGGCTACGGGACGTCGTCCCGCCACACGAACGGGCCCACGTCGCCGGGGCTCGGTTCGGCCGGCTCGTAGTCGCACCGGCCGCCGGGACCGAATCCGCCGTGATCGGACATCGGCAGCGCCCCGTCCACGATCTCCTGCGGGTGCCAACCGGTGACGTCGAGCAGCAGCCCGTCCAGCGGCCTGCCGACCAGTTCCACGTCGTTGGCTGCGTAGGTTTCAACCGAGAGCACTTGTCGATGGGTTTGGGCATCACGCGTTGCTCGGAGAGCGCGTGAATGTTGGTGAGAAGTAAGAGCACCCCGAGTGGCGGGGGGCTCGATCGTGTGTGCGGAGCCCGCCCCGTTCGTGACAGGATGACGGCATGCTGATCAGAAAGGGCGATGCCGCGTAGGCGCCCGAAGGCCGTCCGCGCTGAGCGGTGGCGGCCTCGCAGACACATTGCAGTGCCGCGGATCCAGGGCGTTTCCGCGAGGACTCGTGCAGCTGTCCACCGCGTCGAAGATGAGCGGATGTGGCCTGGCGTAGTTGCTGACGCGCTCGCCCGTTTCGAGTGGGCGTTTGGACAGCCCGGCCGTTATCTGAACGCGTCCCAGGTCTGGCAGCCCGGGCTGGAGGTGGAGTATGCCCGCGATGATCTGGAAGAGGTCCTGCTTCACCTCCCTCGCGGCGCCCGGACCGATCTCGGTCGGCTGATTGCTCGTATCGACGATGAGTTCGAGCGTCGCACTCTGCCAAATCCTGGGCCGGTGAACGCCTTCACGGTGGGCGGCTGGTGGTGGTCAAGGATCCGCGAGTACTGAGAAGCCGTATCTCAACCGATCAAGGAATGTGCGGTTCGAACGGACTTCCCGCACGCGTGATCTTCCCGTTGTACGCGTATGACGGCAGGGCCTTTGGGTAGCTCCGGATGCGAGTCTGACCGAGCAGCGCCAGGAGGCCCTGGTGTCCTTGTTGCACGTGTCCGAGCCCGTCCGGTTCAACTCGACTACACGATCGTGTGATTGCCTCGCGCACGTGTACGGGAATGCGGTCGATCATCCCGATCGGGTGCGGCGGTATCCGTCGGACATGACGGACGCGGAGTGGGCGGCTGTGCGTCCGTTGCTGCCGGTGCCGGCCTGGCTGAACAGGCGGGGCGGACGTCCCGAGGGCTACCTGCCACCGTCAGCTGCTGGACGCGGTTCGTTACCTGGTCGCGGGCGGGATCTCCTGGCGGGCGATGCCCTCGGACTTCCCTGCCTGGGGCCGGGTCTATGCCTTCTTCCGCCGCTGGCGCGAGCACGGACCGATCACCGAGTTCCACGACCGGCTGCGCGGGAAGGTCCGGGAACGCTAAGGCCGCGAGGCGGAGCCCACGGCGGGGATCATCGACGCGCAGTCGGTGCGGGCCGCAGCGACCGTGCCGGCCGCTTCACGCGGCTACGACGGCGGGAAGAAGGTGCCAGGCCCGAAACGGCACATCGTGACCGACACGCTCGGCCTGCTCCTGGCTGTCGCGGTCACCGCGGCGAACACCGGCGACCGGGAAGCCGCGACGGGATCGCTGGGGCGGCTTCGGCGTCTGCACCGTGACATCACGCTGGTCTGGGCCGACGGCGGCTACACCGGCTCCCTCGTCGACTGGTCCCGGGGCACACTCGCCCTGACCTTGGAGATCGTCAAACGCACCGACGACATGACCGAATTCTTGGTCCTTCCCAGGCGCTGGGTGGCAGAGCGCACGTTCGCGTGGCTGATGAACTCCCGCCGCCCGGCCCGGGACTACGAGACGCTGGCGAACTGGCCCGCCCGGTCCGGCTGGCCGCGCACCCCCGGCAGCACTCCGGCGTGCCCCACGCACTGCGCGAGGCCCTCTCGACGCGCCGGGTGCTGCGCCTGTCGTACGCCGACGCGCAGGGCACCGCCACCGACCGGTGCGTGGAACCCCAGGGCTCCCTCGGCGGCGACCCACTGGTACCTCATCGGCTGGTGCCGGCTGCGCTCCGCCGTACGCGGCTTCCGGCTGGACCGCATCCGGCACGTCGAGGTACTGGCCGAGACGGTCCCGCCGCGCGTGCTGAACCTCGCCGAGGTCGACACGCTGGGCTGGGAGTTCGTCGGCCTCGACGAACTCCCAAACACCGACAGGGGGTTGTCGCCGAAGGCGTGGAGGCTGGTGCAGACCGACGACAGGAAGGCATGACCTCATGGCCCGTACGACGACCACCACCGACACCACGGCCGGAGAGGATGCGCTGCCCCGCGCGGAGGGCATCGCGCTGCTGAACGGGTGGACGCGGCTCTGGAACGGCGATCTCACTCTCGCCGCCGGCCTCATCGCTCCCGGCTTCCGGCTCCGGTTCGCCGACTCTGTTCCCGGCACCGGCTCCGACTCCACGCCCGACCTCCCGGACCTGAACTCGTTCATCAGCGCCCACCGGCACGAACGCCCGGACCTCACGTACGCGGTCGACGGTGCGGCGGTGGTCGACGACGCCCGTCCATCGGCCGCCGCCACGCAGATTGCTTTCCTAATACCCCTAGGCTATAACCTAGGGGTATTAGGAATGGGGAGGATGCATGGTGCGGGCCGGGCTGACTGCGGAGCGGGTGACGATCGCGGGTGCCGAACTGGCGGACGAGGCCGGCCTCGACGGGGTGACCATGTCGCAGCTGGCGCGGCGGCTCGGAGTGAAGGACGCGAGCCTCTACGCACACGTGCGCGGCCTGGACGACCTGCGCGGACGGATCGCGCTGCTGGCGGCGGAGGAGAAGACGGTCCGCATCGCGGAGGCGACCGCCGGGAGGGCGGGGAAGGACGCGCTGGTCGCGTTCGCCAATGCCTGGCGGGAGTACGCCCACGAGCATCCGGGCCGCTACACGGCGACGCAGGTCCGGGTCCGGATCGATCCCGAACTGGCTGCACGGGCGGCAGGACCACGGCGTGCGGTCGAACTGACCTACGGCATGCTGCGCGGCTACGGGCTGGCGGAGCCCGATCTGACCGACGCCGTGCGGTTGCTGCGCAGCACGCTGCACGGGTTCGTCGCCCTGGAGGCGGCGGGCGGCTTCGCCCACGAGCGTGCGCCGCAACAGACCTGGGTCCGCGCCCTCGACGCCCTGCACACCCTCCTGGAGCACTGGCCCGCGTCCCGAGAAGGAGACTCCGCATGACCACCCTGACCACCGGCAGCCTGCGCGTGAACGGTGCCACCCTGCACTACGAAGTCCGCGGCCGGGGCCCGCTCCTGCTCCTGATCCCCGGGGGAACGGGCGGAGCCGCCGCCTTCGACGACGTCGCCGACGACCTGGCCGCCGAGTACACCGTCGCGACCTACGACCCGCGCGGCATGTCCCGCAGCACCCTGGACGACCCCGGGGCCGAGCAGCGGGTGGCCGAGCACGCCGATGACGCGCTGCGGATACTGGACCTGCTCTCGCCCGGCGAACCCGCCAGGGTGTTCGCCGCCAGCTCCGGTGCCATCGCCGCCGTCCACCTGCTCACCACGCGCCCCGATCGCATCGAACGCCTCGTGGCGCACGAACCTCCGCTGGTGGAGGTCCTTCCCGACGTCGCCGAGCACCGGGCACTGCTCGTCCGCGTGCAGGAGACGTTCCGTACCCAGGGGCTCATGCCGGCGATGGCCGTGTTCGCCGCCGGGCTGAAGAAGGGCGGCGACACCACCGGGCCGGAGGCCGAGGCCCTGCTTCCGCCCCGGGCGGCGGCACGGGTCGAGCGGACGATGGCCGACCTGCCGTACTTCGTGGGCCGCATCGTGCCGGGTTTCATGTCCTACTCCCCCGACGTCGACCGTCTGCAGACGCTGTCGGACCGGCTCGTCCTCGCCGGCGGCGAGGACTCGAGCGGTGAACTGCCCTACCGTCCGGCCGCACTCCTGGCCGGGCGCCTCGGCACGGAACTCCTGCACTTCCCCGGCGGGCACACCGGCCTGACCACACACCCCGCCGAGTTCGGCGAGCGCCTGCGCAAGGCCTTCCGCGCGTAGGACACGTTCGGTGTCGGGCGTGCAGTCCGTGTCGTAGTGCTGCCCGCCCGACGGGCAGAGAGCACTGGGCACCCCCGCGACCACCCGCCCGTACGCTGCTCACGGGCGACTGGTGTCGCTGACCGGCAACGCTCAGGGTACTGCCGGCGGCGGGAGGCGATCCCGAGCGAGCGAACGCGAAGGGCGTGAGTCCGCGTGGTCTGGCCGATCTGATCGGCAACTACGACGTGGCGGTTCACGTTCCTGGTGCGGGCGAGGCCCGGTAGCCGCCAGTCCGGGAGACGCTCGTTTTGTCGACCGATGAGGTGCACATCCGCCGGGCCCTGCTGAAGCGCGCGCACCGGCCTCGACCGAGCGGAGCTCGGCGGCCACCCCGTCCAGGCGAGCTCAGCCCGCCGGCATTACGCCCACCGAGCGTCGTGTGCCCTGTCTGGGCGCCACACGGCACGCACAGCACAGGAACCAGGCACGCCGCGAACACCACCATGTGACACCCGCGCCTAGATTCACCTCCGGGTGAAGGCCGCCGGATTCCTGCCCCAACAGGGTCCTGCGAATCCTCACTGCCTGGACATCCATCGACGACAACGTCATCAAGGGGGAGACGTCTCATGCCTGGAAAGTTCGGCAGGTTCGGCAAGTTCGCGGCCGTGGCGGCCGCAGCGACGGCGGTCGTCACGCTGGCGGGGTCGCCCGCGAGCGCGGGGGACATAGCTTTCAACACGCGGAGCGTCTGGGTGGACGGCAAACCGACGCAGGGCCAGGACGACGCGTGCACCAGCCGGAGCATGTACCTGGCCTCCGGCAACTACACGTGGACACAGATCCTCGACGGGTACCGTTACCCGACCCGCGACCTCTACCTGGCCATGGGCACCTATACGTGGAAGGACTGCCTCAGCCCCCGGGACGGTGGCTACAAGCAGTTCTCCCTCCTGTACAAGCCCGGTTCGGAGACCGCGTACCTCGTCGACCCGTCCGAATTCGGACTGGCGCAGGGCACCCACACGATCGGCTCGCTGCTCAACCCGCACTTCTGACCGGCCCGCCGGGCGCCAGGCCTCGGGCCGGCCGGGGAGCGCCACGGGCCGCCCGGGGTCAGCCGCCGCTGGAGTTGGCCGATGCCGAACCACCAGAGGTCCAGCGGGAGTTGGGCTGCGGCCGTTCGCGCGTGCTGCGCTCGGTGCGCAGTACCACCAGGACCCCGGCCGGGCCGAGCAGGGCCTTCAACGCGTCGGCGAGCCGCTGCGGGTCGCCGCCGAACGGGAGGGCGAGCTGCTCCTGGGAGCCCTGGAGGACGAGTTCCAGCGCGAGCGTGGAGGCGGCCGGCTTGTAGTCGCCCTGGTACGGCTCCACCACCTTGTGTGTCAGCCGCACCTCGCGCAGGGTCTTGGCGGGCAGCCAGACGTCCGGCCGGGCGCCCCGGACCAACCGCAGGGACGTGGGCACCCTGGCCGGCGCGAACTCCACCCGCAGGATGTCCCGGGCCCGGGAAGAGGCCGCCGCCAGCCAGCCGATCAGGTACTCCAGCCCGGCGATCACCCCCACCACCACGAACACGGTCGACGCCCGCGCCCCGGCCAGCGCCATCCCGAAGGCGACGAGCAGGGTCAGCACGCCAAAGGCGAGCGGAGCGAACAGCGCCGGCCCCGCCGAGGCCAGCACGTTCCACACCGGCCCGGTCGGGCCGGCGCGCAGGACCAGATCCGTCGAGTCGGGGCCTTGTCTCAGCAAGGGATCGGTGGCCATGCCTCCAGCGTAGAACGGGTCCGCAAGAGCGCCTCGGCCCTGTCCGGCCGATGGGGCACGACTTCTGACGGCCCGTAGCCCTCAGCCGGCGGCGCGGCGGGCTGCCCAGGGCTCGAACCACGGGTCGGGCCACTGCTCGGCGGCCACCAGCGGGGATCTGCTGCCTATCGACAGGCCGGGGCGATGCCGACCTGCCTCGCGGTCCGCATCCAGCACCGCCGGCCCGCCACGGGTGACGGGAAGCCCTCCTTCAACTGGGGGGACTTCAAGGTCGACTGCCTCAGCGTCAACGGGCGGGACGGGACGGTGACCGGCAGGATCGTCGCCGCCGGTCCGTACTGGCAGGGCTATCTGCACCGCAGGGAACCCGCGCGCATGGGACTGAGCTTCCGCGTTCCGGCCGGGGCGAGCGGTGTGACCCGGATCGGGCTCACCGCGCCCGCCGCGGAGGGCGGGCCCGAGCTGCCGAAGTGTTCGGCCAAGGCCCCCGACGCGGACGTCGTCGAGGGCGGCTCCACCCTGATGGAGCCCGGCCGCTGACCGCCGGGTCCGCGCGGACCGGGAGCAGGCAGGTGCGGGAGCCGTCACGGGGTGAGGATCAGCCGGATCGGGCTGCCCTCCTTGCGTTCCAAGGCCTCGACCGCCCGGGCGGCGTCGGCCAGGGGGAAGAGCCCGCTGACCGATCCCGACAGGTCCAGGCGCTGCCTGGCCACCAGGTCGACCAGGTCCACGAGGTCCTCGGGCCGGGAGCCGTAGTGGCCCCGTACCTGCTGCTGGAAGCGGCAGAACCAGACGCTGTCCCCGACCGTGAGCGGCTGGTCGGTGAGGCCCACCAGCACCAGCCGCCCGCCTTCGGCCAGGCTCCCCAGGGCCTGGTCCCGGGCGGCCGGCACGCCCGCGAAGTCGAACGCCGCCGCGACGCCCTTCGGGCCGACGGCGGCGCGCAGCGCGGTCGCGAAGTCGGGGTCGGCCGGGTCGAGTGCGGCGTCCGCACCGAGGCGGAGGGCACGCTCGCGGGCGGAGCCGAGCGGGTCCACGGCGACCACGGGGCAGGCCCCCACCAGGCGCAGCAGCTGGACCGCGTGGGCGCCCAGACCGCCGACGCCCCAGACGGCGACGGCCTCCGCGGGCCGGACCTGGGCGGAGGAGGTGATCGCGGCCCAGGAGGTGGACACGGCGTCGGGGATGATGCACGCCTGCTCGAACGGGATCTGCGGCGGGAGCGGAACCACCGCGTCTGCGGCGGCCAGGGCGTACTCGGCCCAGCCGCCGTCGATGTTCACCCCGCGGGTGCACACTGCCCCGTCGCGGACCTCGCCGGCCTGGAGCACGACGTGATCGCCCTCCTTCAGCCCGGTGACGCCGGGGCCGAGGACGCTGACCACCCCGGAGGTCTCGTGCCCGAGCGTCACCGCGTCACCGGTGAGCGGCGCGGCCTTGAGCATGCCCTGGATGAGGTGCACGTCCGACAGGCAGACGCCCGCGGCCCGTACGTGGACCAGGACCTGGCCCGGTCCGGGTGCGGGGACCGGTACCTCCTCGACCGCGAAACCGCCGCCTGACGTGCTCAGCCTCGCGGCCAGCATGGTTTTCACGCCTGTCATCCTCCGTCGTCCCGTCCGGCTGCCGCTGCCGCTGCCGTAACGAGTCAAGCGCGGTCGGCCCGGCCGGAACAGCGACCGATCGGGCGACATCCGCGGATGCGGAGGGCCGGACCGGCGGAACGAGCGGCGCGGTCGGCCACGTACGGCCAGTCGCCGGAGCCTCGACTTCCGGCTCTGTCGGCGGCCCCGGTTAGCCTGTCGCCGGTACGGAGCAAGACGGGGAGATGCAGCAGATGGTGATCGAACGTCATCAGGTGTCCGCGGAGAAGATCGCGGCGGCGCGGGACGACTTCACGAACCGGATCGGGTCGATGACCCGTTCCATGTCGAAGGCGGGTCCGATAGGCGCGTACGAGTGGGAGTGGATCAGCCAGGAGATGCTGGACCACCTGGCGGCGCTGTCCGTGACGGAGCCGGCCCTGGACTCCGCGGAGGCGTGGGCGATCCTGACGGACGCGGCCGAGGCGGCCTGCGCCGTGGTGCGGTACACGGCCTACCACCCGTGGGAGCCGTTCAACGTGTTCCTCGACTACGTGAACTTCGGCATCTCGTACGACCGCGGCGACGACAAGGAGGGCTGGGACACGGCGGGGACCGGGGACTGGCTCGACGCGTACTGCCTGGCGGTCCTCGCGGACCGGGTGGGCCGGGACGGCGAGGCGTTCCACTTCGCGCGCAAGGTCGTGCGCAAGGACGCGGAGGGGCAGCCGGGGGCCGAGCTCGTCGCCGGGTTCCTGGTCTGCGTCGAGGGGGACCTCGATGTCGACGGCCAGGAGTTCCCGCCGACGCGCGAGGCCAAGGTCGCGGCCGTGGACGCCGCACTGGCCCGGATCGCCACGCGGGAGCGGCAGACGGGGCGGGCCCTGCGGGAGCACGCCGACACCGTGGCGCTGCGGGTGCTGCGAGCCCTGGTCGGCGGTGACCGGGAGGCCTACGACCGGGAGCTGACCGCCCTGCTGGCGGCCGTGCCGGCCGCGCAGGGGCCGTCGGCCCCGCCGCGCAGCCTGCTGCCGCTGGTACCGCTGGCCCTGGCGGCGCTGGGCCACCGGCAGGAGGGGTGGGCTGTTCCGGTGGAGACCGGCTACCTGCCGCGGACCCTGGTGACGGGCTTCGCACCGGAGGGCCCGCGGGTCGGTCCCTTCGGCCGGGACCGCCGGGCGGACGCCGTGGCCGTGCTGGCCGCCGGGCCGGTGAGGTGTGAGCGGCCCACCTGGCCGGTGACGCCCACCTGGGACATTGACGGATGGTACGAGGAGCACACCCGGGAGGACCTGACGCCCGAGCCGGGCCGGCCGGTCCTCGCCCGTGACGTGGTGCGGGCCATGGAGCGGCAGCAGTCGCTCTTCCTGCTGCGCGGCGCGGACCCCGGTGCGGGGTCGGACGGGCAGGTCGCGGCGCTCCGGTTCGCCTCCCGGCTGGGCGGGCTGCTGTTCCGGGCCGCCCTGGCCGAGGAGGGGACCGAGGTGCGGGCCGAGTGCGGCGGCATCGACGTGGTCTGCGGCGCCTTCCGCGGCGACAAGGCCGGCCCCGGGTACTGGCAGACCGCGGTGGCGCTGGCCCTGATCAGCGGCCGGCGGGAGGACCTGGCGCCGCTGGTCGTGGCGGGGCCGCAGCTGAACGGTGCCGACGGGTCGGCGTTCGCGACGTACCGGGAGGCGCTGCACGACTACCTGCGCGGGGTGGATCCGGCGCCCGCCGCCGCCAGGGCGCTGCGGGGTATGGAGCAGGCCCGGGAATGGGGGTTCTTCGCGCCGCCCGCCGTGCTGCTGTCCCAGCTCGTGGAGGGGGACGAGGAGAGCTTCAACCTGGCACTGCTCGATGCACTGGAGGCGCACCGCGCGCACTACTCGGTGTCCGATCGCGGGGAGACCACCGCGGCGCTGCTGGACCTCGACGTGCTGGCGCTGGCGTGCCATGCGCGCCGGCGGGGCTGGGAGGTACGCGTGGAGTCGGAGTACCTGCCCGCACGGCTGCTGTCGGAGGCGCGGCCGGTGTGACGTGCCGCCCGGTGGCCGCGGCGCGGGCCCCGCGTCCGGGGCTGCTCGGGTACGGCCCGTCGTGCTCGGCGACCTCGTCGGCGGGGCCGGCGGCGCAGAGCTCCACGTCGAGGACGCGGTCCGGTTCGGCGGCGTAGCAGTGGGCGTGCGGGTCATGTCGGCCTCGACGACCGCCCGGCCGCCGTCGGCGAGCCGGCCGGTGTCCAGGCACACCGCGCTGGGCAGGGCGGCGGCCGCGGCGCCGCGGACGAACAACCAGTACTCGGCGGTGAACTCCACCGACCGGCGCGGAGCCTGCGAGCCCGTCCGGCAAGGTCGGACTTGGCCAAGGGGCGGCTTGACGAAGACCCGCTCCCGCGGCGCCCGGTCCTCGGCAAGGGTGGTGAGCCGCGCCGCGCGACGCAGAAGGGGCGCGGTACTCGGGGTCAGTCAGCCAGTCGTCATCCGGCTCCAGCAGGCCGTGGCCCAGCGGGCGCCGGCGATGTCGCCGAGCCGGTCGAGCCGGTCGAGCGCCGTCATGCCGGTGATCTGCTCGGCGAGACCGGGTACGCCATCGACGCCCTCGGAACCGACGCTGCCGGTCCCCCAACGCCGTGTTCCGGCCCGGGCGGCGACCGGAGCCTGCCTGGCAGCGCTGCACACCGCGCTGACGCGCCGGGCCGAGGACGACGGGGGGGAAGGGACGACGGAACTGCCGGAACTGATCGCGCGAGCACGCGCCGCCGTCTGACGTCCGCGGGGTGTCGCGGCCGGTCGTGTGGCGTGACTCCCGTCACTTCCCGTTACGAGAGGGGCATGTGTGGCGGGCGGCAGGGCAAGCGGGCCGAAGCAACACGCATCGCGGGCGAGTCGCGGTGTCGGAAGCGGAGGAGCAGCGCGTCGTGTCGGAGCAGAGAACCATCCACATCGCCGGGACCTGGCGGTCCGCGGTCTCAGGAGCCACCCGTGAGGTCCTGGACCCGGCGGACGGGAGCGTCCTCTCCGTCGTGGCCGAGGGCACTGCCGAGCACGTCGACGCCGCCGTCGCTGCCGCCCGGGCCGCCTTCGGCGACGGCGAATGGGATCGGGGCGGGCGGCCTCGGCGACCGCGTCTACCAGGCGCTCGCGTCCGTCGACGTCGGCGCGGCGCTGGCCGCGGGCATCCCCATCGTGCTGCTCGCCGTGGTCCTCGACCGCACCGCCGAGGCGGCCGGCCGCCGGATCGGCGCGGCCGGCCTCCCCGCGCGCGGCGTGCGGCGGCGGCTGCTCGGGGTGTTCAACGGCTGGTACGGCTGGCTGCTCACCGTCCTCGTGGCGGTGGCGGCCGGTGTGGCCGGCCGCATGGCGGGCACGTCGCTGTGGCCGGCGGCCTGGACGTTGTCCATCGCCGAGCCGGTGAACGGGGCTGCCGCCTGGATGACCTCCCACCTCTACTCCGGGGTGCCCGTCGTCGGCGGCAGTGCGGACTGGGCCGCCCGGTTCACCGGCTGGGTCCTCGACCCCCTGCGCAGCGGGCTCCAGGCCGCACCGTGGTGGCTGCTCCTGCTGCTCGCCGGAGCGCTCGCCCTGCTCGTGGGCACCTGGCGCACCGCGCTCACGGCCGTGCTCGCCCTGGCGGGGGTCGGCGTACTCGGTGTGTGGGAGGCCTCCCTCGACACGTTGTCACAGGTCCTCGCCGCCGTCGCCGTGACCCTCGTGGCCGGGTTCGCGACCGCGGTGGCCGTCGCCGGCAGCGCCCGGGCGCAGCGGCTGCTGCGTCCCGTGCTCGACGTCTGCCAGACACTGCCGCAGTTCGTCTACCTCATCCCCGTGGTCGCGCTGTTCGGGGTCGGGCGGGCACCCGCCGCGGCCGCCGCGGTCGTGTACGCGCTGCCGGCGGTGATCCGGATCACCTCGCAGGGCCTGGGCGACGTGGACGCGGGGGCGCTGGAATCCGCCCGCTCGCTGGGCGCGACCCGTTGGCAGCTGCTGTGGCAGGTCCGGCTGCCGCTCGCCCGGGCGGCGCTGCTGCTCGCCGTCAACCAGGCGGTGGTCCTGGTGCTCGCCGTCGTCGTCATCGGCGGCCTGGTCGGTGGTGGCGCCCTCGGCTACGACGTCGTCCTCGGCCTGGCCCAGGGCGACCTGGCCGCCGGGCTCGTCGCGGGTGCCGCGATCGTGTGCCTCGGCCTGCTGCTCGACCGTGTCACCCAGCCCGTGAAGGGGGCCTGAGATGCGAAACCGACCCTGGAGCGGCGGGCGCGGGCGCCGCGGCGCGGCCCTGCTCGCCGCCGCGACCGGACTCGCCGTCCTCACCGGCTGCGGTGCGGCCGACATGACCCGGCAGGCCTCTCCGTACGCCGCCGCGCAGGACGCGAAGACCGCCACCCTGTCCGTCCAGTCCTGGGTGGGGGCGCAGTCGAACACGGCCGTGGCCGCCTACCTGCTCGAACACGAGCTGGGCTACCGCGTGGACACCGTGCAGGTCGACGAGGTCCCCGCCTGGGACGCGCTGAGCCAGGGGCGGGTCGACGCGATCCTGGAGGACTGGGGCCATCCCGAGCAGGAGGAGCGGTACGTCGAGGGCAAGAAGACCATCGCCCGGGGCGGCGACCTGGGGGTGACCGGCCACATCGGCTGGTTCGTGCCCGCCTACTTCGCCGAGGCCCACCCGGACGTCACGGACTGGAAGAACCTCGACAAGTACGCCGACCTGCTGCGCACCGCCGAGAGCCGCGGCAAGGGCCAGCTGATGGGCGGTTCCCCGTCCTACGTCACGAACGACAAGGCGCTGGTGAAGAACCTGGGGCTCGACTTCGAGGTCGTCTTCGCCGGCTCCGAGGCGGCCCAGATCACCCAGATCAAGCAGTTCGCAAAGGAGGGCAAGCCCTTCCTGACGTACTGGTACGAGCCGCAGTGGCTCTTCGAGAAGGTGCCGATGACCGAGGTGAGGCTGCCCGAGTACACCGAGGGCTGCGCCGACGTCCCGGAGAAGGTGGCCTGCGCCTACCCGCACACGCCGCTGCAGAAGTACCTGAACGCGCGCTTCGCCGAGTCGGGGGGCGAGGCGGCCGCCTTCCTGAAGAGGTTCCTCTGGACCGGGGCGGAGCAGAACGAGGTGTCCTTGATGATCGCCGAGGAGGAGCTTCCGCCCCGGCAGGCGGCGAAGAAGTGGGTCGAGCGCAACGAGCGCGTCTGGCGGCCGTGGCTGGGCTGACCGCCCGGGTTGACTGTCACGGACCCCCTCCGTACCGGATGGTCGACACGACCCGTACCAGGGACGGCGCGGCGGGGGCCGACGCGAATCCGAACCGGACGGGCGGCACGACCGGGGCGAGCGGACCGAGGTCGGTGCCTTCCAGGGAGGCGGCGGCCGCGACGACCGGGAAGAGGTCGCAGGCCGCGTACCACTGGCGGCAGCCGGGCCGGGAGCTGCCGCGGGTGCGTACGCCGGTCAGTGCGCGGGCGGGCAGGGTGGTGAGGGCGGCCCAGGCCGGCCGACGGGCGAGCGGGCGCGGGACGGCCCGGAGGACCAGGCCGCGCGGGCCGCGCCGGCCGACGTCGAAACGCAGGGCGAGCGAGCCCGCCGAGACCTCCCACGCGGATTCCCCGGCGCGGACGTGCACGGGCCCGGTCCGGACCTCGTCGAAGTGGTAGACGCCGGCGATGCACTCCGCCGTGGGCGGGGTGGGCGCGTACAGGACACGGTGCCCGTCGGCCCGTTCCAGCATGACGTCGCCGAACGCTCCGAACGGCGAGCGGAGCCAGTAGCCGACGACGATGCGCGTGCCGGAGGCGGTGCCCACCCCGGCGATCCAGCCGTCGAACTCCATCCGCTCGCATCCCATACCGGATGTATACCCCGTGCCGCGAGCACTCCACGGACAGACGGCGGAGGACCAGTGAAGCCGCCGGGGAGAGCGGTGTCGGCGGCACGCTGACGCCGCGGTACCACGAAGCGGTGAACAGGTGGGCGAGCTCGTGCAGCAGGATCAGCGTCCCTGTCGTGGGCGCCTGCACGGCGAGCGTGAGGACGCCGTACCGCGGTGCGGGGAGATCGCTCCACGCAGGCCGTGCGCCCGGCTCGGCCGACGCCACCACCGGGCCGCAGAGGGCGAGCAGCAGCCAGCACGGCGTGCAGCGCGGGGTGCAGGACGATGCCGCCCGGGTCATCGCGCGCACACGGGGCAGTCGGGCCGTGCGGGACGGCGGACGTGGACGTGTTGGTCGGGGGCCATCAGGTTCATGCCGCGCACGTAGCCGAGCGGTTCACGGCCGATCCCCGTGAGGAGCGCGATGACCTGGTACGCGATCAGCTGCCCGGAGCTGCCCGCGACGGGGGCGAGAGCGCCCTTGCCGCCCATCCGAGGATGGGCGCCGGGCTTGAGCCGGGCCTCCTCCCCGGCGGCCACGCACAGATAGCACGGCCCGTCCGGTCCGTACGTACCGACCGCCACGAGCGGGCCGTTGTAGCCGGCCGCCACCCAGGACACGCGCAGGCGGGAGCAGACCTCGTTGGCCCAGTGGGCCGGTACGTCCACGTGCGGCTCGTCGGCACAGAGGGCGAGGACGTCGCACCCCCCGCAGCAGTGTTTCGAGTACCTCGGCGGAGTCCACGTGAAGCCCGAGCGCGGTGTACGTGCCCGCCGAGTTGACGGCCGCCAGTCGGTCGGCGGCACGTCAGCGAGCGCACGCCGGCCGCGGCGGGCGCCCACGCGGCATGTCCTCGAACCAGGCCTGACCAGCTGGCTTCCCGGTCCCGTTACGCTGCCCCGCCGCTCCGTCTGCGCAGGACCGGGCGCGGAGTGGGCGCATGGGTCAGGTGCTTGGCCATGCCCTGGACCGTCGGATGCTCGAAGAGGTCACGGATACCGAGCTCGTGTCCGAGGTCCGTGCGGATACGGCTGATCAGCCGGGTCGCGAGGAGGGAATGCCCACCGATCTCGAAGAAGTCGTCCTCCGTACCGACCTGGGGCACCCCGAGGATCTCGGACATCAGCCGGCACAGGGCGTGCTCCTGTTCGTTCCGCGGCGCGGTCCCGCGCGGTGAGGCGATGTACGCGGGGGCCGGCAGCGCGGCGCGATCGACCTTCCCGTTGGGAGTCAGCGGGATGGCGTCCACCACCACGATCGCGGACGGCACCATGTGCGCAGGCAGGCGCTCGCCCGCCACCCGCCGCAGCCCTGCGGGATCGGGGCTGGTTCCGGGCTGGGCCACGACGTACGCCACCAGTCGTTTGTCCCCGGGGCGGTCCTCCCTCGCCACCGCCACCACCCGCGCCACTTCGGGGGCGCGGGCCACGGCTGCCTCGATCTCTCCCAGCTCCACCCGGAAGCCACGGATCTTGACCTGGAAGTCCGTGCGCCCGAGGAACTCCAGCTGTCCGTCGGACCGCCACCGCACGAGGTCTCCGGTACGGTACATGCGCTCCCCGGGCGCTCCGAAGGGATCCGCCACGAAACGCTCGGCCGTCAGGGCCGGACGATTCAGGTAGCCGCGGGCGACCTGCGCACCGGCGAGATACAGCTCGCCGGGAACTCCGACGGCCACCGGTTCCAGCCCCTGCCCCAGGACATAGGTCCGGGTGTTCCAGATGGGAGGACCGATGGGCGGAGACACCGTGTCGCCCATCGCCTCGTCGGACACGGTGGAGCTGGTGACGAGATGGGTCTCGGTGGGACCGTAGAAGTTGTGCACGCGTCTGCCCGAACCGTGTGCGCAGAAGTCGCGGATGGCCGGGTGGAGCACCAGGGCCTCACCACCCTGGGCGAAGTCCACCAGGTCAGGGAGCGGAACGCCGAGCTCCTTCGCGGCTTGGCAGACCCCTTCGATCACGGGTGTGGGAGCGAACAGCTCGTTGACCCGGTACTGGGCGAGCCACCGGACCAGTTCCGCGGTGCCCTTGCGCACGTCGTCCCTGGGCACCGCGAGCGTCTTGCCGGACGTCAGGGCGGAGAAGACCTCCTGAGCCGCAGCGTCGAAACTCAGGGCCGCGAACTGGGCCGTCGTGGTCCCGACGCCGCCGGTCAGGAGCTCACGGTGCCAGGCGAGCAGATTGACCAGCGCGTGCGTCGGCATGGCCACGCCCTTGGGACGACCGGTCGATCCCGACGTGTAGATCACGTAGCCGGGGTGCGACGGCAGCAGCGGCGCGGTCCGCTCGTCATCCGTGACCTCGGTGCCGGAGAACGCGGCGAGTGCCTGTTCGACGCTTTCGCTGTCGATGCTTGCCGAGGGCATCCCCTCCGGCACGTGCCGGGCCGTCCCGCTCGTGGTGAGCACACAGGCGGGCCTGGCGTCCCCAAGCATGTAGGCGATGCGGTCAGCCGGATAGTCGGGATCAACCGGCAGGTACGCGGCTCCCGCCTTCACCACGCCGAGCAGGGCCACGATCTGCTCCACGGACCGGGGAGCGAGCAGCGCGACCGTCCCCTCGGGCCCCACTCCCCGCTCGATCAGGAAGCGCGCCATGCGATTGGCCCGGGCGTTGAGCTCGGCGTAGGTGACGGATTCGTCCTCGAACACCACGGCTTCGGCTTCGGGTGTGCTCGCCGCCTGCGCCGCGAGCAGGTCGGGCAGGGTACGGGAAGGGACGTCGCGGGTCGTGTCGTTGAACTGCACCACCACGAGGCGGCGCTCTTCGTCGGACAGCATCTCCAGTCGGCTGAGCGGCAGGCCGGGGTTCTTGACGGCGCTGCGCAGAAGCGTGACCAGGTAGTCGGCAATCCGCTCGACCGTCGACCGTTCGAACAGGTCCGTGGCGTATTCGACCGTCATGTCGATGCCGGCCGGAGCGCCCTGCGCCGTGAAGCGCTCGGTCATGCTGAACGCCAGGTCGAACTTGGCGACGCCGATGTGACCCTCGTCCGGCACCACCTCAAGGCCTGGCAAGTTGAAGGACGGCTGCCCGACGTTCTGGGCCGCCAGGAGGACCTGGAAGAGCGGGTGCCTCGACAGCGAGCGGGGTGGCCTGATCGCCTCGACCAGCGTCTCAAACGGGAGGTCCTGGTGCGCGAAGGCCTCCAGGTCCGTCTGTCGGACCCGTGCCAGCAGATCGCGGAAGTCCGGGTCGCCTGAGGTGTCGGCCCGCAGCACCAGGGTGTTGACGAAGAAGCCGACCATGTCGTCCAGTGCCGCGTCACCGCGTCCGGCGACAGGGCTGCCGATGGGGATGTCCGTACCGGCTCCGAGCCTGGTGAGCATCGCGGAGAGAACGGCCTGGATCGCCATGAACACGCTGGCGCCCGCACTGCGCGCCAGGTCCGCCGTGGCCTGCTGGAGGTCCGCGTCGATGCTGAAGCCCAGGGTGTCCCCGCGGTAGGAGGTGCGGGCGGGCCGGCGGCGGTCGAAGGGGAGCTGCAACTCCACGGGCAGGTTGCGCAGGTGCTCCTTCCAGAAGGTCAGCTGGTGGGCGCAGGAGCTGCGGGGGTCGCTCTCGTCACCCAGTGCCTCGTGCTGCCAGAGGGTGAAATCGGCGTACTGGACCGGGAGCTCACGGAACGTGGGTGACAGGCCCGCGGTCCGGGCCGCGTAGGCCTCCACGAGGTCCCTGGCGAGCGGAGCCATCGACCAGCCGTCGCATGCGATGTGATGCATCACGAGCAGCAGCTGATACTGGTCGGGACCGTGCTCGGCCAGGAGGGCCCTGAGCGGTGGGTCGACCGTAACGTCGAAGCCCTCCTCGGCGAACGAGGTCAGGACGGAGCGGAGTTCGTCACCCACCGCGCATTCCACGACGTGGAGCCGGGGGAAGGCGTCCCTGGCCTCGAGCACCAGCTGCCGGGGCTCGCCGTCCGTTTCCGGGAAGACCGTACGCAGACTCTCGTGCCGGGCTACCACGTCCCCGAGAGCTGCTTCCAGGGCGGCACGGTTCACGGGCCCGTGCAGCCGCAGGACGTGCGGCACGTTGTAGGTTGCGCTGCGGCCCTCCAGGCGGTTGAGGAACCACATGCGCCGCTGGGCGAAGGAGAGCGGGATCCGCTCGGGCCGTTCCCTGCGGACGAGTGTCGGGTACGGCGTGTCGGCACGGGTCAGGTGCCGGGCGACGCCGCGGACGGTGGGGTCTTCGTAGAGCCTTCGGATGTCGAGTTCGCGTGCGAGTTCCGCGCGGATGCGGCTGAGGAGCCGGACGGCGAGGAGGGAGTGGCCGCCGAGCTCGAAGAAGTCGTCCTCCGTGCCGACCTCGGGTATGCCGAGAACCTCACAGAAGAGTCGGCAGAGGATCTCCTCCTCGGAGGTGCGTGCCTCGGTCCCGCGCCGCGGGGCCGTGTGCACGGGGGCGGGGAGGGCGTTCCTGTCGACCTTTCCGTTGGGAGTCAGGGGCAGGGCGTCCAGCAGCACGACGGCGGAGGGCACCATGTAGGCGGGCAGCGCGCCGGCCGCCCTCCTGCGCAGGTCCGCAGGGGTCGGCTGTGTTCCGGGCTGGAGCACCACGTAGGCCACGAGTCGCTTGTCCCCGGGGTGGTCCTCCCGTGCGACGGCCACGACCCTGGCCACCTCCGGCGACCGGGCGACTACGGCTTCGACCTCGCCCAGTTCCACGCGGAATCCGCGGATCTTGATCTGGAAGTCCGTGCGGCCCAGGAACATCAGGTTTCCGTCGGACCGCCGCCGGACGAGGTCTCCCGTGCGGTACATGCGCGCCCCGGGCGGTCCGAAGGGATCCGCGACGAAGCGCTCGGCGGTCAGCCCCGGACGGTTCAGGTATCCGCGGGCCACTCCCGCTCCGGAGACGTACAGTTCGCCGGCCTCTCCCTCCGCGACGGGCTGCAGGGATTCGTCCAGGACATGGACCGAGGTGTTCCGGACGGGAGTTCCGATCGGCACCGCAGCCGGCTCTCCCCTCTCCAGACGCATCGTCGTCGACCAGATGGTCGTCTCGGTCGGGCCGTAGCAATTGGTCACCTCACGCGCCGAGGCGAGCAGGGTCGCCCCCAGTCCCTCGGGCACCGCCTCACCGCCGATCAGAACGCGCAGGTCCGCCAGGGGGGCTTCGTTGTCGACGAGGGACTGCCACAGCCCGGGGGTCGCCTGCACGACAGTGATCGCCTGTCGCCGGATGACCTCTGCCAGCCGGGCCGGGTCGCCGTGCTCGGCGGGCGAAGCGAGGACCAACCGCGCGCCGCTGAGCAGCGGGAGGAAGATTTCCAGGATCGCGATGTCGAAACCCACCGTGGTGACGGACAGGAACCCGTCCCCTGGGGAGAGCGCGAACCGCTCCCGGAAGTGCTCCAGCAGGTTCACCAGGTTCGCGAAGGTGACGACCACCCCCTTGGGCAGGCCGGTGGACCCCGAGGTGTAGAGCACGTAGGCCGGGTCTCCCGGCCGCACGTCACCCGTGCCCCCTGAGTCCTGTGCACCGTCCCTGTCCCCGGCCGGCTGTTCGGCCAGCAGCCGAACGGTGTCCGGGTCGTCGACGACCACGCACCGCGGCCCCGACCCGGACCCCTCCGCGGGCCGGTGCGCGGCATGGGTGAGCAGCATTCCAGGACTGGCGTCCCGCACGATCCGGGTGTTGCGCTCCTCGGGATGGGCCGGGTCGATCGGCAGGAAGGCGGCGCCGGCCTTGGTCACAGCCAGCAGGGCGACGACCAGATCCACCGATCGCGGCAGACTGAGGGCGACCAGCGATCCCGGCCCGGCGCCGTGGCTGTTCAACAGCCGCGCCAACCGGTTCGCACGTGCGTTCAAGTCGCCATAGTCGAGCGTCTCGCCACCGCAGACCACTGCGATCGCCTGGGGGTCTCGTGCGGCCCGTTCCTCGAACAGGGCCATGTACGTCTGGGCAAAAGGCAGCGACTCGGGCGGCATGTGCGTGCCCTCCTTGGTTCATGAGTGGTCAGGGGCTGCGGAACGAGGCGGACTCAGGCGGTGCCGGTTGCTCCTCTGAGCCGCCCGAGTGACAGCTTCACCGCGGCGTCCACGGCCGAATGCACCGCATCCTCCAGGCCCCGCTCCGCCAGTACGTGCAAGGCGGCTTCGGTCATGCCGCCGGGCGAGGCGACCAGATCCACGACCTCTTCGGGAGCGAGTCCTCCCTTGAGCATGAGCGACCCCGTACCGTGCACCGCGTAGGCGGCCAGTTCGCTTGCCGTTTCCGGGGTGAACCCCCGGGCTTCGGCCGAGCTGCTCAGTGCTTCGACGAACCGTGCCACGAGTGCGGGGCCCGCCCCGGAGACCGCGCTCACCGATTCCATCAAGGACTCGTCCACGGTCAGAACGCGCCCCAGGGGCTCGAAGACCGCTGTCGCGACGCGGAGGTGCTCGCGCCCGGCGGCCGGCCCCGGACAGAGCGCCGTCACCCCGCTGTTCACGGCGACCGCCACGTTCGGCACCGCGCGTACGCAGGGCGTGTCGGGCAGCACATCCGCGAAGGCTCCCGTCTGCCAGGACGCGACCAGCGAGACGAGGACCTGCTGCGCCGTCGCGAGCGGAGCGAGCTCGGCGAGCACCTGAGCCGTGTCGTGCGGATGCACGGCGAGCAGTACCACGTCGGCGCCCCCGACCGCGTCCTGGAGCGAAGGACAAACGGTGGTGCCGTAGTCCCGCGCCAGTCCTTCGGCGCCAGCGCCCGTCTTCGAGAAGCCCCGGATCGCGGCCGGGGGCCAGTTGGCCGCGATCAGCCCCGACACCATGGCACGGGCGATCCTTCCGCAACCCACGAAGGCCAGCTGGAGGGGCTCGTGGTTCATGACGTGGCCGCGATCGTCGAGGCGATGGCGTCGATTCCGCGCAGCAGCCGCTCTTCGGGCTCCGCACCCACGGCGACGCGTATGAACCGGTCGCAGGTGCCGCCGTACCCGACGCCGGGAACGACGGCGACCTTGTGCCGGCCGAGCAGGGCGGCGGCGAAGTCCTCGGAGTTCAGCCGTGAATCACCCAGGGACGCGAACAGGTAGAAGGTGCTGTCCCCGGGCAGACAGCCGATGTCCCGGGCGGCCAGTTCCCCCGCCATCCGGTTGCGCAGGTCCACGACGCGGCTGATCTGTGGCCGCGTCGTCTCCCGCAGCATGTCGTAGTTCTCCGCGAGATAGCAGCTGAGGATCGTCGGAGCACAGGTGACGATGTGCTGCTGCAGCTTGTTGATCTGCTCGATCAGCCGGCGGTTCGCTATCAGATAGCCGATGCGCCAGCCGGATATGCCGTAGTTCTTCGACATGGATCTGCACACGATGGTGTGGCGGCGCTCCGGATCGAACTGATCCGTGGTGACGAACTGCTCGCCCTCGGGCAGGAACTCGCTGTACGCCTCGTCCGCGATGAGGAACAGCGAATGCTTCTCCGCCAGGTCATGCAGGCTCCGCAGCTCCGCCTCGCCGAGTCGCCGGCCCGTCGGATTGTGCGGATTGTTGACGACGATCGCCCGCGTCCGCGGCGTGATGTAGGTGGCCAGGTCCTCGTACCCGACGTGCATCGGCACCATGACCGGCACCCCCCGGCACATCCGCACCTGATCCGGGTAGCTCACCCACGCCGGCTCCGGGATGATCACTTCGTCACCCGGTTCCAGGACCGCGGTCAACGCCATGTAGATCGCCAGTTTCGATCCCGCGGTGACCAGGATCTCGCTGTCAGGATCAACGGTGAGACCCGAATCGACCGACGAATGCTTCGCCAGCTTCTGCCGTAGGAGGGGAACCCCGCGCGAATGCGAGTAGTGATGCAGGGAGGCGGAGGACATGCCCTCGAAGGAGGGCATCGAGATGTCGAAGAAAGCCTCTCCCAGGGACATGGTGATGACGTCGGTGCCGGCGTCCTTCATTTCGTAGATGCGGTTGTTGAACCTCACCGAAGGAGCCTCCGAGACACCGTCAAGAAGGCTCGAATGAACGGGGCGCGACATTTCACTTCTCCTGGAATTGCGGGCTGAACGCATAACGCACTGCGGAGGGGTCAGAGAACACGGACCTGGCCGCGGCCCCACACGACGTTCTTGACGCAGGTAAGCGATTCCAGGCCCATGGGCCCGCGGGCGTGCAGCTTCTGTGTGGATACACCGATCTCCACCCCGTATCCGAACTCGCCACCGTCCGAAAACCTCGTCGAGGTGTTCACGAAGACGCTGCCGGAGTCGACCGCTCGGGCGAACCTCCGGACGACGTCGACGTCGCGCGCCACGATGGCCTCCGCGTTGCGCGTTCCCCAGCGGCCGATGTGGGCGAGGGCCTCGTCGAAGTCGGCCACGACCTTCACCGCCAGAACGAGGTCCAGGTACTCGGTGCCCCAGTCGCTCTCCTGCACCGGCTCGGCCTTCGGCCACACCTCGCGGGTGCGCTCGTCACCCCGGATCTCGACGCCGAGCCGCTCGAGCTCGTCGAGTGCCTTCGGCAGCCAGGCCTCGGCCAGGTCCGCGTGCACGAGCAGGGTCTCGGCCGCGTTGCAGACACTGGGACGCGAGGTCTTGGCGTTGACGACGATGTCGGTGGCCATCGCGAGATCCGCGGTCGCGTCCACGTACACGTGGCAGTTGCCGTCGCCGTCGATCACGGTCGGGACGGTGGCGTGGTCCTCGACGGTCTTGATCAGACCGGGGCCGCCGCGCGGGACGAGGAGGTCGACGTCGCCCTTGGCGCGCAGGAGTTCCAGAACGGCCTCGCGGGAGGTGTCACGAATGAGCTGTACGGCGTGCTGCGGCACCTCGTCCTGGCTTCGCAGCACCTCGGCGATGACATCCGCGATCGCCGCGTTCGTGTGGGCGGCGACCGAGGAGCCGCGCAGCACGGCCGCGTTCCCGGTCTTCAGGCACAGCGCGGCCACGTCGGCGGTCACGTTCGGACGGGCCTCGTAGACCACCGCCACGACGCCGAGCGGCTCCCGGACCTGTTCCACCAGGAGCCCGTTGGGACGGACGTTCCCCCCGACGACCTGGCCCACCGGGTCCGGCAGGTCCGCAATGGTGTTGATCGCCTTCACCATGCCGGCGATACGCGAATCGGTGAGGCGCAGGCGGTCCATGAGGGTCGCCGATACGCCTGCCGCGGCAGCCGCGTCGAGATCGAGCGCGTTCGCCGCCTTCAGTTCCTCACCGGCGGCGTCCACGGCGGCCGCTATGCGGCGCAGGACCTTGTCCTTCACCACGGTGTCGAGCTCGCGCAGCACCACACCGGCCTCGCGCGCCTGGCGGCACACTTCAGAGACAGTCACAGACATTTCAATCCTCCAGAAGTCTTACGTAGTCACACGGTTGAAGAAGGCTCGTGTCGCCGGGGATCGCCGATTGCGGGGACGGGAGTCCGAGACGGATGCGCCCCCGGGCCGCGAGCCGGCCGTCGGACAGCAGGACGTTCACGACGGCGCCGGGTCCGACCTCCCCTTCGGCGTGCACCACGTGCCGGCCGATCAGCTCTCCGTCGCCCCTCACCACCTGTTCCGCGCCGCTGTCGCAGATCAACCGGCCGACGGGTGGGGTGGAGAACGCGCGCCAGAGTCTGCCGACGTCCCGCTGCGCGCCCCGCTCACGCGGTCGGACGAGCGTGCCCACGCTGTCCCCCCGCACTGCCCGCACGACGGCGTCCGTCTCGGCGGCGCTCGCGATGACGACCTCAACGCCGGACTGGCTGCCGATCCACGCCGCGCACAGCTTGCTGAGCATCCCGCCGGTTCCCACGGAGCTCACCGAGCTCCCGGCGAGCCGCTCGACCTCGGTGGTCATCTCGTTGATCACGGGGATGAGACGCGCGTCGGGGTTGCTGTGCGGGTTCGCGTCGTACAGGCCGGGCACGTCGGTGAGGATCACGACGCGCCGAGCGTTCAGGAGCGTTCCGAGCAGTGCCGCGAGAACGTCGTTGTTCCGGACCATCACGGCGTCGTTCTCGTTCACCAGGGGGACGACCCCTTCGTCGAGGGCGAGCTGGAGTGCACCACGCGCGCTGTCGCGGTGCGCTTCGTCGGTGATGTCGAGCGGCGTGAGCAGGAACTGCGCTGCCGTGAGTCCGTCCCTCTCCAGGGCGGACCGAAGCGCTTCGTAGAGCGTGCCCTGCCCCACGGCTGCTGCCAGTTGCCGTGATCCGGGGCCGACCCCGGCCCCCAGCCGCACGTTGCCGAGCGCGATGGCCCCGGATGCCACGAGGACAATCCTGTGCCCCGACGCGTGCAGGGTGGCCAGGGTGGCGGACAGGTCGGCCACCCTTGACCGGTCGATTCCGTCGTCCGTGATCAGCGATGACGTACCGATTTTGATGACGATCGGCGCTTTTCGAGGCGTCGAAGACATACGGTCCCTCCTGTACTGGCGTGAATGAGGGGCGTGCGCATCAGCCTGCCACCGCGGGCTGGACGTGTTCGGGCGGAGCCGCCGGGAAATCGCGGAGCCTTCGTATCGGACTCGCCACCAGAACCAGACATGCCAGCACGAAAGCCAGCGTCGTGATCCACATGGTGGTGCGGATGCCGAGTGCCGTTCCGAGGAATCCACCGAGCGCCGCACCGATCGGAATCGCACCGTAGTTGATCACGGCCATGCTCGCGGTGACCCGGCCGAGGAACTCCGAAGGGATGTAGCTCTGCCGGAAGCTGACGGTGATGACGCCGGACCCGACGACCCCGACGCCGATGCAGAATCCACCGATCGCCATGAACAGCAGTGCGTAACCGGGACCGGTCATCGGGATCAGCAGAGCCGTCGGTGCGGCGCTGAGCTGGCACAGCAGCATGGCACGAGCCGTACCGACGCGGGCGGCGAGCCGGCCCGCCAGCAACGCGCCGCAGACCCCGCCGACGCCGAGGACGCCGAACAGAACGCCCACGACTCCGGAATCCACACCGACCGTGCGAACCAGGAATACCACGTACAGCGACTGGAATCCATTGAGTGCGATATTCGACACCGCGCCGAAGATCATCAGTGTACGCAGATACGGGTCACGCAGGACGAAACGAACGCCGTCGGCGATCTCCCCCCGGAGGTTTCCACGGGAATTACTGCGCGGCCGGCGACCTGCCGGCCTTATGCCGCGGATGCACAGAGCCGAGAACAGGAAGGTCAGGGAATCGACAAGAATTCCGGATACGGCTCCGAGGACCTGGGCCACCACGCCGCCGAGCCCGGGGCCGACCACCTGCGCCGCCGCTTCGCTCCCCTGGAGTTTGGTGTTCGCCTCAAGGAGATCCTCCTTGCGGACGAGTGACGGGAGGTACGTGCGGTACGCGGTGGTGAAACACACCGAGGCCGTGCCGCCCAGGAAGGCGACCGTCAGGAGTTGCCCCACCGTCAGAACATCCAGCCAGGTGGCGACGGGCACGCTCAGGAAGAGCAGTGTCGACACGACGTTGGAGACGATCATGACGGTGCGGGCGTCCAGGCGGTCGACCCAGACACCGGCGAGGAGCCCGAAAAGAAGCCAGGGCAACCACACCGCCGCCGTAAGCAGACCGACGGTGAACGTGTCGGCGTCGAGGGTGACCACCGCCACCAGGGGCAGAGCCATTTCGCCGACCGCGCTGCCGAGCTTGCTGGTGGTCTCCCCCGTCCAGAGCAGCCGGAAGTCGCGCTGACGGAGCAGGCCGCCCCGCCGTTTGTCCTCCTCGCGCTTCGCGGGGCCGGCAGGCATGGGTTCGGTGGTGGTCATTGGTCCGCCCCGTCCTGGTCTGCGGGCTTCAGCCGCTCCGAGAGCAGCGGCCCGATGACGGCCAGCGCGGGCTGTCCGGTCATCGCCCCGTGCGTCGCGTCGATCGCGTGGACCTCGATGTGCCCGTTCACGAACGGCTTCCACAGATCAGGGGTGCCGGATCCCTCCTGTCCGCGCGCCGAGGCGGTGAACAGGAGCATGTCCCCCTCAAAGACCCGGGTGGGAAGAGCGCCTTGGGCGTTCACGTTGTCCGCGAACGTCCGGGTGACCGCCTTGATGCCCGCGTCCCCGAAGTCCGCGACCAGGGCGGCGGTCCCGGATTCTCCCAATGAGGCCACCACCATGGCCGTCAAGTCCGGGTCGTCATACGTCAGGACCGGTATCTCGCCGCTGTTGGCCGGGTAGGCGTCGAGCAGTGTCAGATTGCGGACTTCCTGCCCGTCGGCCTGCAACCGCGTGGCGATGCCGTGTGCGACGAGTCCGCCGAAGGACCAGCCGAGGAGATGGTAGGGACCCTCCTGCTGAACGGAACGTATGGCTTCGACGTACTCGCGCACCATCTCCTCGGCGTTCGCCGGCGACGTCTCGTCGAACGATCTCAGCGTCCGGGCCTGTAGACCGTAGACGGGCCGGTGGGAGGGCAGGTGCTGCAACAGTCCCGAGTAGACCCAGCTGATGCCCGCCGCCGGGTGGATGCAGAAGAGAGGCGGGGCAGAGCCCGTGGCCCTCAGCGGCAACAGGGTCGGGAACGACTCCTCCTGGGAATCGGAGTTCATCCGATCGGCGAGCTCGGCGACGGTCGGTGCCTGGAACAGCAGCCGCATGCCGACGTCGGGACGGAGCGTCGCACGGATCCGGCTGATCAGACGTGCTGCGAGCAGTGAATGGCCGCCAAGGTTGAAGAAGTCGTCGTCGATGCCGACGCTCTCCAGCCCCAGAGCCTCCGCGAACAGACCGCACAGAAGCCTCTCGCGCGCGGTCCGCGGACCGCGCCCATCCTGGTCCACCGAGAAATGCGGTGCCGGCAGCACGGCTCGGTTGAGCTTGCCACTGGGCGTCACCGGCAAGGCCCCGGTCTCCAGAAAGGCAGCGGGCACCATGTACGGGGGCAGGGCGTCCGAGAGCGAACGCCTCAGCTCCCCGGCGTCGAACTGCTGCCCCTCTTCGACGACCACATGGGCCACGAGGCGCTTCTCGCCCCTGTGGTCGTCCCGCGCCACCACCGCCGCCTGACGCACGGTCGCGTGCTGGGCCAGCGCCGCTTCGATCTCCGCGGGCTCGACCCGGGAACCACGGATCTTCACCTGGTCGTCGACGCGCCCGGCGTACTCCAGCACGCCGTCGGCCCGTCGGCGGACCAGGTCCCCCGTGCGGTACATCCGCTCACCCGGGGTGCCGAAGGGGCTGGCGACGAACCGCTCGGCGGTGAGGCCCGGCCGGCCCAAGTAGCCTTCGGCCAGCTGTGATCCGGCCACGTACAGCTCACCGACGACGCCGACGGGGGCGGGACGCAGTGACGCCTCCAGCACGTACAGGCGGGTGTTCCAAACGGGCCGCCCGATCGGCACCGGACCGCGGGGCGCGTCAGGGGCGCATTGCCACGAGGTGACATCGACGGCGGTTTCCGTGGGCCCGTACAGATTGTGCAGCTCGCTGTTCGGCAGCAGGGAGAGGCAGCGGTTCGCCGTCTCCTCCGGCAGCGCCTCGCCGCTGCAGAGCAGCCGTCGCAGACGGTCGCACTCCGTTGCGGCGGGCTCCGCCAGGAAGGCGGAGAGCATCGAGGGCACGAAGTGGACCGTGGTGATCGACTGCTCCTGGATCACCTTGGCCAGGTACGCGGGATCCTTGTGCCCCTCCGGGCGCGCCACCACCAGGGCGGCGCCCTCGATCAACGGCCAGAAGAACTCCCACACCGAGACGTCGAAACTCGACGGAGTCTTCTGCAGCACCCGGTCGTCGGCTTCCAGCCGGTAGCGCGACTGCATCCATCGGAGCCGGTTCATGATTGCTCCGTGGCTCACCACCACGCCCTTGGGCCGCCCGGTGGACCCTGACGTGTAGATCACATACGCCGGATCGGCGGGGGAGGGGGAACGTGGCGGCTCTCCCTCGCCCACGTGACCGGCATGCGGCACCGCCAGACCTCGGCCGGTGTCGGGGCCGGCCGCGAACAGGTCGGGGTCGTCGAGGAACAGCCGGCACGTACCGTGCGGCAACCGACCGGTGAGGCCGGACAGCTCGGCCACCGTCAAGAGGCAAACGGGGTCGGCGTCTTCGAGCATGTGGCCGATCCGGTCCTGCGGATAGTCCGGGTCGAGCGGCAGGTAGGCCGCGCCGGCCAGCACCACGGCGTAGATCGCCGTGATCAGGTCCAGCGAGCGCGGGAGCGCCACCGCTACGAGCTTCCCCGGACCCACGCCCTGCTCGACCAGCCGCCTGC
This sequence comes from Streptomyces sp. NPDC004126, assembly GCF_050275515.1. Lineage (NCBI taxonomy): Bacteria > Bacillati > Actinomycetota > Actinomycetes > Kitasatosporales > Streptomycetaceae > Streptomyces > Streptomyces sp. NPDC004126. Next base: position 549 of record NZ_JBNNPF010000075.1, on the reverse strand, counting down.
TCAGCCGGCTCGCACGTTCCTCCAGCTCGGCGTAGCTGAGCCGGGTGTCCTCGAAGACAAGGGCGGTGGCATCGGGAGTCCGCGCGACCTGTGCCCTGAAGGCCTCCGACAGGGTCTCGGCCGGCAGCGGCCGCGCGGTGGCGTTCCAGTCCTCCAGGATCCGGCGGGTCTCGTCGCCGGTCAGGACGTCGTGGGAGCCGATGGTCTGGTGAGGGTCGGCGAGGACCGCCTCCAGGAGGGCGCCGAACCGCCCGGCGAGCCGCTGGACCGTCTCCTTGTCGAACAGGTCCGTGGCGTACTCGATCACTCCGGAGACGCCGTCGGGAGCTGCGGAGGTGGAGGCCCGCTCGTTCAGAGTCAGCATCAGGTCGAACTTGGCGATACCGCTGGCCGTCTCCAGCTGACGCGTGCGCAGTCCTGAGAGCCTCAGATCCTGGTCTTCATGGGTTTGAACGGCGAGCATGGTTTGGAAGAGGGGGTGGCGTGCGGCCGAGCGGGGCGGGTTGAGGTGCTCCACCAGACGCTCGAACGGAAGGTCCTGATGCGCGT
>NZ_JBNNPF010000074.1:0-33019 GCF_050275515.1 Streptomyces sp. NPDC004126 | reverse complement strand
GCCGGGCACCGCCAAGTCGATGCTGTCCGAGCTGCTCTCGGCCGCCGTGTGCGGCACCAGCGAGCTCACCGTCCAGGGCACCGCCGGCACCACCGAGGACGCCTTCCGCTACGGCTGGAACTACGCGCTGCTGCTCGCCCAGGGGCCCACCCCGCAGGCCCTGGTCGACTCCCCGGTGCTCTCCGCGATGCGGACGGGCCGGGTGGCGCGGGTCGAGGAGATCACCCGCTGCCTGCCGGAGGTGCAGGACGCGCTCGTGTCGATCCTGTCCGACCGGCGGGTCAGCGTGCCCGAACTGACCGCCACCGAGGACGCGGTGGTCCCGGCCGCCCCCGGCTTCACCGTCATCGCCACCGCCAACCTGCGCGACCGCGGCGTCTCGGAGATGTCCGCCGCCCTCAAGAGGCGCTTCAACTTCGAGACCGTCGGCCCGATCGCCGACCCGGACGCCGAGACGGCGCTGATCCGGCGGCAGGCCGTCGCCGCCGTCCAGCGCGCCGGCGCCGCCTTCGGGGTCGACGACTCCGTCCTCGACGCGCTCGTCACCGTCTTCCGGGACCTGCGCTCGGGGCGCAGCGCCGAGGGCTGGGACGTGGAGCGGCCCGGCACGGTCATGTCCACCGCCGAGGCCGTCCAAGTGGCCGCCTCCCTGGGGGTGTCCGCCGCGTACCTGCCGGGCGGTGACGTGCTGGACCTGCTGCCGGGGCACCTGCTGGGCGTGGTGCGCAAGGACGACCCCGCCGACCACGGGCGGCTGCTGGGCTACTGGGACGGCCCGGTCCGGCGCCGCGCCGAGGACGGTTCGGCGACCTGGCGCCGGCTGTGGGACCTGCGCGGGAGCCTGCGTTGACGCTCACCGCCGAACCGCGGGCGGCGGTGGAGGAGCTGGCCGCCTGCCGCGAGCCGTACCTGCTGGGGGTGCGCCACCACAGTCCCGCGCTGGCCGCGGTGGTGCCCGCGCTGCTGGAGGCGGCGGACCCCGAGGTCGTCTGCGTGGAGCTGCCGGCCGAGTTCGGGCCGTGGCTGCCCCACCTGGCCGACCCGGAGACCGTGGCGCCGGTGGCCCTGGCGGGCCTGGGGGACGGAGGCCGCCTCGCCTTCTACCCGTTCGCGGACTTCTCCCCCGAACTGGCGGCGATCCGCTGGGCGTACGGGCGCGGCGTGGAGGTCGTCTGCTGCGACCTGCCGCTGTCCGACCGGGGCTGGACGCCGGAGGCCGCGCCGGCCGTCCCCGTGCCGTCGGGGGGCCGGTCCTACGCCGGCGCGCTCGCCGCCTCGGGGACCGGGCGCGAAGGGGACGACCTGTGGGACCGGGCCGTCGAGGTCCTGGCCCCGGGCTGCTCCCCCGAGGCCGTACGCCGCGCCGCGCTCGGCGTCGGCTGGGCGCTGCGGGCCGACGCGGGTGCGGTGGCGGCCGTGGACCTGGCGCGGGAGTCCCACATGCGGGGCGTGCTCGCGCGGTACGCCGACCGCCGGGTCGCCGCGGTGATCGGCGCCTTCCACGCCCCCGCCCTTGTTGCTCACGCGGGGCCGGACGCCGGAGCCGGTGCCGAGCCCGGAGTCGGGGCCGGGGGTGGGGGTGGGGAGGGCGGGTTCGTGACCTCGTTCGTGGCGTATTCCCATGATCTGCTCGACTCGCGCTCCGGTTATCCCGCCGGGATCCGGGACCCGCTGTGGCAGCAGGCCGTGTTCGAGGCGGGCGGGGACCCCGGCCGCCTGCGGGAGGCGGCCGCTGCCGCCCTGACCCGGCTGTGCCGGGAGCTGCGCCGTGCCGGGCACACGGCCGGCACCGGGGAGGCCGCCGAGACGCTGCGGCTGGCCTGCGACCTGGCGGTGCTGCGGGGGCTGCCCGCACCCGGCCGCGGCGAACTGCTGGAGGCCGTCACCACGGTGCTCGGGCAGGGCGAACCCCTGGGCCGGGGGCGGGCGCTGGCCCGCGCCCTGGAGGCCGTGTTCGTCGGCACGGGCCGCGGCCGGACCACGCCGCACGCCCCGCGTTCCGGGCTCGGCCCCTCCGTGGAGGCGGAACTGGCCGCGCTGCGGCTGCCGTGTCCCGGGGAACCGGAGCCGCGGGAGGTCCGCCTGGACCCCCTGCGCTCCGAACTCGACGGGCGCCGGGAGGTGCTGCTGCGGCGGCTGCTGGTCTGCGGGGCCTCCTACGGGGAGCCCCTGGGCACGGCCGCCACCGGCGACGGCACCGCCCTGGGGAGCAAGTGGCGGCTGGCCTGGACCCCGGCCGTCCCGGCCCGCCTCGACCTGGCGGGGGTCCGCGGCGTGAGCGCCGCCCAGGCGGCCGCCGGGACGCTGCGCGACACCGCGCGCCGCCAGGCGGCCGAAGGCGGCCCGACGGCGGCCCAGGTGCTGGCCGGGCTCGACGCGGCCGCGCGCTGCGACCTGCCCGAACTGGTCGGCGTACGACTGGAGGAGATGGCGGCCGTACTGCCGGACACCGCCACCGTGCCGGAACTCCTGGAGGCCGTGGACCTGCTGGAGGGGCTGCGCCGCGGCCACCTGCCCGGCGCCGGGGACGGGGCCCGGGCCGTCGCCGGGGAGCTGGCCGGCGAGCTGCTCGACGCGGCGCTGCGGTCCCTGCCCGGCCTCGCCGGCAGCGACGACCCCGCCGACGCGGGCGCCCTCGTGGCCCTCGCCGACCGGGCCGCCGCCCGCCGGCTGGGGCTGCGCATGGACGCCGCCCTCGCCGAACTCGCCTCCGGCGCGGGCCCCTTGATGCGCGGTGCGGCCCTCGCCGTACGGGTGCTGCTCGACCTGGACCCGGCGGACGAGCTCGGCTCCCGCGCCGCCGCCTGGGTGGACGGGGCGGCCACCCCCGACGGGCGGCGGGCGCTGGCCCGCCGCCTCACCGGGCTGCTCACCGCCGCCGGGCCGCTGCTGGACGCCTCCCCGGCGGCCCTCGCCCCGCTGCTGGACCGGGTGGACTCGCTGGACGACGCGGCGTTCCTGGAGCGGCTGCCCGCGCTGCGCGCCGGGTTCGACGTGCTCACCCCTGCCGCCCGGGAGCGGCTGCTCGACACCGTCACCGAGCGGCTCGGCGACCGCGTCGACCTCGCGCTGGACGCGCCGCCCGCGCTGCTCGCCCTGTGGGCCGCCGCCGACGCGGCCGGGCTGGCCGCGCTGAAGGAGCTGCCGCTGCCCGGCGGCCCGCCGGACGCGGCCGGCGTCCCGGTGCCCGCCGGCGGGACGGCGCCCGCGCTCCCCGCCCGGCCGGCCGGGGAGGAGCGGCGGCTGGCGCCCGCCGACCGGTGGCGGCTGCTGCTGGGCCGCCAACGCGACCGGCTCCCGGCCGGCGCCCGGCCCTACGCCCGGGCGCTGGACGAGCTGTACGGCGCCGGCCGCGGGGAGGGCTCCGCGGACGTGGGCCGGCCCGGCTCCGGCGGCGGGGACGAGGCCTCCTTCCCGACGGCCCGGGAGTGGTCGGCGGAACTGGAGTCCCTGTTCGGCGCCGACGTGCGCGAGGAGGTGCTCGCCGACGCGGCCGGGGCGGGCCGCACCGATGTGCTGGCCCAGCTCGACCCGGCGGCGGTACGCCCCTCCGTGGAGCTGCTGTCCTCGGTGCTCTCGCTGGCCGGCGGCATGTCCGAGGCGCACCTGGCCCGGCTGCGGCCGCTGGTGCGGCGGCTCGTCGACGAGCTGGCCAAGGAGCTCGCCACCCGGCTGCGCCCGGCCCTGTCGGGCGTGGCCACCCCGCGTCCGACCCGCCGGCCGGGCGGCCCGCTCGACCTGGCGCGGACCCTGCGGGCCAACCTGGCGCACACGCGGCGCCTCGACGACGGCCGGGTGGTGGTGGTCCCGGAGCGTCCGGTGTTCAGCACGCGGACGTCGAAGGAGGCGGACTGGCGGCTGATCCTGGTGGTGGACGTCTCCGGGTCCATGGAGGCGTCCGTGGTCTGGTCGGCGCTGACGGCGGCGGTGCTGGGCGGGGTGCCGACCCTGTCCACGCACTTCCTCGCCTTCTCCACCCAGGTCGTGGACCTCAGCGGGCGCGTCGACGACCCCCTCTCGCTGCTGCTGGAGGTCCGGGTCGGCGGCGGCACGCACATCGCCGCGGGCCTCGCGCACGCCCGGAGCCTGATCACGGTGCCGAGCCGCACCCTGGTCGTCGTGGTCAGCGACTTCGAGGAGGGCGCCCCGCTCGGGGGGCTGCTCGCCGAGGTGCGGGCGCTGGCGGCGTCCGGCGCCCATCTGCTGGGCTGCGCCGCGCTCGACGACTCGGGCGCGCCCCGCTACTCGGTGCCGGTGGCGCGGCAACTCGTCGCCGCCGGGATGCCGGTGGCCGCGCTCAGCCCTCTCGCCCTGGCCCGCTGGGTGGGCGACCGACTCCGTGGGGAGCCCCGATGAGCAGTCAGCTGTTGCCGCCCGTCACCGCCGAGGTGGTCGCGGACGCGGTGGAGAACCTGAGCGCCCGGCTGCGCAAGAAGCTGGACGCCGCGATCGAGGGCTGCCCGGAGGGCGCCGGCGCGGACGGGGCCGTCGTCTTCCGCTTCGGCGAGGACGCGGTGGTCACCCTGCGGCCGGGGCCGTCGGGGGCGGTCACGGACGCCGGACAGGCCGTCTGCGGCTGCCTGCTGGCACCGCGCTGCCTGCACCGGGCGGCGGTCCTGGGGGCGGCGCCGCTGGCCGAGCCCCTGGCCGGGGAGGGACCCGGTGAACGGGACGGTGCCGGGGCGGAGTCGGGCGCGCTGCCCGAGGGGGAGGCTCCCGCGCGGGTGCCGGGGCCGGCCGCGACGCCGGGTTCCCCGCCGGAGGCCGCCGCCCCGGCGGCCGCGGCCGGGGCCGGGGCCGGTTCGGGCTCCGGGGACGCGGGCCGGGACGCCGTCGTGCCGCCGACGCCGGCCCAGGTGCGGGCCGGGGCCGCGCTGTGGGCCGTGTCGGCCGAGGCCCTGGCCGCCGGGGTCGTCGCCGGGGGCGCGGTGGTCCAGGCCGAACTGCTGCGTGCCGCGCACACCGCACGGCTCGCCGGGCTGCCGCGCGCGGAGGCCGCCGCGCTGCGCGTGGTACGGGGACTGCGGGCCGCCCGGGAGCGCCGGGCCGGCCAGCGGCTCGCCGACCTGGCCGCCGCCTTCTCGGAACTGCTGCGCACCGCCGCGCTGCTGGCCTCCGGGACGGGCGGGCCCGGGCTGACCGGCGGTGGCCGGCGCGCCTACGAGGCCGGCGGCGGCCTGCGCGTCCACGGCCTGTGCCGGGAGCCCGTGCTGACCGCGACCGGCTACGGCGGCGTGGTCACCCACCTCCTCGGTACGGACGGCGCCCGCTACACCCTGTCGGACGTCCGGCCCGGCGGGCTCGCCCGCGCCCGGGGTGCGGGCGCGGCCTCCGTGGCCCTGGGCGGAGCCGCCCTCGACCACGCGGGGCTGGCGCGCGCGGGGCTGCGCATCACCGGGGCGACGGTCTCCGCGGACGGGCGGCTCGGTGCCGGGCGCGGGGTCCGGGCGGTGCCGGCGCCGGGCGCGGCCTGGGACGAGGAGCCGCTCGCCGCGCTGTTCGCCCGGCCGGCGGCCGAAGCCGTACGGGAACTGCTGGCGCGGGACGCCGAACCGGGCCTGCTGGGCTGCGACGTCCAGGTCGTCGGCGCGGCCGGCGAGCACCTGCTGGTGCGGGAGCGGCGCGCGGAGGCACCGCTGCTGCGGCTGCGTCCGGCGCACCCGCACCCGGAGCTGGCGCACACCGCCAACCTGCGGCGCCTGGCCGGGCATCCGGGGCTGGCCGTGCGCGTCCTGGGCCGCCCCGACCCCGACCGGGCCGCCACCCTGAGCCCCCTCTCCGTGGGGCCGGTGCCCGGGGCGCAGTACACGCTGCGGCTGCCGGCGGAGTGGCGCGACCGGGCCGACCTGGGCTACGACCGGCTCCAGGGCAGCCACTTCCCGGAGGGCGGGGCCCCGGCCGGGCCGGCGGCCGACGGGGAGCCCGGGCCGGACGCGGTGGGCGACTCGCCGCTGTGGCGGGTGCGCCGGCTGCTGGAGACGGGCGTGGCCGGCGGCCGCCGGGCGGTGGCGGAGACCGGCCGGGGTCCGGAGCCGCTCGCGGCGTACGGACCGCTGCGCCGGGCCGGGTTCGCGGCGGCGGCCGACCTGGCCGGTGCGCTCGTGGCGGAGGCCGGGCGCCGCCCCCGCGACGCCTTCGGCCGGCTCACCGAGGCCTCGTCGGAGGGCTACGCCTGGGCCTGGCTGGCGGCGTCGGCGCACCTGGAGGCCGCCCACCGCTCGCTGGTGGCCGCCTCCTGGGCCTGACCGGCGCGGCGCCCGACGCACGGTGCGGGACCCGCCCCGTGTCCACCGACCGGTGGACACGGGGTTCCACCGGGCGGGGCTGCCGGGGCGGCACCCCCGCGGACGAGCATCGGGGACATGAGAAATCGCCCTGTACGCATAGCCCGTTGGAGCGCCCGACACCCGTGGAGCGCGATCACGGGGTGGTTCCTGTTCGTCGTCCTGTGCCTCGGCGCCGGCATCGCCACCGGAAGCAACGCGGCCACCACCGAGGACTTCTGGGTCGGGGAGGCGGGGCGCGCCGAGTCGATGGCGACCGGAGCCGGTCTCCAGCGCCGGCCCACCGAGCACGTCCTGGTCCGCGCGAAGTCCGGTCCGCTGGACGAGGCGGCGGCCGGTTCCGCGGTGCGCGAGCTCACCGACCGGCTGGCCGGGCTGCCCGAGGTGGACCGGGTGGCGGCGCCGGTCCGCTCGCGGGACGGCACCGCCCTGCGGGTGGCCGTGGTCCTCAAGGGCGCGGAGCTGGACGGCAGGAAGAACGTCGCCCCGCTCCTGGAGCGGACGGCGGCGGTCGCGGCCGGCCACCCGGACCTGGTCGTCGAGGAGACCGGATCGCCCTCCATCAGCAAGGGCGTCAACGACCAGCGCGGTGAGGACCTCGCCCTCTCGGAACGCATCACCCTGCCCGTCACGCTCGTCGTCCTGCTGCTCGTCTTCGGGTCGGTGGTGATGGCCGGCGTGCCGCTGCTGCTGGCGCTCTCCTCGATCGCCGCCGCCGCGGGACTGGCCATGACGGCCTCCCACCTGCTCCCCGATCCCGGGGTGGGGACGAACATGATCCTGCTCATCGGCCTGGCCGTGGGCGTCGACTACACGCTCTTCTACCTCAAGCGGGAACGCGAGGAACGGGCCCGTGCCGGGGGCCGGCTCGGCCCCGAGGCCCTGGTGGACCTCGCGGGGGCCACCGCCGGCCGGGCCATCGTGGTCTCCGGTCTCGCGGTGATCGTCTCCACCGCCACGCTCTACCTGGCCTCGGACGTCATCTTCTCCTCCCTGGCGACGGGCACCATCCTGGTCGTGGCGGTCGCCGTCGCCAGCTCGCTGACCGTCCTCCCCGCGCTGCTGGTGACGATCGGCCGGCGCACCGAGCGCCGTGCCGCCAGGGCCGCCGCCCGGCGGGCCGCCCGGGGCGTGCCGGTCCGCACGAAGCCGGCGGGGCCGGAGAACGGCAGGGTGTTCACCGCCCTGCTGCGCCCGGCGCGCAGGCGTCCCGCGGCCACCCTGTGCGTGTCCGTGCTGCTCATGCTCGCCGCTGCGGCGCCCGCGCTCGGGATGAAGCTCATCGACCCGGGCAAGGACACCTTCTCCCGCGGCATCCCGGCGATGCGGGTCTACGACCGGCTGACCGAGCGGTTCCCGGAACTCCTGGTCAGGCACGAGGTCGTCGTCCGCTCCGCCCCGGACCGTGCCCCGCAGGTGCGGCAGGCTCTGGCGGACCTGGCCCGGCGGGCCCAGGCGGATCCGCTCTTCGACCGCGGCGGCGAGCCCCCGGTGCGCACCTCGGCGGACGGCCGGACCAGCGTGCTCGAACTGGCCGTCCCGCATCCGGCGCCCTCCGGCCCGGCCGTCGAGTCGCTCGGCCGTCTCCGCACGGTGTACCTGCCCGCCACGGTCGGCGCGCTGCCCGGTGTGGAGACCGCGGTGAGCGGTGACGTGGCCCGCGGCCGGGACTACGTGCGGCACGAGAGCGGCAAACTGCCGCTGGTCGTCGGGTTCCTCTTGTTGCTGACCTTCGTGATGAGCGCGTGGGCCTTCCGCTCCGTGGTGATCGCGCTGATCGGTGTCCTCCTCAACCTGCTGTCCGCCGCCGCCGCGCTCGGCGCGCTGGTCCTGGTGTTCCAGGGGACCTGGGCGGAGGGGCTGCTGGACTTCGATTCCCTGGGCGCGATCGCGTCGCGCGTGCCGCTCTTCCTGTTCGTGATCCTCTTCGGGCTGTCGATGGACTACCAGGTGTTCGTGGTCAGCCGGATCAAGGAGGCGGTGGACGGCGGGATGACGGCCCGGGCGGCCGTGCTGGAAGGGATAAGCCGGTCGGCGAAGGTGGTGACGAGCGCGGCCGCGGTGATGGTCACGGTGTTCGCGGCCTTCGTCTTCCTCCACCTGACCGAGATGAAGCAGATGGGCTTCTGCCTGGCGGTCGCGGTCCTGCTGGACGCCGTGGTCATCAGGATGATGATCCTGCCCTCGGTGCTGCTGCTCCTCGGCGAACGGGCCTGGTGGCCCCGGCGCGGCGCGTAGTCTGACGATCATGCTGCAACGACCCCGGCGCGGTGACCCGTTCTGGATCTGGGCGCTCCACGGGTGGGAGGGACTGTCCTGGGCGCTCATCGCCCTGGTCACCCTGATCACCCTGGTGGGGGACGCTCCCCCGAGGACGAGCCACGGGATGCCGGCCCTGGTGGCCGTCCTCGCCCTCGGTTACGCGCTCGTGCGCTTCCGGCCCGGCAACCCGGTGCTCCGCCCGCACGGCTACCTGTGGCTGCTGGTGGCGGTGCTGGGAGGCCTCTCCTACGTCGGCGACGGACTGGGCGTCTTCTACACCGTGACGCTCGCCCAGTTCGTCGTCTTCGCGGACACCCTCGGGGCAGCGGTCCTGTCCACCGGTCTCGGCGCGGTGGCGATCACCGTCGGCGGCACCCTGCGGGAGGGCTGGAGCGCCGAGGTCCTGACCACCAACACCATCTCCTCCCTGGCGGTGTTCGCGGTGGGCGTCCTGATCTCGGCGGTGACACCGCGGGCCCTGGCGCTGCGCGACGAACGGGCCCGGCTGCGGGCGGACTTGAGGACGGCGCAGCAGGAGCTGGTCGAGGCGTACCAGCGCCAGGGCGCCGCCGAGGAGCGCGAGCGCCTCGCCCGGGAGATCCACGACACCCTGGCCCAGGGGTTCGCCTCCATCGTCGTGCTGGCCGAGGCGGCCCGGTCCGCGCTCGCCGCGGACCCCGCCAGAAGCGCCCAGCAGCTCCGGTCCATCGAGCAGACCGCCCGGGAGAACCTCGCCGAGGCCCGCGTCCTCGTGGGCGCGGCCCCCCGCAGCGGCGTCGCCCCGGGATCGGTCGCGACGACGCTGCGCCGCACGCTGGACCGGTTCGCCGAGGACACCGGACTCACCGTCACGGCGGAGCTGGCGGACATCGCGTGCGACCAGCCGACGCGGATCGCCCTGCTGCGGTTGACGCAGGAGTCCCTGGCCAACGTGCGCAAGCACGCGCACGCCTCCACGGTGGGCGTCGTCCTGGCGGGCCACCAGGGCGGTGTGGAACTGGAGATCACCGACGACGGACGGGGGTTCGTGGTCGGGGAGTCCCACGGCTTCGGACTCGACGGGATGCGCAGGCGCCTCGCCGAGTTCGGCGGCGATCTCACGGTCACCAGCTCGGTCGGCGACGGCACCCGGATCCTCGCCGTGATCCCCATGAACGGTCAGGTGTGACATGACGACTGTGCCCACGACGAAGACCACGCCACAGGAGCGCCGGCTGCGCGTCGTCCTCGCCGACGACCACACGGTGATGCGCGCCGGACTCGTCGCACTGCTGGCCTCCGAGCCCACCGTCGACGTCGTCGGCGAGGCGGCGGACGGCCGCGAGGCCGTACGCCTCGTGGAACGGCTCGACCCGGACCTGGCCCTCCTCGACCTGCGGATGCCGGTCCTGGACGGTGTGGGTGCGACGCTCGGGATCGTCGGCGGCGGCGCACGGACCCGGGTCCTCATCCTGACGACGTACGACACCGACGCGGACATCGAGCGCGCCGTCGAGGCGGGGGCGACCGGCTACCTCCTCAAGGACGCCACCCGCGACCAGCTGGTCGAGGCCATCCACGCGGCCGCCCGGGGCGAGACCGTCCTCGCCCCGCGCGTCGCGCAGAGGCTCGTGGCCCGGATGCGCCGACCGGTCCCGGTGGCACTGACGGCGCGCGAGGCCGAGGTGCTGGGCGCGGTCGCCGACGGGCTGTCCAACGCGGAGATCGGCCGGCGCCTGTTCATCGGAGAGGCCACGGTGAAGACCCACCTCCTGCGGATATTCGCGAAGCTCGACGTCGGCGACCGCACGCGCGCGGTCGTCGTGGCGATGAACAGCGGGCTGCTGCCGGGCCGCACGGGCTGACGGGCTGACGGGACCGGTGCGTGGTTGGATGTCCGGTTATGGGTAGTCTTCCCGGGTCAGTTCGCGAAGCGTCTCGTCCGGGGTGGGGTCATGGATCGTCACACAGGTGTGCGCGGCGGGGTGGTGGCCGTGGCGCTGCTGCTCGGCGTGAGCGGGTGCGCAGGGGCGGGGAGCTCCGGGGACGGCAAACCGCCGCGGAAACCGGCCGGCACCGGCCCCTCCGCGCAGGCGTCGACGCCCGCGCCGCCCCCGTCCGCGGGCGACGCCAAGCCGGCCTCCGGGGACGTGCTGCCGGGGATGGTCGGCGCGGCCGTCGCCCGGACCCAGCTCGCCTCGCTGACCACCGGCAAGCCCGGCACGATGGCCGGGTACAGCCGGGACAAGTTCACGCACTGGGCCGAGCAGGGCAACAAGTGCGACACGCGCGAGACGGTCCTGCGGCGCGACGGGGCGGACGTCACCCAGGACTCCGAGTGCCGCGCCGTGTCGGGACGCTGGAAGAGCCTGTACGACGGCGTCGCGGTCAACGAGGCCTCGAAGCTGGACATCGACCACATGGTGCCGCTGGCCGAGGCCTGGCGCTCCGGCGCCTCCGGGTGGGACGCCGCGAAGCGCAAGGCCTTCGCCAACGACCTGACGCGGCCGCAGCTGCTGGCCGTCTCGGCCGCGTCCAACCGCTCCAAGGGCGACCAGAGCCCCGACCTGTGGCAGCCGCCGGACAAGGCGAGCTGGTGCCAGTACGGGCGGGCCTGGACCACCGTGAAGTCCCACTACGGCCTGACCGTCACCGAAGCCGAGAGGGCCATGCTCACCACCATGATCGACACCTGCGCCTCATGACCGCTCCCCGGCAGTGGCAGGACGAGGTCCTCGCGGGTCCCGGCGGCGCCATGACCGACGAGGTCGGCGTCATCACGGGCCCGCTCACGCTGCGCACCACCGGCGGGGCGGACGGCAAGGTCCGCTTCGACATCCAGTACACGGACGCGGACGAGTGGTACACGCTCACCGGCAGCCCCGTGGCCCACGGCGACCCCGGCACCCTCCACACGGCCGCCCTGCGCGCGGTCCGGACCGGGGGCGGCGCCGTGGCCCCGACCCCGGAGGCCTGACCGGGCGGCCGGGGCGCGGCGTCCAGCGGGGTCAGAGGGGGGCGAGGAGCATGAGGACCTCGTCGCGGGTGTCCTCGGGCGCCAGGCGCAGGGCTCCGGGCCAGCGTCCGACCTCGCGCCAGCCGAGGCGTGCGTAGAACTCCTCCAGCCCCTCGCCGCCCCGCGCGGCGAGGTGGAGCTGTTCGAGTCCGAGTTCCTCCCGGGCGGCCCTGCGCAGCTCGCGCATGAGGGCGGAGCCGATCCCGCGGCCGCGGAGTCCGGGGCGGGTCTGGAGGTGGTGCACCGTGCCCCAGTGGCCCACGAGGCGGTGGGGGTCGCGGTGGAGGGCGACCCATCCGGCGAGCGCGCCGCCGGTCCTCGCGAGGACGAGGCGGCCGCCGTGGGGGTGGAGGCGGGCGACGAGCGCGTCCACGGCCGGCGCGACGACGTCCTCGCGGACGGGAGGGAAGGGGAAGCCCGCGGCGCCGCCGGAGTTGGTGACGGCGATCCAGCAGTCGACCAGCTCGGCGCGGAGTCCGGGGGTGACCTCACGGGGATCCGCGATCCGGGCGAGTTCCGGCATCGGTTCGTCTGTCATGAGGAGAAGGATGCGCCCGCGGGCACGACCGCGTCGGCCGGGCGTGATCCGTTGGGCCGCTCGGGTGACGGGCGATAACCACTGGGCCGGTGGACAGTTGGGCAGGTCGTCCCGCCGGGGACAGCACATGCGACCCAGAAGGATCCTCACGATGTTCAAGAAGTTCATGGCCACCGCCGCCGTCACCGCCTCCGTCCTGGGGACGGGCGCCCTCGCGGCATCCCCGGCGATGGCGATCGGCAATGACAACGGGATCAACACGGTCAACGGCAACAACGCCGACCAGATCTACGGCAACCAGGAGACCTCGGGCAAGATGAGCCCGCAGCTCTCCGCGATCCAGGGCTCGCTGAACAAGCTCTGCGTCGGCCTGCCCGCCAAGGTCAACCTCCAGTCGATCCTGCTCATCAACGTCGGCGTCCAGGACATCCCGATCGCCTCCAACCCGCAGAACCAGCAGTGCACCGAGAACTCCACCCAGGCCAAGGGCGACGAGACGCTCTCGCACCTCGTGGAGAACATCCCGGTCCTGTCCGGCAACCTCTCGGCCGGCAGCTGACCCAGCGGCTCCGGAGCGGCGTGGCGGCCCGGCCGCCACGCCGCTCCGGCGTGTCCGGGGCCCGACGGCAAAGGATTTGGTCTAGACCTTGACAGGTCCAGACCATTATCGGTTCAGTGGCGTTAGTTGCCGCCCCCCACCTCCCCGCGGCAACTCCCCCCACCCCTGGAGCCGTTACGTGATAAGCACGCTTCGCAGCCGAGCCCTCTCCCTCGCCGCGGCCGCCGCCGCGACCCTCGGCCTGGCCGTCGCCCTGCCCGCCTCCCCCGCCGCCGCGGCCCCCGCCTGCGCCGGCGCCTGGAGCTCCTCCGCCGTCTACACGGGCGGCGCCGCCGCCTCGTACGGCGGCCACAACTGGCAGGCCAAGTGGTGGACCCAGGGCGAGACGCCCGGCACCACCGGCCAGTGGGGCGTCTGGTCGGACCAGGGCGCCTGCGGCGGCGGGGGCCAGGACCCCGACCCCGGCACCGGCAACCCGTCCGGCTTCGTGGTCAGCGAGGCCCAGTTCAACCAGATGTTCCCGAACCGGAACCCGTTCTACACCTACAACGGCCTGGTCGCGGCGCTCTCCGCGTACCCCGGCTTCGCCAACACCGGCGACGACACCGTCAAGCGGCGCGAGGCGGCCGCCTTCCTCGCGAACGTCTCCCACGAGACGGGCGGGCTGGTGTACATAGTGGAGCAGAACACCGCCAACTACCCGCACTACTGCGACGCCTCCCAGCCCTACGGCTGCCCCGCCGGCCAGGCCGCGTACTACGGCCGCGGCCCGATCCAGCTCAGCTGGAACTTCAACTACAAGGCGGCGGGCGACGCCCTCGGCATCAACCTGCTCGCCAACCCCTACCTGGTGGAGCAGGACCCGGCGGTCGCGATGAAGACGGCGCTCTGGTACTGGAACACCCAGAACGGCCCCGGCACGATGACCGCGCACGCGGCCATGGTCAACGGCGCGGGTTTCGGCGAGACGATCCGCTCCATCAACGGGGCCCTGGAGTGCAACGGCGGGAACCCCGCGCAGGTGCAGAGCCGGGTGAGCAAGTACCAGAGCTTCACCCAGCTGCTGGGCGTCACCCCCGGGAACAACCTGGGCTGCTGACGCCGCGGAGGCCCCGGCTCACTGCCCGCGCAGCGCCGTGGCCAGCTGGGCACGGGAGCGGACGTCGAGCTTCTGGTAGATCCGGGTGAGCCGGGCCTCCACCGTCTTCACGCTCAGGAAGAGCTTCGCCGCCGCCTCCTGGTTGCTGGCTCCCCCGGCGACCAGGAGGGCGAGCCGGGCCTCCGCCTCGGTCAGGGCCGCCACCCCGGGGTGCGGGGCGCAGCTCTCGGGCGCGTTCTCGCGGGCCAGGTCCAGCCAGGGCGCGGCCCCGGCGGCCTCGAACAGCTCGGCGGCGGCCCGCAGGGCGGCCCGGGCGGGGGCGCGGCGCCGGCGCCGGCGCTCCACGCGGGCCAGCGCGAGCAGGGTACGGCCGCGTTCGAGGGGCAGTCCGAAGCCGCCGAACCGCTCGGCGGTGGCCTCCAGCAGGGCGACGGCCCGCTCCGGCTCGCCGCGCGCGGACAGGCACAGCCCGCGGGCCCGGTCCAGGGCCGCGAGCACGGTGGTCCGGCCAAGGGAGCGGGCGACCGGGGTGACCCGGTCCAGCAGCCCGGCGGCCTCACCGGGCGCGTCGGCGGCGACCAGGGCCTCGGCGAGCTCCCCGTGCCAGCGCAGCACGGAGGGGTCGACCACCTGCTGGGCCTCCTCCAGGGCGGCCACCCGGCTGAGGGTGGCGACCGCCCTCGCGGCCTCGCCGGTGGCGAGTTCCACGGTGCCGAGCGCGTACAGCCCCCGGGACAGGAAGACCTGGTCGCCCTCCTCCTCCGAGGCCCGGATGCCCCGGCGCGCGTAGGCGGCGGCTCGGGCGAAACTGCCGGCGGCGGCCTCGGCGGTGGCGGCCACGTACCAGGCCGGCCCGGGTGAGAGGCCCGCCTCGATGGTGAGTTCCAGGGCGCGGCGGGCGTGGGCGGTGCCGCGGACGCAGCGGCCGCGGCGCAGTTCGGCCTCGGTCATGCTGCGCAGCACCTCGAAGACGTCCTCGGCGGAGCCGGTGCGCTGGACGGCGGGCAGCAGGACGAGGAGCTGGCGGCGGGCGTCGGTGAGCCGGTCGTCGAAGAGGGCGTGGCGGACGGCCAGGAACTGGGGGGCGTTGCGCATGCCGAGGGGAACCTCGGGGGCGGGCAGGGCGAGTGCCTCGGCCAGGATGTCCTCGGCGTCGGGGTCGCCGAGGATGCGGCCCATCCGGGCGCGGACGGTCAGGGCCATCGCTTCGGCGACCTGGTCCCCGCCGGCCTTGGCGAGCGCTCCGGCCTCGGCGGCGGCGTCGCGGGCGCGGACGGGGTCGCCGTCGCCGATGTTGTGCTTCCAGGCGATCCGCAGCTGGACGGCGGCCTGCAGGGAGGGGTCCCCGGCGGCGTCGGCGACGGCGTGGGCGATGGTCTCGTCGAGGTCGGCCAGGGCCTGCCCGGCGGCGTCGATCACCGCGAGCCGGGCCCGTACCCGCTGGGCGGGCGAGGCGTCGCGGGCGAGGACCGCGCGGGTGGCGCGGCGGGCGAGGTCGGCGCGGCCGGCCCAGCCGGCGTCCTCGGCGGCGCAGACGAGGCGGGCGAGCTCCTCCTGCGGGAGGCCGGCGGGGGTGCGTTCGGCGGCGAGCAGCCCGAGCTCGGCGGCCAGCGCCCGCTGGCCCCGGCGGCGGCAGGCGTCGGCGGCCCGGGTGATCTCGGCGGCGAGGTCCGCGTCGGGGGTGTCGACGGCGAGGGCGCGGTGGCGCACGGCCTGGACGGGGTCGTCGACGGCGGCGGCGAGCGCGGCGTGGCCGACGGCCCGCTCGGGCCAGCCGGCGTCGGCGGCCAGGGCGGCCGGCAGCGCGCCGGCGGTGAAGGCGACGGTGCCGTCCTCGGCGACGGTGACCAGTGCGGCCCGTTCGGCCTGCGCGAGTTCCGCCTCGGCGTCGGGGCGTCCGGCCCGGCGGAGCAGGGCGGTGGTGGGGCGGGCGGCGAGGGCGGCGAGCAGCAGGGTCGGCCGGATCCGGGCGGGGGCGGCGGCGAGGAGCCGGCGGGCGACCTCGCGGGCCTGGCCGGTGACGGGCAGGGTGTCGGCGTGGTGGGCGCCGCCGCCCTGGCCGGCGGCTTCGGCGAGGGAGTGGCCGAGGGCGAGGGCGAGGCGCGGGTTGCCGCCGCTGGCCTGGTGGATGCGGCCGGCCAGGCGGGCGGGCAGGCCGTGGCGGAGCAGGAGTTCGGCGACCTCGTCGGCGCCGAGCGGGGGGACGTGGACGACGGGGGTGCCGGGGCCGCAGAGGGATTCGGCGACGGGTGCGGACTGGACGCATTCGGCGGCGAGGACCCGGACGCGCGGCGGGGTCAGGCGCAGGACGAAGCGGAGCAGGTCGGTGCTCTCGGGGTCGAGCCACTGGGCGTTGTCGAGGACGAGCAGGACGGGGCCGGAGGCGGTGAGGCCGCGGAGCACTTCGACGACGGCCAGGCGCAGGGCGACGTGGTCGCGGCCGGCGCGGGGGGCGTCGGCCTCGCGGCGCAGCAGGGCGATGGCGGTGCGCTGGGGTCCGGCGAGGCGGTCGAGGGCGGTGCGGGGGACGGAGGCGAGGAGGGCCGCGGCGGCGGCCTCGGGTATCGCCTGGTCGGCGGCTTCGGGGGCGAGGTGCAGGACGGTTTCGCGCCGCCGGGCGGCGGCGGCCGCGACGGCCCGTGCCACCTCGGTCTTCCCCGACCCGGCGCAGCCCGTGAGGACGGCGCGGCCGTGCGTGGTCAGCGCCCGGTCGACCGCCTCGATGAGTGCACCGTGTCCGACGTTGGTGTCAGCGTTACCCGTCGCCGCCACGCACAGCCACCAGCCTTTCGCGCCCCTGCTCCTGTGCCCTTCCTGTGAGACGCGACAATACGAGGTCAGCCCCCCGACGGACCCGGATTGTGACGCAGAATTCAGTCGGGCGGCAGGAATGCGCGGCGGGTCTGCCGGTACGGGAGGTACCGGCAGACCCGCGCACTGGTTTGGTCCGTACCATCGGTCCGTCAGAACGGAGTTGGGGGGCTCCGCCGGGACCGGTGCGGGACCGGGATCAGAAGCCGAGGCTCCAGGAGTCGATCTTGCCGGTGTCGCCGCCCGCGTTGTCGTTCACACGGAGCTTCCAGGTGCCGTTCGCGACCTCGGAGGAGGCGTTGACGGTGTAGGTCTGGTTGATGTTGTCCGTGCTGCCGCCGGCCCGGTTGTGCAGGGTGTAGACGGTGCCGTCGGGGGCGACCAGGTCGACCTTCAGGTCGCCGATGTAGGTGTGCGCGATGTTCACGCCGACCTGGAGGGTGGCCGGGGCGTTGCCGGTCACGCCGGTGACGGTGATCGGGCTCTCGACCGTGGCGTTGTCGCCGATGGCGAAGTCCGCGGTGTTCTCGAAGGCCGGGGTGGGCTGGGTCGAGGTCACGGCGTTGACGGTCGCGGCCGCGTCGGCGAGGCCGGTGCCGCAGCCGCCGGTGCAGGTGCCGGCCAGGGGGCGGGCGTTGGCCTTGATGGCCGACTCGATCTGCGCCGGGGTCAGCGAGGGCTTGGCCGCGACGAGGAGGGCGGCGAGGCCCGCGACGTGCGGGGCGGCCATGCTGGTGCCCTGGTACGGCTTGTAGATCTCGGCGCCGGGGGTGGTGGTGCCACCGTTCAGCGTGGAGAGGATGCCGTTCTCGGGGGTGGTGACGGTGCCGGGCGTGTCGGTGGCGCGGCGGGTCTCACCGCCCGGGGCGGCGACGTCGATGATCGCGCCGTAGTTGGAGTAGAAGGAGCGGTCGCCGGTGCGGTTGGTGGCGGCCACGTTGATCACGTTGTTGCAGCTGGCGGGCGAGAAGCCGGCCGCGTCCGCGTTGCTGTTGCCGGCGGCGACCACGACGGTGGTGCCGCGGGCGACGGCCGCGTTGATGGCGTTCTGGTAGCTCGCGGTGCAGGCGCCGGAGCCGCCGAGGCTCATGTTGATGACCTTGGCGGGGGTGGCGTTCGCCGGGACGCCCGAGACGGTGCCGCCGGAGGCCCAGGTGATGGCGTCGACGATGTCCGAGGTGGCGCCGCCGCACTTGCCGAGCACGCGGACGGGCTGGATCTTGGCGTTGTACGCGATGCCCGCGACGCCCTTGGCGTTGTTGGTCGCGGCGGCGATGGTGCCGGCGACGTGGGTGCCGTGCCAGGAGGAGTCGCTGGCCTTGGAGCCGGTGCCGCACTCGCCGGCCGCGCTCCAGTCGCCCTGGTCGGCCGGGTTGTTGTCGCGGCCGTTGCCGTCACGGGCGGCGGTGGAGCTGCTGATGAAGTCGTAGCCGGCGACGATGTTGGGGGCCACGTCGGAGTGGGCCACGTAGCCGGTGTCGATGACGGCGACGGTGACGCCGGAGCCGGTGGTCTTGTCCCAGGCGGCGGGCACGTTCATGCCGGCGGTGGGCTCGAAGAGGTCCCACTGCTTGGCGTACTCGGTGTCGTCCGGGGTGGCCATGGCGTAGGCGCGGGAGTCCGGCTCGACGTAGGCGACGTCCGGGTCGGCGCGGAACTGGTCCATCAGCTTCGCGGCGTCGGCCGGGGCGGTCGCACCGCCGAGGTTGACGAGCGCGGCGCCGGTGCCGAGACGGCGGTCGAACTTGGCCTTCTTGCCGGCCTTCTGGCCCTTGGCGGCGGCGTCGGTCGCGGCGGCGTCGTTCGAGCTGGCCTCGGAGGCCGAGGACTTGTAGCCGACGATCAGGTTCTCGACCGGGGCGGCGGCAGGGGCGGCGGGGGCCGCGGCGGCCGGGAGGGTGGAGGCGGCCGGGTCGCTCGCGGGGGTCACGGCCACCGCGGCGGTGGCGGCGCCGGCGAGCAGGGTGACGGACATGGCCACGACGGATATGAGCCGACGTCTGGGTGCGTGCACGTTGTTCCCCTTTACGGGCCGGTTCCGGGCAGGCCGGAGCGGCCGGTCGGTGCAGTGTGGGAGGTGGAACAGCGCGGGAGCGGGCCTGGACGGGCTGGTCGAACCCGCCCCGGCACCGCCGCGCGCCACGTCGCCCGGCCGCAACGGCGGGGCAGGGCGACGGCGTACCCGGCGGTCAGCGCGTCCGCGGTCGTTTCACACCATGTGGGGTTGGTGCGGGGCCGCCCGGGGCGCGGAAGATCGCCGGTGGGCAGACAGTAGGCAACGCGGGAGTGAACCCGATACGGGGAAAACCCTTGTCCGGACCCTGCGGGCCCCTCCCCCGCCCGGGGGTTACCGGGGGTCGGCGCAGGCCCGCGGGATCCGCGGGGTCAGCGGGGGTTGAGCCGGCGGAAGTACGTCCAGCTGGACTCGTTGGGCTCGGTCCACTTCTCCGGGGCGCGGGCGAACTCCGGGTGGTGCGCGGCGATGTACGCGCGGGTGCGCTCGGGGACCTCGGCGTAGGAGGCGAGCTTGACGCCGCGGCAGTGGAAGGTGAGGCCGCCGGGGCGCTGCCCCTGCTCCATCCAGGGCAGCCAGGGGGACATCCGGGTCCACGACATGGTGGCGGGCACGCTCGGGGCGTCACCGGCCAGGGCGGCGGCCGGGGTGAAGAACTGGAAGAGCTCCAGGGCCCGGTAGGTGTCGTCGGCGGAGTTCAGCGGGTAGTCGGCGACCGGCAGCGGGGAGGGGTAGGCGAGCGGGATCTCCAGGCTGAAGCAGACCTGGTCGCCCAGTTCGGTGCGCGGGACGGGGAAGGGCCGCCACCGCTGGTTGGCCGGATCGTTCCAGACGTGGACCACGGGCTTCCCCTGCCAGGTCTCCAGGATCTCCCGAGTGCCGGGGTCCAGGTAGAAGGCGGCCTCGCGGGAGAGCATCCGGTAGCCGCCGCCCTCCTCGTCGGCCTCCAGGCGGGCCGCGTTGAGGCCCTCGAAGCCGAAGAGGCGGCGGTAGGGCTCGCCGGGGGCCCAGGAGTGGACGTCGCCGGTCCACCGGAAGACCGTGTCACTGCCGTCGAGGGAGGCGCGGGTGCGGGCGAAGGAGTGCAGGAGCTCTTCCGGTGTCATACGAGAACTCTCGTGGGCGGGTTCACGGCCGGACAAGCCCCGGACGGGCCAACCTGGCCGGCTCGCCGTCCGGGTCGGCGGCGCTGAGCAGGGGCGTGGGTGACACCTCCGAACGCGCGGCGGCGCACTGGTGCGGACGCCCGGTTGACGGTCCGGCGGGGCAGCGGCGACCGTGACCGTCATGGGGAACGGAAACCGCCTGCTCGCGCTGCTCGTCTGCCTGGTGCTGGGCGCCGGGCTGGCCGCCGCCGTGCTGGGCGCCTCCCGGGCGGCCGGCCCGCGCCACACCGACGCCGTGGGCGCCCGCGTGGACCTCTCGGACGTCCCGCCCGACCCCGCCCCGCCACCGCCCGGACCGGACGCCTCCACGGGCACCGTGACGGTGGACTGCGGGCGCAACGAGGAGGGCCACTGGAACGAGGACAACCTGGTGGTCTCGCCCGGGCTGAGAGCCGGCGCCCACCACACCCACGCGTACGTGGGCAACCTGTCCACGGACGCCCTGTCCACCGACGCCTCCCTCTCCGCCGCCGCCACGAGCTGCGCCGGCGGCGACCGTTCCACGTACTACTGGCCGGTCCTGCGCCGCACCGACCGGCCGGGCGGCCGCGCCCACGAGGGTGCCGCCGGGCACGGGAACACGGGGGAGATCCTGCCCGAGGCCTCGGTGCGGGTGGAGTTCCGGGGCAGCCCGGCCGGCAAGGTGGTGCCGATGCCCCGCTTCCTGCGCGCGATGACGGGGGACGCCGTGGCCTACACGGCCGGGCCGGACGCCGCCGTCCGGGCCCGCTGGGGCTGTTCGGGCTCCCCCGGCCGGTCCACGACCGGCTACCCGCGCTGCCCGGCCGGCGAGCTGGTGACCCGTACGCTCGTCTTCCCCTCCTGCTGGAACGGGCTGGACACGGCCGCCGCCGACCACCGCTCCCACCTCGTGTTCCCCTCCGCCCGGGGGGTGTGCCCCCAGGGCATGTTCCCGGTGCCCGAGCTGCGGCTCTCGCTGGCCTACGCGGTGCCGCCCGGGGTGCCGATCGCCCTCGACTCCTTCCCGGAGCAGCGGCACAGCCCGAAGACGGACCACGCGATGTTCGTGGACGTGATGACCGACGGGCGGATGGGCGAACTGGTCGCCTGCCTCAACGAGGGCCGCACCTGCCGGACGTGAGTGATGCGGGTCACATGAACCGGCGGGGCCCTGCCGGCGTGTACCGACCGCACGACGCGACACGAGGCGGACGGAGAACCTGTATGCCTGGACCACTGTGGCCCCGCAATCGGCGGGGCTCGACCGACGAGGCACTGATCAGGGCGGTGTACGAGGAGCACGGCAACGCCCTGCTCGCCTACGCCACCCGGCTGACCGGGGACCGGGCCGCCGCCGAGGACGTCGTCCAGGAGACGCTGATCCGGGCCTGGCGGCATTCCGAGGTCCTGGTCAACGGGAAGGGCTCGGTGCGCGGCTGGTTGCTCACCGTGACCCGCAACATCATCACGGACCGGTACCGGGCCAAGGCCGCCCGGCCGCCGGAGGTGTCCGGCTCCGCGGCCGCTCCCCCCGTCGAGGGGGACCACGCGGACGCGGTGGTGGACACCATGACGGTGCTCGGCGCCCTGGACCGGCTGTCACCGGAACACCGGGACGTGCTGACGGAGTTGTACTACCGCCAGCACAGCGTCGCCGAGGCGGCCGACCGGCTCGGCATCCCGGCGGGCACGGTCAAGTCGCGCTCGCACTACGCGCTGAAGGCCCTGCGCGAGGTGTTCGGGGACGGCGCCGGTGACGGCGCGCGGAGGAGAGGAAACGGCCGGCCGCCCCAGCAGCCCGGCGGACTGCGGGAGGTGGTGGCGTGAACAGGCAGCGGCACGAGGAGGAAGTGGAACTGCTCGGCCCGTACGTGCTCGGCGTCCTGGACGAGGAGGACGTACGGCGCGTCGAGGAGCACCTCGGCGACTGCGTGCGGTGCCGGGAGGAGGTGGCGGCGTTGCGCGAGATGGAGAGGGTGCTCGGGGAGGTGCCCGAGGAGGCCTTCCTGGACGGGCCCCCGCAGGGCGGGGACCTGATGCTCCAGCGGACCCTGCGGCAGGTGCGCGGGGAGCGGGTGTCGGCCGCGCGGTGGCGGGCCGGTGTGGTCGGCCTGGCGGCGGCGGCCTCGCTGGCGGCCGTGTTCTGGGCCGGGGCCCGGATGGGCGCGGACGCCGGGGACGTCGGGGCGCTGCCCCCGCAGCCCCCGCCGACGGCGTCCGCGGCGCCCTCGCCGCCGCCGGCGGGGACGCGGGTGGCCTCCGCGACGGACCCGGGTACGGGCGCGCGGATGACCGTACAGCTGACGCCGGCCGCCAAGTGGGTGCGGCTGCACGCGGCGGTGACCGGGGTGCCGGCGGGCGAGCGGTGCCGTCTGGTGGTGGTCTCCCGGGACGGTACGCGGTCCACGGCCGGCGGCTGGGTGGTGGGCACGGCGGAGCACGGCGAGGGCAAGGGCGCGGCCCTGGACGGCTCCGCGGCCGTGGACCCCTCGGACGTCAAGGAGGTCCTGGTGGTGAACGAGTCGGGCCGGACGTTCGTGTCCGTACCGGTGTAGCCGCCGACGTGACGGGGACCCGCGCGGGTCCCCGTACCGGTCTCTCAGGGGTTGTGGAAGCGGACCTCGGGGGCGTCCGCGCGGGGTCCGTCCAGGACCGGTGCGGGCTTCCCCTTCAGGTGCTGGTCGAAGAAGGCGGCGGTGTAGGTCCGGGTCAGCTCGACGGCGCGGGAGCCGGACAGCGGTGCCGTGGGGTCGGACAGGCCGAACCGGTCGCGGAGGAAGGGGAAGTCCGTGGGTCCGAAGTGGTCGGTGCCGTCGACGGTGATCCAGCGCTTCCAGCCGTCCAGGTACGGCCACGCCCCCGACCAGTCGCCGTTCAGCCCGCCCCCGGGCGCGCTGGCGGCCGAACCGAACAGCAGGAAGGGGCGGCCGCCGGCCCCGGCGGCCGGGTAGGGGGCGGGCAGGCCGCCGTCCAAGTCGGCGCCCGCGCGGATCCGCTGGTCGGCGGCCATGGCGGACAGGGCGGCGGAGCCGCCCATGGAGTGGCCGCCCATGGCGATGCGCCCGGTGTCGATGAGCCCGGCGTGGCGCCACGCGGGGTGGCGGCCGGTGAGGCGGTCCAGGAGGAAGGAGACGTCCTTGGCCCGGACGCCCATGACGGCCTGGTGGCCCCCCGGGGTGTCGGCCGGCCCACAGGCCAGGCAGGTGAGGATCCGGCCGCCGGGGAAGGCGGTGCCGGCGCTCTCGTAGGCGTGGTCGACGGCGGCGACGACGTAGCCCCGGGAGGCCAGGTCCTCGGCGAGCGAGGTGAGGGTGGCCCGGGACACGGTGAAGCCGGGCGACAGCACGATCAGCGGGTAGCGGCCCCCGACGGGTCTCGCGCCGGTACGGGCGTGGGACCGGGTGGCGGCGAGGGCGGCGGGGGCGATGGCCTTGTCCAGCCCCCGGTCGGCGAGGAGCAGCCGGGCCTCCTCGGTGCTCAGGTACGGCGCGGGGGCGCGGCCGGTGCCGCCCTGCGCGGGATAGCGCAGGGTGACCATCAGTTCGCGGGGGCCGGTCCCCGCCCAGGGGTCGGTCCTGCTGCGGTCGGTGAGGTGGAGGTCCTCCTGGCCGACGGCGAACCGGCCGGTGGGCGCGGGCAGTTCGGGTGCTCCCGCCGGCGCCTGGGCGGCGGCCGCCGGGGTGGCGGTGGCGGTGGTGGCCGCGAGGAGCGGGGCCGGGATCAGCAGGGCCAGTAAGGCCGCGGCGGCCGCGGTGCGGCGTCGGATCTTCATGCGGTTCACGCTAGGCGGGGCGCCTCGGCCCTCGTCGGCTCACAGGCTGACCCGGCGTCCCCCTGTGGTCGCAGCCCCGTGCGCCGGAAGTCGTACGGGCCTGCCCGGCAGCGGAATCGGGGCGTTCTGGGAAACGTGACGGGGCCCGGGAACATGTCCAGTTCCCGGGCCCCTGAGTGCCACCCAATTGCACACACCGACGGCGTTTAAGAGCGGGGATCACATTGAGGCCGACGTGTTCTGCCTTTGAACTACCGCGCCACGGAGAGGCGCAGGGGGGACTTGAACCCCCATCCGTCGGTGATCGTCCCTGCTCGGTCGATCCGGTGTTCGGCGGCGAATGCTGAGACTGGAGCGATAATCTGAGATTCAAGGGGCCGCCTCTGCCGGCTTGGGCCACCCCGGCACGTGTGCCGGGGGAGGGATTCGAACCCCCAACTGCACCCCTGTTTCAGCTTCAACGTCAGTTTCAGCTTGCGCTCTCGCGCACCCCCTGATCGCGCAGGGGGCGTTCTCGGGGCTACCTGAAGAGGTAGCCGAACACCGCGTCGCCGACCCGCTGGTCGGTGACCTCGGTGCCGTTGGCCTCCTCGCGGGCGAACTTCACGGCCTGCTGGAGCCGCTCCACCCGGTCGAGGAGCTCGTTGACCCGGCGGGCCGGGAGGGCGCCGGAGAACTTCACGGTCGTCCAGTAGCCGACCGCGACGTCCTCGTAGTACACCTCGACCTGGGCCGGGTGCTTCTCCGTGGCCTCGGCCTTGACGTGGTTGCGCGGCACCTTCTTGGTGCGGATGGTGCGCACCGGGTCCGTCTTCCAGGAGTCCGTGGAGGGGTCCACGTTCCAGGACTCGGAGGCGTCGAGGACCGGCAGCTTGCGCACGAACGTGTTCAGGTCGGTGAGCTGCTTCTCCAGGAAGAGGAGGTAGGGCACCGGAACCTGGGCGAGCAGCACGCTGCCGTCGACGACCACGTCGGCGGCGGCGGTGCGGTTCGCCCAGTCCTTGGTGGCCGTCACGTCGAACAGCCGCGTCAGCGTGTTCGCCGTCGCGCGCAGCACGTCCTCCGCCTTGACCTGGACCCGGGTGGACTCGGGCGGCAGCTGCTCGCCCTCCTCGTCCTTGGGCTGGTACGTACGCGAGATGCCTGCCAGCAGGGCGGGCTTCTGCACGTCGTGATGAGCCTGCGAAAGCTCCTGGAGGGACTTGGACTTGACGCCCTTTTCGACTGCGATGATCTGATTCAGCTTCGGCACGCGATCAACCTAGCCAAGGTTCCGGTACGACCACCATTTCTTTTTTCCGTCCGGCTGCTACCCGTGCAGCCGCACCGGGAGGTCGTGGAGGTCGTTCTGGGTGAGGACGGGCTTGTTGCGGAGCTCCTCGCGGGGGACGGCCAGGGTGAGGCCGGGGAAGCGGGCGTACAGGGCCGGGAGGGCGACGAGGGCCTCCAGGCGGGAGAGCGCCGCGCCGGGGCAGACGTGGGGGCCGTGGCCGAAGGCGATGTGCCGGTTGGGGGTGCGGGTGACGTCGAACTCCCCCGCGTCCTCGCCGTGCTGGGCCTCGTCGCGGCCGAGCGCGCCGAAGGAGACGATCAGGCCCTCGCCCGCCGGGAGGATCCGGTCCCCGACCTCGATGTCCTCGGTGGCGAAGCGGATGAGGACGTGCGAGGTGGGGGTGGACCAGCGCAGGGTCTCCTCGATGACGTTCTCCCAGGGGACCTCCCCCTTCAGGACGAGGGCCCGCTGCTCGGGGTGGGTCTCCAGGGCGACGACGGCGTTGACGATCAGGCTGATGGTGGTCTCGTGTCCGGCGGCGACCATCAGCTGGAGGGTGTTGGTGATCTCCTCGGTGGTGAGGTGGTCGCCGTCCTCGGAGGCGGCGATCAGCGCGCTGGTGAGGTCGTCGCCGGGCGCCGTCCGCTTGGACTCCACGATCCGGGAGAAGAGCGCGCCGAGGTCCGCCATCATCTGGGGGACCTCCTCGGGGAGGGTCTGGGTGGAGAAGAACTTCTCGAAGAGGGCCTTCAGGCGCGGGTGTTCGGCGGCGTCGACGCCCATCAGCTCGCTGATGACGTTCATCGGCAGCGGGTACGCGAAGTGCGCCTTGAGGTCGACGGTCCCGCCGGCCGGCAGGGCGGCCAGTTCGTCGAGCGAGCGGGTGGTGAGGGCCTCGATGCCTGCGCGCAGCTTCTCCACCCGGCGGGCGGTCAGGGCCTGGGCGACGAGGGTGCGCAGCCGGCGGTGCTCGTCGCCGTCGACGGTGAGCATGGAGCGGCCGGGGTTGGCGAGGCCTATGAGCGGCCAGTCGAGGGGGATCTCACCGCGCTGCCAGGCGCCCCACACGTTGATGTCCTTGACGACGCGGGGGTCGGTGAGGAGCTTGCGGGCCTCGGCGTGGTGCGTGACGGCGTACACGGCGACGCCGCCGGGGAGGACGACGCGGGCCAGCGGGCCGGCGGCGCGCAGTGCGGCGCTCTCGGCGTCGAGGTCGGTGACGAAGGGGTCGAGGGTGAGGGGGGCGGGGCCGGTGTGGTCGATCGGGCAGGTCACGGGGTGGCTCCAAGCGCGGGGGTCGGGGTGTAGGTCACGGGGAGGGCGCTGAGGCCGCGCAGCCAGGGCGAGGGCCGCCGGGTGAGTTCGGCGGCGGGCCCGGCGAGGTCGACGTCGGGGAGGCGGTCGAGGAGGACCTCGATGCCGGTCCGGGCGATGGCCTCGGCGACCTCCTGGGCCGGGAAGGGGCAGCGGTGCTCCCCGTGGCCGAAGGAGAAGAAGGCGTTGTTGCCGCCGGTGAGGGCGCCCGCGTCGGTGCGTACGTGCGGGTCCCCGTTGGCGGCGGCCAGGCCCAGCAGGACCAGGTCGCCGCTGCCGATGCGCCGGCCGCCCAGGTGGGTGTCCCGGGTGGTCCAGCGGCCGGCGACGTTCTGGGTCGGGGTGTCCTCCCAGAGCACTTCGTTCATGGCCTCGCCGACGCTGTGCCGGCCGCCCGCCAGGGAGGCGGCGAAGCGGTCGTCGGTGAGCATCAGGCGCAGTGAGTTGCCGATCCAGTCGGCGGTGGGCTGGTGGCCGGCGGCCATCATCACCATCAGGTCCTGGGCGATCTCGTCGACGGTGAACCCGGCGGTGTTGGCCAGCATGCGGGAGGCGACGTCGGGGCCGGGCTCGGCGGACTTGGCGGCGAGGAGCGCGTACATGGACTCGGCGAGGTGGCGCTGGCCGTCGAGGGCGCCCTCCCGGCCGTTGATCATGTCGTTCATGGCGGTGACGAGGCCGGGGCCCTGCTCGTCGGAGAAGCCGTAGATGCGGGCGAGGACGCGCAGGGGCAGGAGCATGGCGTACTCGCCGACGATGTCGCAGCTGCCCCTGGAGCAGAGTCCGTCGATCAGTTCGTCGGCGAAGCGTTCGGCGTGGCCCTTGAGTTCGAAGGGGTCGACGGACTCCAGGGCGTCGGAGATGACGGCGGCGCGCTCGCGGTGGCGTTCGCCGACGGTGTAGAGGATGGACGGCTGCTTGCGGCCGATCATCGGGAGCAGCGGCCAGTCGGCCGGGATGCGGTCCCACTGGTTCCACAGGTCGGAGTCGCGGGAGAAGAGCTGGGGGTCGCTGGTGACCTGGTGCAGTTCGCGGTAGCCGAGGACCAGCCAGGCCGGCACGTCGCCGTCGAGGACGACCGGGGCGACGGGGCCGTGGTCGCGGCGCATCTCCCGGTACAGCTCGGCGGGGTCGCTCTGGAAGCGCGGGCCGCCGAGGTAGACGGGCTGGGGCTCGGGGGTGGTCACGGGGTGGGCTCCGGGATGGGGTGCGGGGCGGTGTCCGGCCGGTCGGGCCGAGGGCTGTGGAGTTGCTGGAGGTGCTGGAGGTGCTCGACGAGCGAGATGAGGACCTGCTTGCTGGACGTGCGGGAGCGGGCGTCGCAGAACAGCAGGGGCACCTCGGAGGGGAGGTCGAGGGCGGTGCGGATCTGCTCGGGGGTGTGGGCGGGTCCGCCGAAGTCGTTGCAGGCGACGACGAAGGGCGTGCCGTGGTGTTCGAGGCGGTCGATGGCGTACCAGGAGTCCGCGAGGCGGCGGGTGTCGACGAGGACGACCGCGCCGAGGGTGCCGGAGAAGAGCCGGTCCCAGAGGAACCAGAACCGCTCCTGGCCGGGGGCGCCGAACAGGTAGAGCACGTTGTGGGCGTCGAGGGTGATCCGGCCGAAGTCGAAGGCGACGGTGGTGGCGGTCTTGGCGCCGATGCCGTCGGTGTGGTCGACGGCCTCGCCCGCCGTGGTCATCGTCTCCTCGGTGTTCAGCGGGCGGATCTCGCTGACCGAGCGGACCATGGTGGTCTTGCCGACGCCGAAACCGCCCACGATCACGATCTTGAGGCCGTTGTCGGCGGTGCTGCTGAGGTTCTGCCGGGGCTCGCCCGGGTCAGAGGTTGCGGAGTCCAACGAGCACCTGCTCCAGGATGTCGGGGTCGGGAAGGCGGTACGTCGTGACGCGCGGGTGCCGGGCGCTGATGCGCCCGGCTGCGAGGAGGTCGGCCAGGAGGATCCGTACGATCGAGACGGGCAGGCCCAGTTCGGCCGCGACCTCCACGACGGCGGTCGGGTAGCGGCACATCCGCAGGATCGCCGCGTGCTCGGACTGGATGCCGGGGACCGGGTCGCATTCGGCGACGATCAGGGTCACCAGGTCGAAGGCGTCGCTCCCGGAGCTGCTGCGGCCGCCGGTGAGGGTGTACAGCCGGTCCGGGGAGTCGTCCCGGCCCGGCCTGGCGCGGCTCATCCCCGGGGCCGGGCGATCAGGTGCTCGCTCAGCTGCTCCACCAGCTCGGACATGTTGTGGCCGACGAGGCCCGCGTCGGCGTCCTCGGCTGCGACGAGCGCGAGGTGCGCGCCCTCGCCGGCCTCGACGATGAAGAGGATCCCGCCGTAGAACTCGGCCATGGCGGAGCGCACCCCGCCGGTGCCGTCGCCGAACTCGATGGACGCCCCGTGGGACAGGCTCTGGATGCCGGCGGAGATCGCGGCGAGCTGGTCGGCCTGGTCGACGGACAGCTCGGGGGTGCGGCACAGCTTGAGGCCGTCGCGGGAGAGCACGAGGGCGTGCCGGGCGCCGGGGGTGCGCTCCAGGAGTCCTTCCAGGAGCCAGCTGAGCGTCTCGTCGGTGGTGGGGCCGGTCATGGGGTGTCGTTGCCTTCCGGGTGCGGGGGGTTCGTGGGCTGCTGCGGCTCGGGGGCCGCGGTGCCGCGTACGGCTTGGCGGAAGCTGCCGAAGCGGGCGGCGGACCGGAACGCGCCGCCGGAGGCGGCCTGGGTACGGGCCGCCGCGCTCGCGGCGTCGGGGCCTTCGGGGTGGGCGGCGGCCAGGGTCCGGCCGCGCCGCCGCTGGGGCAGTCCGCTCTCGCCGAGCACCGGGTTCCGGCCGGTGGTCTCGGACTCCCCGGAGTCTACGGGGGTGTCGTGGACGGGCTCGGCCTCGGTCCGCCGCGCCGGTACGGCCGCCCGGACGGGGGCGGGGGCCGGTTCGGGGGCCGTCAGGAGGGCCGGGGCGGGGACGGGTTCGGCCGGGGCGTGGCTGATCAGCTCTTCCGGGATCATCATCAGCGCGCCGGTGCCGCCGCGGGCGGAGGGGCGGAAGGAGACGGTCAGGCCGTGCTTGCGGGCGAGGCGGCCGACGACGGCGAGGCCGAGGCGGGTGCCGGAGAGCCCGGCGAGGTCCAGGGACTCGGCGGTCACGGCCTGTTCGGCGCGGCGCAGCTGGACCTCGCTCATGACGAGGCCGCTGTCCTCGACGGTGATGACGACCCCGGCCGGCACTTCCTCGACGTAGACGTGGACCTCGGCGGTCGGCGGCGAGAAGTTGGCGGCGTTGTCGAGGAGTTCGGCGAGGGCGTGCATGACGCCCTCGGCGGCGTGCCCGGCGACGGCGGCCTCGCTGGTGAAGTGCAGCCGGACCCGCTGGTAGCCGCCGATGCGGCCCATGGCGCCGCGCAGGATGGACTCCATGACGATGGGCTTGGCCCAGCGGCGGCCGGAGCGGGCTCCGGTGAGGACGGCGATGGAGTCGGCGAGGCGGCCCGCCTGGGCGGTGCGGTGGTCGAGGTGGAGCAGGTCGCCGAGGACCTCCTCGTCGGCGTGCCTGTGCTCCATCTCCCGCAGGTCGGCCAGCATTCCGGTGGCGAGGGCCTGCATCCGGCCGGCCGCGTTGGCGGCGGCGGCCATGGCGGCGGCCCGGCCCGAGCGGGCGCGGCGCAGTTCCTCGCCGAGCCGTTCGCGGGTGGCCTGCTGGGCGGTGGCGAGCCGGTCGAGTTCGGCGGCGTGGGCGGTGGCGAGGTGGTGCAGTTCGGCGGCGTGGCCCGTCGTCAGGCGCTCCACCTCCGCGGCGTGGGCGGTGCCGATCCGGGTGTGGTCGGCGGTGCGGGCCGCCGCGTCGCGGGCGCCGTCGGCGGTCAGCCGGGCGATGTAGGCCTCACGGGTGTGGAGTTCGCCGGTCAGGTGGGAGAGGCGGCCGCGCAGCTCCCGGGCGGTGCGCGCCCACCAGGTGACGGCGCCGGCGGCGACCGCGAGCAGCAGCGAGCCGGAGAAGGAGAACCAGGCGAGGGGGGTTTGGACGGCCGACGGGGCCGCGGCCACCGCCGCCGTGGACAGGGCACCCGCGGCCGCTGCTGTCACCAGCAGCGCGAGCGCGGAGGGGCGGAGGGGGGAGGGCGACGCCGTCATCAATCAAGGCCTCAAACCGGGCGTAAATGGAAGAGAAGGTTCCTGTGGCAACGGGGCACAACTATAAGAGGATTGTTGATCGTTTAGGAAAGGTCTTGATAAACATTACGTTGAGTAGTGCCCACTTAGACTCCTTCTGGAGCGGTTTCGGGGCTATCTCATGGCATCCTGTGACGTCACCACTCGCCGGACGGAATCGGCGGACGTCCGGGGAAATCGGGGAAGGTCCATGAGGCTCTGCTTCCTGGTGGAGGAGCACTACCGCCACGACGGCATGCCCAACGAGGTCGTCCGGCAACTGACCGCCTGGGGCCACCAGGTGGACGTGGTCCGCCCGGGCGGCTCCCTGCTGCGCATGGACGGCCTGGTCCGGGCCGGCGCGCACGACGCCTGGGTGCTCAAGACGGTGTCC
Organism: Streptomyces sp. NPDC004126; assembly: GCF_050275515.1. Classification (NCBI taxonomy): domain Bacteria; kingdom Bacillati; phylum Actinomycetota; class Actinomycetes; order Kitasatosporales; family Streptomycetaceae; genus Streptomyces; species Streptomyces sp. NPDC004126. The sequence goes on along the minus strand of NZ_JBNNPF010000074.1, from coordinate 2,446 downwards.
GGCGGCCCCGGGCTCACCCTGCTGGAGGCCGCGGCCGCCGCCGGCACGACCACCGTCAACGACGCCCGCTCCATCCGCGGGGTACGGGACAAGGCGCTGGCCGCCGCCCTCGGCAGCGCCCGCGGGCTGCCGCTGCCGCCCACCTACGCCCTCGCCCGGCCCGAACTCCTGGCGGGCGTACCGGACAGCGCGTACCCGCTCGTGGTCAAGCCCGCCGACGGCAGCTCCGGGCGGGGCGTGCACCTGGTGTCCTCGCCGGACCGGCTCGCCGCGCTGCTGCCCGAACTCGCCGGCGAGGGCATGCTCATCGCGCAGCCCTACGTCCCGAACTCCGGCACCGACCTCAAGGTGTACTGCGTCGGCGGGGAGCTCTACGCCACCGAGCGCCGCTCCCCCCTGCACCCGGACGCCCCCGTCCGCGAACGCCGCGTGAAGCTGCCCGCCGAGGTGGCGCGGATCGCCGCCCGGGTGGGCGAGGTGTACGGGCTGGACCTCTACGGGGTGGACGTGCTGCTGGGTCCCGACGGGCCCGTCGTGGTCGACGTGAACGACTTCCCGAGCTTCCGCCAGGTCCCGGACGCGGCCGCGCGGGTCGCGCGCGCCGTACTGGACCTGGCCCGCTCGGGCGGCGAACACCCCGCCGCCGCGCCCCTCCCGACGGCGCGCCCGCACGCCCGCCCGGTGCCCGTTCCCGCGCAGGCGGCGGCCGGGTCGGGGGACGGCGCGTGAGGGTCGGCCTGATCACCCCCGACGCCGGGCACCCGCTGCTGGCCGCCACCGCCGCGCTGCTCGCGCCCGAGCACGAGGTGCGGGTGCTGGACCCGGGGGCCGGACCCGCCGCCGCGGCCGGGGAGCGGGCCGACGTGTACCTGCTGAAGGCGCGGACCCCGTCGGCCCTGGCCCTCGCCCGGCAGCTGGAACGGCGCGGGGCGCCCGTGCTGAACTCCGCGGCGGCCACCGAGCGCTGCCAGGACCGCACCGGCATGGCCGAGCTGGCGCTGCGGGCCGGACTGCCCTTCGCCGCCACCCGCACCTACGCCTCGCTCGCCGGGCTGGGGGCGGAGGTCCGGCCCGGCCGGCCGGTGGTGGTCAAGAGCCGGCTCAGCCGCAAGCACGACCTGGTCGCCCGCGTCGACGGCCCCGGGGAACTGCGCGCGCTGGCCGCCGCGGGCTGGGAGCGGGAGCCGGTCGTGGTGCAGCCGTTCGCCCCCAACGACGGCTGGGACCACAAACTGTGGGTGATCGGCGACCGGGTCTTCGCGGGCCTGCGCCGCTCCGAACTCGCCGCCGGAGGAAAGGAGCCGGCCCGCCCGCTCGGGCCGCTGCCCGGCGGATGGACCGAACTGGCCCTGGAAGTGGGCGCCGTCTTCGCCCTGGACGTGTACGGCGTGGACGTCATCGCCACGGAGGACGGCGGTCCCCTCATCGTCGACGTCAACGCCTTCCCCGGCATCCGCGGCCAGTCCGGCGCCCCCGAAGCCCTCGCCGCCCTGGCCCTGCGCCGCGCCGGGCGGCCGGCGTAGCGGCCGGGCGGCCGGGCGTTCGGGTGGAGGACGGCCGGTCCGGGGGGCGGTGTGCGTAGACTCGCATCGGCGCGACCCATGACGACGAGGATTCCATGCACCCCGCCGACGAAGACCCGCAGCGGCTGGACCCGGCCAGCCTCCACAACGCGAGGACGACGATCGTCCAGCTCCTCGGCCGGGCGGGGGTTCCCGCCGGCTCCGCCGAGGAGCTGATCGGGCTCGTCGAGGCCGGGGTCCTCGCCGCCGCCCACCGTGAGGCCGAGGAGGGGGCGGGCACCGCTCCCGCCGGGAAGGGCGAACTCTACGAGTCGGGCTGGCTCGACGGCGCCCGCGCCCTCACCGAGGAATTCGGCGGGATCGCCGAACGGGCCCTGGCCCGGGCCGTCGGCGCCGGCCCGGCGGAGGACTCCGCGGAGGCCTGGCCGCCCGTCCGCCGGATGGAGGTGGAACGGGCGAAGGTGGCGGTGACACCGCTCTACCTGTCGTTCAGCACCGTCTCCGACCTCGACCCGGAGGTCTCCGAGCAGGTGCTCACCGCCGTCCTCGGGACGATGAGCCCCCGGCAGCGGGCCGGGTACGCGGGCCGCCTCGCACGGTTCGCCGCCGACCACCGCCCCGACCTGACCCGGCTGTACGAGCGGTACGGGCCGGGCAGCGCCATCACCCTCCACGGCCGCTACTCCCTCCTGCACTCCCCCACCAGCCTCGCCGTCCTGGAACGCCTCGCCGCGTCGCCGTCGGCGCTGCGCGAGGAGTGGGACGCCGCCGAGCTGCCGCCCTCGTGGCTCGACGGCCTGACGACGGCGCGGGAGGCGTCGGAGGCGGCCTAGGTGTATTGACCCGCAGCGTTGTTCACGCGGCTGATGGGCGGGTTTCCGCCCAGTGCTGTGTGGCAGCGGTGGTGGTTGTAGGTGTGGAGG
>NZ_JBNNPF010000073.1:0-33154 GCF_050275515.1 Streptomyces sp. NPDC004126 | reverse complement strand
CGATCGCGAAGCGACGCGACCGAAGGGAGCGCCCTTGACAGGACGGCCCGAACCGGAAGGACGATGGGACTGACGGGAAACCCCCAAACCCTCCCTGACTACCGCCCGAGGGGATCCCGCCCCCCAGCCCACCGGCCCGCAGACAAGGGGGCGGGTGGGCAAACACCGCCCGACCCCACCCCCTCGCGGGGGAGACAGCCGGCCCGTACCGCGAGCCCTCGCCCCTACCCCCGCAGGGCCTCCAGCTGGGCTTCGAACCAGGCCGCCGGGGGGAGGGCCGTGGCGGCTGCTGCCAGGCGCTTCGTGCGTTCCGCGCGTTCCGGGGCCGGCATCGAGAGGGCCTTGTGGAGGGCTTCCGCCGTCGCCGTGACGTCGTACGGGTTGACCGTCAGGGCGTCGTGGCCGAGTTCCTCGTACGCTCCCGCCCCCGTGGAGAGGACCAGGGCGCAGCCCGCCTCCGAGACGACCGGGATCTCCTTCGCGACGAGGTTCATGCCGTCCCGGACCGGGTTGATCAGGGCCACGTCGGCGAGGCGGTACGCCGCGAGGGAGCGGGCGAAGTCGTCCTGGACGGAGACGAGGACCGGCTGCCAGTCGTCCGTGCCGAACTCCGCGTTGATCTCCTCGGCCAGTTCGCGCACGGACTCGGTGTAGTCCCGGTACACCTTCAGGTCCTGCCGGGACGGGTAGGCGGAGGCCAGGTGGACGACGCGGCCGCGCCATTCGGGGTGGGTGGTCAGGAGCTCGCGGTAGGCGAGGAGTCCGCGCAGGATGTTCTTCGACAGTTCGGTGCGGTCGACGCGGACGATCGTCTTGCGGTCGCCGACCTCCGCGCGCAGCGCGGCCAGCTTGTCGTCGACCTGCGGCCGGTGGGCGAGCGAGCGCAGGTCGTCGCCGTCTACCCCGAGGGGGTAGGCGGTCGCCGCGGTGAACCGCTTCTCCCCGTACCAGCCGTCCGCCGTCATCCTGCGGTGGTTGACCCCGGGGCCGCTGTTCCGGGGGACGTACGAGTCCGCGACGCCGCGCTCGTCGTCCATGGTGGCGCCGCTGACGAAGTTGAGCGCCCAGCGTTCGGTGTGGAACCCGAGGCGGTCCGCCCCCAGCATTCCCCACACCAGTTCCTTCCTGATGTCGTCCGGGAGCATGCCCAGGAACTCCCACGACGCCCACGGAGTGTGCGTGAAGTGCGCGATCCGCAGGTCCGGGCGCAGTTCCCGCAGCTGTCCCGGGACCAGGGCGAGGTGGTAGTCCTGGACCAGCACCGACGCCCCCTCCGCGGCCTCCTCGGCCAGGGCCTCGGCGAAGGCGCGGTTGTAGGCGGTGTACGAGGCCCAGCGGCGCCGGAACCCGGCGTCGAAGACGGGTTCGCGGGGGACGTCGTACAGGTGGTGGTGGGTGAACCAGAGCACGGAGTTCGCGATGCCGTTGTACGCGTCGTCGTACACCGCCGGGTGGATGTCCAGCATCCGGACGCCCGGCTCGGAGACGCCCCGGCGGACGGCCTCCCGGTCGGCCTCGGACAGGGCCGCGCAGATCCACAGGGCCTCCGGCTGCGCCGCGAGCGCCGCGGACAGGCCGGAGACGAGGCCGCCGCCGCCGCGCCGGGCACTGAGGGTGCCGTCGGCGGCGAGGGCGTAAGAGAGCGGGCCGCGGTTGGCGGCGACGAGTACCTGAGAAGCCATGCCGCGAACCTAGCCCGGGGCCCGCTCGCTCAAACGTCCGGGAAATGTCCGGTTCATCACGTACTGGTCAAGGCGGGGGCGCGCCTGGGGGTCACGCCACCCGTCGGACCGCGTACTCCTCGATCTCCGCCATCGGCGGCCGCTCCTCCGTGTCCACGGCGTACGTGCGCGGTACGAACCCGTCCGGCCCCCGCTCGAACTGGGTGAGCTCCGGCCGGACGTGGGGGTACCCCCAGCGGTAGCTGGGGGAGTGCCCGCGGGAGAGCCGCAGCTGCGCGGTGCGGTAGATCGCGGCGGCCATCCGGCCCAGGGCCTGCCCGTCCTGGTGCCGGTGCAGCCGGACCCCGACGTCCACCTGGGCCAGCGCGTCCAGGCCGACCGTGTGCAGCGCGTCCACGAGCAGCCCCAGCTCCACCCCGTACCCGACGGGGAAGGGGAGGCGTTCCAGCAGGGAGCGGCGTACGGCGTACTCGCCGCCCAGCGGCTGGACGAAGCCGGCCAGCTGGGGCCAGTGGAGGTTGAGGAGCGGGCGGGCCACCAGCTCCGTGACGCGTCCGCCCTGGCCGGGGGCGTCGCCGAGGGGGCGGTCGTACATGGCCTTGACGAACTGCACCTGCGGGTCGGTGAGCAGCGGTCCGACGATCCCGGAGACGAAGGCGGCGTCGAAGTCCCGCAGGTCGGCGTCGACGAAGCAGACGACGTCGCCGGTGGTGGCCAGCAGGGAGCGCCACAGCACCTCGCCCTTGCCGGGCAGGGCCGGGATGCGGGGCAGGATCGAGTCGCGGTGGACGACGCGGGCGCCGGCCTTGGCCGCGACCTCGGCCGTACGGTCGGTGGAGCCGGAGTCGACGACCACCAGCTCGTCCACCAGGGGGACCGGCGGGGCCTCGATCAGGTCGCGCCGGATGATCTCGACGATCTCCCCGACGGTGGCCTCCTCGTCGAGCGCGGGCAGCACCACGCTCACCGTCGTCCCGGCCGCCCGTTTCCGGTCGAGCAGCTGGTCGAGCGGTCGGTCGGCGGCGGACCAGGAGCGGTCTGCCAGCCAGCGCTCCACCTCATCCAGCACTCTCAGCACCCCTTGGGCTTCTCTCCGCGGGTTCCGCGGGCTCTGCGGCACTCGGCTATTTGGGCCGAATTGTGATCCATCTCGCGGTTCGGACGGCTGTCTCAACCACCCGTCCCTTCGGTTACAGTCTTGAACAACGCGAGAGACCACCGCATGCCGGGGGTCCCGCGCACAAACGCACCGGCGCGCCACAGAGCGCGTGTGTCCGGTGCCATACCGCTCATCCAGAGGGGCAGAGGGACACGGCCCGTTGAAGCCCCGGCAACCCTCCAGTCGGTTCTCGCCAGCGCGAGGCCCCGGCTAGGGAAGGTGCCAATTCCGTCTCATGGCGAAGTGCGCCATGGGGAAGATGAGGAGAAAGGGCCTCGCCATCATGGCTGCACAGACTGTCGCCACCTCTGTCGACCTCGGACCCGCCACCGGACTTTCCTGTCGCGAGTGCGGTACCCGCTTCGAGCTCGGCCCCATCTTCGCCTGCGTCGAGTGCTTCGGTCCCCTGGAAGTCGCCTACGAGCTGCCGCTCGGCGACCCGGAGGCCCTGCGCGCCGCGATCGAGGCCGGTCCGAACAACATCTGGCGTTACGCGCCGCTGCTGCCCGTCCCGGTGGACGTGGCCTCCAAGCCGAGCCTGAACCCGGGCTTCACCAAGCTGGTGGACGCCGAGAACCTGGCCAAGGAGCTGGGCGTCACCGGCAAGCTCTACGTCAAGGACGACTCCGGCAACCCGACGCACTCCTTCAAGGACCGCGTCGTGGCCATCGCCGTCGAGGCCGCCCGCGCCTTCGGCTTCACCACCCTGTCCTGCTCCTCCACCGGCAACCTGGCCGGCGCCGTCGGCGCCGCGGCCGCCCGCGCCGGCTTCCGGTCCTGCGTGTTCATCCCGCACGACCTGGAGCAGGGCAAGGTCGTCATGGCCGGTGTCTACGGCGGCGACCTGGTCGGCATCGAGGGCAACTACGACGACGTCAACCGCTTCTGCTCCGAGCTCATCGGCGACCCGCTGGGCGAGGGCTGGGGCTTCGTCAACGTCAACCTGCGCCCCTACTACGGCGAGGGCTCCAAGACCCTGGCGTACGAGATCTGCGAGCAGCTCGGCTGGCAGCTGCCCGACCAGATCGTCATCCCGATCGCGTCCGGCTCCCAGCTGACGAAGATCGACAAGGGTCTCCAGGAGCTGGTCAAGCTCGGCCTCGTCGAGGACAAGCCCTACAAGATCTTCGGCGCCCAGGCCGAGGGCTGCTCCCCGGTGTCCACCGCCTTCAAGGCCGGCCACGACGTGGTGCGCCCGCAGAAGCCGAACACCATCGCCAAGTCCCTGGCCATCGGCAACCCGGCGGACGGCCCGTACGTCCTGGACATCGCGCGGCGCACCGGCGGCTACGTCGAGGACGTCAACGACGAGCAGGTCGTCGAGGCCATCAAGATCCTGGCGCGCACCGAGGGCATCTTCGCCGAAACCGCGGGCGGCGTGACCGTCGGCGTGACGAAGAAGTTGATCGAGAACGGGCAGCTCGACCCGGCGCTGACCACGGTGGTCCTGAACACCGGTGACGGTCTCAAGACCCTGGAGGCGGTGGCCGCGGACAGCGGCCAGACGGCCACCATCCGCCCGAGCCTGGACGCGTTCCGCGCCGCCGGCCTGGCCTGACCCTTCCCCCTGACACATCCGGAAAGGCGGTAGCGCCATGAGCGTCAACGTCCGCATCCCCACCATCCTGCGCACCTACACGGGCGGCGCCGCCGAGGTCCCGGCCGAGGGCGCGACCCTCGCCGAGGTCATCGAGTCCCTGGAGAAGAGCCACCCGGGCATCGCCGCGCGCGTCCTGGACGACCAGGGCAAGCTGCGCCGTTTCGTGAACGTCTACGTCAACGACGACGACGTGCGCTTCGAGGGCGGCCTGCAGGCGGCGACGCCCGACGGCGCCGGCGTCTCGATCATCCCGGCCGTCGCCGGAGGCTGACCAGACCGGCACAGTGCCGGCGGCTGCTGATCCGCGACTGACGCGTTCAGAACAGAATTGCCCCCTCCGCTAAAAGTGGAGGGGGCAATTCTGCTTGATTGGGCGCGGTAGAGTTGGGGCAGTCCCCTCCGCTGTTCTTGCCCGCCGCATATGAGCGGGCCTTCGGATGGTTGACATTGAGTCAACATGAGCGCGCCTTTTGGGCCTTTGGTGCGGCTTGTCTGGCCCGAGTTGCCCTGGAATATGCCAAGTTTTCACCCTATTTCCAGCTTTCCGTGTGTCCAGATTTCTCGTCGGATTGACCTGTTGCTGACAGCACCGGTGCGGATACATTCAGCCGCGGTCGAGGCGTTCCGGCGCAAGTTCTGACCCGGGACCGCGAAGTGCGGTCCTGCGCAAGGGCCAGTAATAGGGGAGTTAGGCATGGCTCAGGGCACCGTCAAGTGGTTCAACGCGGAGAAGGGCTACGGCTTCATCGCGGTCGACGGTGGTGCGGATGTGTTCGTCCACTACAGCGCCATCCAGATGGACGGGTACCGCACCCTTGAAGAGGGTCAGCGGGTCGAGTTCGAGATCTCGCAGGGCCAGAAGGGTCCGCAGGCGGACATGGTCAAGCTCGCGGCCGGCTGAGTCGGAGCGAACGCGATCGGCCACCGACGCACGCACAGACGCTTGAGGGGCCCACATCCTGGACAGGGATGTGGGCCCCTCCTGCGTGTCGCCCCGTGTCGCCGCCGCGCCGCCCGCGTGTTGCCTGAAGCCGCTTGCACTCGTGGGGGCCGAGTGCTAATCATTGGCGTTAGCACTCTCCCGGTGAGAGTGCTACTAAAACGAGGACCGGGCCGGTGAGGCCCGCAGGGCCCGGCGGGACGGAACCGCCGGATCCGCAGGCCGTCCGTCGCGGGCGCGGGCGCGGTCCGGAGCAATCCACCCCTGTCCGGGAGGACCACTTCACATGGCCAAGATCATCGCGTTCAACGAGGAGGCCCGGCGCGGTCTCGAGCGTGGCATGAACCAGCTCGCCGACGCCGTCAAGGTCACCCTTGGCCCCAAGGGTCGCAACGTCGTCCTTGAGAAGAAGTGGGGCGCCCCCACGATCACCAACGACGGTGTCTCCATCGCCAAGGAGATCGAGCTCGAGGACCCGTACGAGAAGATCGGCGCCGAGCTGGTCAAGGAAGTCGCCAAGAAGACGGACGACGTCGCGGGCGACGGTACGACCACCGCCACCGTTCTCGCCCAGGCGCTCGTGCGCGAGGGTCTGCGCAACGTGGCCGCCGGTGCCAACCCGATGGCCCTCAAGCGCGGTATCGAGAAGGCCGTCGAGGCCGTCTCCGCCGCCCTGCTGGCCCAGGCCAAGGATGTCGAGACCAAGGAGCAGATCGCTTCCACGGCCTCCATCTCCGCCGCCGACACCCAGATCGGCGAGCTCATCGCCGAGGCCATGGACAAGGTCGGCAAGGAAGGCGTCATCACCGTCGAGGAGTCCCAGACCTTCGGTCTGGAGCTGGAGCTCACCGAGGGCATGCGCTTCGACAAGGGCTACATCTCGGCGTACTTCGCCACCGACATGGAGCGTATGGAGGCGTCCCTCGACGACCCGTACATCCTGATCGTCAACTCCAAGATCGGCTCGGTCAAGGACCTGCTGCCGCTCCTGGAGAAGGTCATGCAGTCCGGCAAGCCGCTGCTGATCATCGCCGAGGACGTCGAGGGCGAGGCCCTGTCGACCCTGGTCGTCAACAAGATCCGCGGCACCTTCAAGTCCGTCGCCGTCAAGGCCCCGGGCTTCGGCGACCGCCGCAAGGCCATGCTCGGCGACATCGCCATCCTCACGGGCGGCACGGTCATCTCCGAGGAGGTCGGCCTCAAGCTGGAGAACGCCGGTCTCGACCTGCTCGGCCGCGCCCGCAAGGTCGTCATCACCAAGGACGAGACCACCATCGTCGACGGTGCCGGTGACAGCGACCAGGTCCAGGGCCGCGTCAACCAGATCCGCGCCGAGATCGAGAACTCCGACTCGGACTACGACCGCGAGAAGCTCCAGGAGCGCCTCGCGAAGCTGGCCGGCGGCGTGGCCGTCATCAAGGCCGGTGCCGCGACCGAGGTCGAGCTCAAGGAGCGCAAGCACCGCATCGAGGACGCCGTTCGCAACGCGAAGGCGGCCGTCGAAGAGGGCATCGTCGCCGGCGGTGGCGTGGCCCTGCTCCAGGCCTCCTCGGTCTTCGAGAAGCTGGAGCTCACCGGTGACGAGGCGACCGGCGCCAACGCCGTGAAGCTCGCGCTGGAGGCCCCGCTGAAGCAGATCGCCGTCAACGGTGGTCTCGAGGGCGGCGTCGTCGTCGAGAAGGTGCGCAACCTGGCCGTCGGCCACGGTCTGAACGCCGCCACCGGCGAGTACGTCGACATGATCGCCGAGGGCATCATCGACCCGGCGAAGGTCACGCGCTCCGCGCTGCAGAACGCCGCGTCCATCGCCGCGCTCTTCCTGACCACCGAGGCCGTCATCGCCGACAAGCCGGAGAAGGCCGCCGCCGCTCCGGGCGGCATGCCGGGCGGTGACATGGACTTCTGATCGGCCCCAGGCTGATCGGCTGTTCTCGACCGAGGGCGGTACCCCTTCCCGGTGGAGGGGGTGCCGCCCTCGGGCGTTTCCCGGGGGCGGGGGGATCAGTGGGCGTAGTCCTTGAGCGCCTCGGTGGCGAGGGAGAACCCGACCGGGTCGGGCGCGGCCGTTGCGGTACTGCTCGGTGCGGAGCCCACGCTCGCGGTACAGGCGCAGGTCGGGGCGGTGAGCCATGCACTGGTCCGCGACCCACATGATGATCTCGTCGTGATCTCCGTCGGGCACCGGCTTGACCTCCAGCTTTCCGTTGATGAATTCGAGCGTCACCGTCTCGGGTGCGCGGCGGGCCAGCGTCTCGAAGTCCGTCAGGGACATCTCGGCGTGCGCGGTCATCGGCGGTTCCTTTCTCGGACGCGGGACGCGTGGGCGTGGACCTCCGCCGGGGTGAGGGACGGGGTGAAGACCGGCGGGCGGGGGGCTTCGGGGCGGCAGGCGCGGCAGCGGCCGTCGGTGAAGGCGCCGGGCGGGCCGGGGGCGCGGCATTCGGTGCACTCGGCGCGGGCCGGGGGCGGCGCCGGGGCCGGTGGCGGTGGTGCGGCGGGGAGTTTGGACTCCAGGCGTTTGCGGACCAGGGCCGCCGGGTGGTGGACCGGGGAGGGCAGGCCGGCGGTGAGGGCGAGCCGGATGCGGTCGGGGGAGATGCCCCGGGCCAGCCAGGGGACCAGGAGCGGGGCGAGGGCCGTGCAGTCGGCCTTGGAGAGGGCCAGGGCGGGGGCGGCGCCGCCGAGCGAGGCGAGGATGCCGTAGGCGTCGGGGTCGCCTGGGGCGGTGGCGGTAGCCAGGGCCGGGTTCGTCGGCGGGGCCGGAGGTACCGGTGAGGGTGGTGGTGGGGCCGTCGGTGCGGGGGAATCCCTCTGGGTGAACCGGGCCCACCAGGCGCCGTCGCGGGGGGTGCGGGAGAAGTAGGTGCGGGTGACCCAGCGGGTGACCTCGCCGGGCAGCCGCTGCCGTACGCGGTGCAGGTGCCCGGCGGTGGCCAGCCGGTTCAGGGCGGTGCGCAGGGCGCACTGGCCCCACAGGGGCAGGACCGCGGCGAGGGTCTTCACGCTGATGTCGGCGCCGTCCGGCAGCCGGTCGAGGTACCCGGCGACGGCCGCCTCGCGGGCCGGGAGGTGCGCGAAGTCGCGGGCGGTGCGGGGCGCTTGCTCCGGGGCGGCGATTTTGCCGTAGCCGGGCTTGGCCTGGGGGTGCGGGGCAGCACTAAGCTGAACGTCATCCATCGTGGATCGTTGAGTCCGATCTCGTTTGGTCAGGCCCTCGTTTCGGTGTTGGCGCACCGGCGGGGGCCGATTTTCGTTTCCAGCCGCAAGGTAGGGCCTGATGGCCCTGCGTGGCAAGCCGGTCACGGATCGTCATCCGGCCTGGTATGGGCGGTGGTTGGGGAGGGTGGTGGGTGGTGGTGGGCTTCGCCCACCACCCATTCCACAGACAAAGCGCTCGGACTCTCGCGGCTTGAGCCCCGGGGCCGGGCGGGCCGCCCGGAGGGTGGACGTATCGGCGTGGCAGAGCGGCGTTTGGTTGACTTGCGGGCATGAGCGACGGGAAGAGCGTGTTCGTCAAGATCTGCGGGCTGAAGACCCCCCATGACGTCGACGTGGCCGTGGAGGCCGGAGCCGACGCCGTCGGGTTCGTCTTCGCCCCCGGCAGCCCCCGGACCATCGGCGCCGCGCAGGCGCGGGAGCTGGCAGCGCGGGTGCCGGACGGGGTGCTGACCGTCGGGGTGTTCCGGGGGCAGCCCGTCGAGGAGGTGCGCCGGCTCGCCGAGGAGAGCGGCGTGCGCGGCGTACAGCTGCACGGCGACGAACCCGCCGACCACTACGCGCACCTGCGGGCGCCGGGGCGCACGCTGCTGCGCGCCACCGCCGAGCACGTCGCGCGCTGCGGCGAGTACGGGGAGGACCTGCTCCTCATCGACGCCCCCGACCCCGGCTCCGGCAAGCCCTGGAACTGGGGATCCGAGCAGTTCACGGCGCCCGAGGGGCGCTGGCTGCTGGCCGGCGGGCTGAACCCGGGCAACGTGCGGGAGGCCCTCGGGGCGACCGGTGCCTGGGGTGTGGACGTCTCCAGCGGGGTCGAGCGGGAGCGCGGGGTGAAGTCCCCGGAGCTCATCCGCGCCTTCATCGAGGCGGCGCGGGGCCCGTCGCGCGGGTGAACGAACGGGTGGTCGGCGGCCGTGGGCGGCTCGGCATGCCGCCCTCAAGCCGCGGAGCTAGCCTGTAACAGGACGTCGCTCCCGGGGGCTGCGGAGTCGGACCGGTGAACCGACCGGCCCGGGCAGGCGCATCGGGGCGCGCGAGGCCCTGCGCCCTCCTTCCCCACCCGTCACGCCCCGGCCCCCGGCCCCCGGCCCCCGGCCCCCGGCCCCCGGCCCTGACCTTTGGCCCCTTGCCCCTGCCTCGTGGCGCCCTCGTGCTACCGAGATGTCCGCTTCACCCGTCAAGGCTTTCCCGGCAAGGAGGGAACGCATGAACAGGCGTGCCCGTTATGCACTTCTCGCCCCGCTCCTGGTCACCGCGGTTGCCATGCCGTCCACGATGGCGGCCCGGGCCGCCCCCGCCCCCCAGGGGGCCTGCAAGCTCGTGGTGGCCCCCGGCACGAATCCCGTCGAGTACGACCTGGTGATGACCGGCTTCAAAGGTGGTCAGCTGCTCAGGGTCTCGGGCCCGGAGGAATTCCAGCGCAACGCTGATGGTGCGGGCTCCGTCACGGAAGAGGACGTCAAGAAGGGCGCCTACACGGTGAAGAGCGGCTGGGGCAAGAACGAGCTGACGACCGGCTGCACCAAGGCTCCCAGGACGCCCGCGCCCGTCAAGGTCCGGATCACCGACGCGGATATCACGGGCGCGTCCACCACTCCCGCAGCGGTCGACTGCTCCAAGCCGCAGAACGTCACGTTCCAGGGCAAGTTCACCGGTACGGGAACCGGCGAGGTCGACTACTTCTGGTCGGGCCAGGGCAAGCAGGCCGCGCCGTCCCTCAAGTTCAACGCCCCGGAGACCCCGACCGGTCCGTTCGTGGTCAAGTCCCCCACGCGTGCCGCGCCCACGGAACCGGCCCCCAAGGTGGTCGTCAACCTCTCGGCGGACAACGTGGCCGACTCTTTGACGTTCACGCTCACGTGCGCGCCCGGGACCTGACCGGCCGTCACGCCTCCCCGTCCGTACGCCCTCCGGCACCCCGGTGCCGGGGGGCGTACGCAACGCCGGTCCAGCAAGGGGGACGCGCGGTGCGGGCCGCTCCGAAGCGCTGTCGTACTACTACGCTCCGTGAGAACGGCGGTTGATTCCGGGTGCCTTCCGGGCATATGTACCGCATGCTCCCGCAACCAGTCGCATGGCTGCGGCGCGTGGCGTCGCGCCGCCCGTCCCCCGTCTTCACCGCCGACTTCACCTCCCCCACCCAGTGGGTGGCCGGCCGCTCCTGGGCCTATCCCGACGGCGGCCCCGTCAACCCCGGCGACAACAAGCTCGACCACCTCACCGCCGACCCCGCCTACAGCCGCTCCGGCACCTTCCGCGCGACCCTGCGCCCCGACGGGAACTGGGACGCCGGGCTGCTCACCACCGAGGGCAGCGACGAGGGCTTCGAGGTCCGCACCGGCGACGTGCTGGAGGCCCGCGTCCGGCTGCCGGAGGAGCTGGGCGCCTGGCCCGCCATCTGGACCTGGCGGGACGGCGGCCAGGAGATCGACGTCTTCGAGTACCACCCCGACAACCCCGACCTGCTGGAACTGTCCAACCACGTCCGCGAGGCGCACCGCTACCTCCGCGACCCCACCGTGCGCCCCGGCGCCCGGCTCGACCTGAAGGTGGAGTTCGGCCGCAGGTCCGTCATCTGGTGGGTGAACGGCATGCGCGTCTACTCCGACGGGCGGGGTGTCGGCCGCGGCTGGCACGCGTACCTCATCGTCAACCTGTCCGTCTCCGCCGGCCGTTACCACCCCGCCCCCGGGCCGGGCCTCACCGAGATGTCGTACGAGGTGTCGCAGCTGCGCGTCCTCCGGGCGTAGTGCCGTACCCGCCCGGCCCCGGTCGTTAGGCTGCGGCCGGGGGGATCATGAACAAGAGAACGGCACTGTCCCAGCGGCTCGTCATCCTGTGGTGGGTCTGCGTCGCCGCGGCCTTCGGGGCGGTGACGCTGATGTACTTCGTCCTCTTCTGGAAGCTGTCGTTCGTCGACATGCCCGGCAACGAGTGCGACTCCGACACCTGCCCGCGCGGCATGGGCTGGCTGTTCCTCTTCACGCCTGCCACCGGGCTCCTCACGGTCCTGGCCTGGGCGTTCGTCAAGGACGCGAAGGAGGAGCCGCGCCGCTCCTGCCTCGTTCGGCTCGTCGCCGTCGTCGTCGCGCTGGCCGCGCTGTGGCCCGGCTGGCGGGCCTACGAGTGGATGCGCGGCCCGCAGATGTACGTCTCCGGCTGGCAGATGGCCGACGGCTCGGGCGCGGCGAAGCCGCTGGGCGTCTGGGCCCCGCCGGACCAGGGGGGCGGGCTGCTCGTACGGGCCCGGGTGGACGGGCTCGTCGCCTTCGACGGCGAGGGCCGGCACGGCTGGCGGCTCCCCGCCCCCGACCGCGCCCCCCTGTGCGCGCTGGGCCGCGCCACCTCCGCGGGCATCGGGCTCGTGGTCCACGAGGAGGGCGCCCGCGGTTGTGGCGCGCGGGTCACGGCCGTCGAGCTGACGGAGGGGCGCAGGCTCTGGACCCGGGAAACGGCCGGGCAGCCGGTGGCCGCGGTCGGCGGCACCGCCGTCCTGGCGCAGCCGGACGCCGTGCTCGGCCTCGACCTGCGCGAGGGTGGGGAGCTCTGGCGGCTGCCCGTCGCCGCCGACTGCCGGGTCGGGGCCGTGGACGGGGCCGGGAGCGGCGGGCGCCACGGGGCCGGTGCCGGTGCCGGGGCCGCTGGGGCCGGTGCTGTCGGGCCCGTCGTGTACGTCGAGGAGTGCGGGGGCGGTGCCAGGTCGCGGGTCGTCGCCGTCGACGCCCGTACCGGAGCCCGCGCGTGGGAGACCGCCCTGCCGACGGCGAGCCCGCTGTCCGAGCTGCGGGTGCTGTCCGCGACCCCGCTCGCCGTCCGCGTCAAGGAGTCCGTGCCGCTGGGCACGGACGCGGTGCTGCTCTTCGACGCCGGGGGCGCGATCCGGGGCCAGGTCCCCGCCGCCGCCCTGGAGGGGGAGCCGCTGGTGACGGACGGCCTGCTGGTCAGCGCGGTGAAGACCGGGAAGAAGTCGGGCGTGGCCGCGTACTCCCTCACCGACGGCCGGCGCGCCTGGCAGCGCGGCCTCGGGGAGGAGCGGGTCCTCGGGCTGGCGCCCGCCGAGCAGCCGGGCGAGGTCGCCGTGGTCTCCACCGACCACTGGTGGACGTACCTCACCCGGCTCGGCCGGGACGACGGCGGGCGCCGGGAGGAGGCGACGGTCCTGCGCGAGATGCCGCTGGGCAGCCGCTTCACGTTCCGGCCGGGTCCGCCCGGGGCCTACGTCTTCGTCAACCTGGACGCCGACGACGAACTGTTCCCGACCTTCGAGGTCCTGCCCGTCTGGGGCTGGTGACCCGGGCCGTCGGACGGCCCGGGCGGGCCGGGGGGCCGGTTGAAGGCCGCGCCCATGATCGCCACTCTGTGTGCCTGACCCCAACACCCGCAGGAGAGAGGCGACACGTCATGATGCTCACCCCGCAGGAGCGGATGCGGGCGGCCGAGGAGGCCGTACGGCAGTTGAAGGACGCCCTCCACGGGGTGGGAGTGGTCTTCCCGTCCCTGGACGTCGAGCGGGTCTCGGCCGCGGGGTCGTACGGGCTGCCGCTCGTCGACCTGGGGCGCTGCAACATCGACACCGCGCTGCGGCTGGCCGCCGTGCTGCACGGGCGGGCGGGCGGCGGCTGATCAGGCCGGCACCGGCTCCTTCGCGGCGGCGGGACCGGCCGGGCCGGGCGGGGCGGCGGGTCCCGCGTCGGTGTCCAGGTCGGCCAGCATCTGCTTCGTGAACCCGAAGAAGTACGTCGCGGTGAAGCCGGCCAGGTACCCCACCGCGAGGCCGCCCGCGTAGACGGCGACGGTCACGCCCATGCCCGACGTACCGTCCAGCAGCGGGAACAGCGCCCAGCCCGACGGGCCGATGGCCTTCGAGCCGAACACCACGCCCAGCTGGTTGCACAGCCCGACGAAGGCCCCGCCCGCCGCGCCGCCGACGCAGGCGGTGACGAACGGGCGGCCCAGCGGCAGCGAGACCCCGTAGATGAGCGGCTCGCCCACCCCCAGGAAACCGGCCGGGAGCGCGGACTTGATGGTGCTGCGGACGGAGCCGTTGCGCGGGAGGCGGCGGTAGACGGCGAGGGCGGCACCGACCTGGCCGGCGCCGGCCATGGCGAGGATCGGCAGCAGGACGGTGTAGCCGGACTGCTCGATGAGGGTGGTGTGGATGGGGATCAGCGCCTGGTGCAGCCCCAGCATCACCAGCGGCAGGAACAGCCCGCCCAGCACCAGCCCGGCGAGGGCCCCGCCCGCGGCCAGCAGCCAGTTCGCGAAGGAGCCGATCGCCGCGGCGGCCTCACCGGCGAGGAACATCAGCCCGTAGAGGGTGACCAGCCCGGTGACGAGGACCGTGAGGGTCGGCGTGACCAGCACGTCCAGCGTCCCGGGCACCCGGCGCCGGCACCACCGCTCCACGCGCACCGCGAGCAGTGCCGCCGCCAGCGCGCCGAGGACCCCGCCCTGGCCGGGGGAGAGGTGCTCGCCGAAGGCGTCGATCTTCGCCACCCCGGGGAAGACGATGACGGCGGCGACGGCCCCGCCGAGGACGGGGGTGCCGCCGAACTCCTTGGCGGTGTTGAAGCCGACGAACACCGCGATCAGCGACATGAACCCGGACGCGATCGCGGCGAGGGCCGGTACCAGGGCCGGGGCCCAGCCGAGGTTGGCGAGCAGGCCGTTCAGGCCCGCGATGACCCCGCAGCCGATGAGGGCGGGGATCAGCGGGACGAACACGTTCGCGATGCGGCGCAGGAACAGCTTGAACGGGGTGGCGTTGCGCGCCTTCCGCGCCTCCTTCAGCGCGGCGCCCCGCTCGGCGAGGTCCCCGGCGGTGACTGCCGCAGGTGGTGTCCGGCCCGCCTCCACCAGCGCCTCGAACTCGGGCGTGACCCGGGCGACGGCCCCCGGCCCCAGCACGATCTGGTACGTGTCGTCCTCGACGACGCCCAGCACCCCGGGCACGGCCCGCAGGGCGGCGTCGTCGACGAGCGAGCGGTCGCGCAGCCCGATCCGCAGGCGGGTCATGCAGTGCGCGACGGAGTCGATGTTGTCCGGGCCGCCGACCAGGGGGAGGAGCGCGGCGGCGGTGGCGCGGTTCTTGTCAGTGGGCATGTACTCGCCTTGCGTGGGAGGGCGGCTACCGTGCTGTCGGGTCCTGGACTCGGGCGAGGGCGTCGCGCAGGTGCCCGCCCGCCCCGGCGAGCAGCCGGGCCGCCTCCGGCCCGTCGACGCCGCCGAGCACGACGAGGACGGCGTCCTTCACCTCGCCGCCGGTCGCCGCGAGCGCCGCCTCGATCTCCTCGTCGGGCGCGCCCGTGGCCAGCGCGACGATGCGGCGGGCGCGGGCGCGCAGCTTCTCGTTCGTCGCGCGCACGTCGACCATGAGGTTCCCGTACGTCTTGCCGAGGCGGATCATCGTGACCGTCGAGATCAGGTTCAGTACGAGCTTCTGCGCCGTGCCGGCCTTCAGCCGGGTGGAGCCGGTGAGCAGCTCGGGCCCGACGACCACCTCGATGCCGTGCTCGGCGGCCGCGGCCAGGGCGGATCCGGCGTTGCAGGACAGTCCGACGGTGAGCGCGCCGCGCGTACGGGCGTACTCGACGGCGCCGATCGCGTACGGGGTGCGGCCGGAGGCGGAGACGCCGACGACGGTGTCGTCGCGGGTCAGGGCGAGGGCGGCCAGGTCGGCGGCGGCCAGCTCCCGCGAGTCCTCGGCGCCCTCGACGGCCCGCACCATGGCGCCGGGGCCGCCCGCGATCAGGCCGACGACCTGCGCCGGGTCGGTGTTGAAGGTGGGCGGGCACTCGCTGGCGTCCAGCACCCCGAGCCGGCCGGCGGTCCCGGCGCCCGCGTAGACCAGCCGGCCGCCGCGGGCCATCCGCTCGGCGATCGCGTCGACGGCGGCGGCGATCGGCTCCAGCTGCGCGGCGACGGCGGCGGGGACGGTGGCGTCCTCGGCGTTCATGGCGCGCACGATCTCCAGCGTGGGGAGCCGGTCGATCTCCGCCAGCTCGGGCCGGAAGGCCTCGGTCGTCAGCGTGTCGAGCTGCGCGCGGAGGTCGGCGTACGCGGTGGTGCGGTTCTCGCTCACGGCTGGAACGTATTTCCCGGCGGGGCCGGGGGCAAGAAGGCACGCCCCGGCGGGGGGCGGCGTCGATCCGGGAGGACAGGTACGTCGATCCAGGAGGACAAATAATAGAAAATTCGAGCAAATTACATGTAAAGAGGCCCTTCGTCTGGGGCCCGGTCCGGGGACACAATGTCCCCATGGACCACGCGACCCCCCTGGAGCAGGCGCTGCATGTCGCCCGTGCGCTCGTTCTCGCCGATCTCGCCGCAGGTGAGGTCGCCGATGCCGATGTCGTATCCCTCGTCGAGGACTCGGTCACGCACCGCCGGTGGTGGGTGGAGCAGTGGCCGGAGGGAGTCGACTACCTCGCCGGACTCGTCGCGCAGGACGTGAAGGACGCCCTGCTGGAGAAGTACGGGCGCTGGCCGCTGTGCCCCGTCTGCGCGCACGGGGACCCGCACGCGCTGGACGTGGAGCCGGAGCTGGGGCCCGACCCGCACTGGGTGTGCTCGGAGGCCGGGGTGAGGGTGGCGGCGGTCGGCGGTCTCGGCCCCGTCTTCCACCCGGGCCGGTGAGCCGCCGGTGACGGTGTACATCGACCCGCCGGTCTGGCCGGGCCACGGCCGCCTGTGGTCGCACCTGGTCAGCGACGTCTCGTACGAGGAGCTGCACGCCTTCGCGGCGGGCATCGGCTGCCCGCCGCGGGCCTTCGAGCGGGACCACTACGACGTGCCCTCGCACCGCTACGCGGACGCGGTGGCGGCGGGCGCGGTGGAGATCGGCAGCAAGGAACTGGTCCGCCGCCTCACGGCGGCGGGCCTGCGCCGGCCGAAACACCGCCCGCCGGCCGCCTGAGCCCCAGGTCACCTCACCTCACCTCACGTGCGGACGGCGTCCGTCGGCACCTTGCCGGTGGCGGCCGAGCCGGCGACGACCCGTGTCGCACCGGTCGAGCCGCGCCGTTCCAGGCGGAGGGCGATGACCGTGAGGGCGATCGCGGTGACGGTCATGGCCGCGCCCGCCCACGCCGGGGCGGAGAAGCCGAAGCCGGCGTCGATGACCGTGCCGCCGAGCCAGGGGCCGCCGGTGTTGCCCAGGTTGAACGCGGCGGTGGTGGTGGCTCCGGCCAGGGTGGGGGCGGCGCCGGCGACGTTGAACATCCGGGCGTTCAGCGCCGGCGCGGTGAAGAACGCCGAGACGCCGAGCAGGAACGACAGGGTGATCGCGGCGGCGGCACTGGAGGCCAGCACGGTGAGGGCCCCGAGGAACACCGTCGAGGCGGTGATGCCCCAGAGCATCACGCCGAACAGGTGCGCGTCGGCGATCCGCCCGCCGATGGTGGTGCCGATCAGCGCGCCGACGCCGAACAGGCCGAGGATCCACGGCACCCACTTCGGGTCCAGCCCGGCCACGTCCGTGAGCAGCGGCGACAGGTAGCTGAAGGCGCAGAAGACGCCGCCGGCGGCCAGGGCCGTGATGCCGATGGACAGCCACACCTGGCGGTCGCGGTAGATGCGCAGCTCGCGGCCGAGGCGGGGCTTCTCCTCGGGCAGGGGGATCTTCGGGATCAGCGCCAGGATGCCGGCCAGGGCGACGGCGGAGGCGGCGCCGACCGACCAGAAGGCGGAGCGCCAGCCGAACTGCTCGCCGAGGAAGGCGCCGGCCGGGACGCCGAGGACGTTGGCGATGGACAGTCCGCCGATCATGACGGCCATGGCGCGGGCCCGCTGGTCCTTGTCGACCATGGCGATGGCGACGGCCGCGCCGACGGCCCAGAACCCGGCGCAGGCGAGGGCGGACACCACGCGGGAGGCGAAGAGGAACGCGTACGAGGGGGCCAGTGCGCCCGCCACCTGGCCGAGGCCGAAGAGGCTGATGAGGGAGATGAGGGTGGTGCGGCGCGGGAGGCGCAGGGTGGCGACTGCCAGCAGCGGCGCCCCGACCACCATGCCGATCGCGAAGGCGGATATCAGCAGGCCCGCCTGCGGGATGGTGACGTCCATGTCCTCGGCGATGGGCGGGAGCAGGCCGGACAGCATGAATTCGCTGGTGCCGAGCGCGAAGACGGACAGGCCGAGGATGTAGACGGCCACGGGCATACGGGACGGGGGTCGTGCGGAGGCTGCGGGCATGTTCTTCCCGAACCGCCTCGAAGTGGGGCGCATTCCCGGCCGCCGTCCCGTATGTCAGGTCAGGGCGGCCAGCTCGGCGTCCAGATTGCGGCGGGCCGGGGCCTCCCAGTGGGCGGTGCCGTACGGGGTGCGGAAGAGGCGGGGGAGGGCGAGGAGCTGCCGCAGCACGGCGGCGCGGCCGGTGCGGAAGGCCTCGTCGGGGACGAAGCCGTACTCGGCGCGGACGGCGGCGGCGTAGGCGGTGTACGCGTCCGGGGCGCCGGCGAGGACGCCGAGGTCGGCGTCGCAGAGGGCCTCGCCGTTGGTGTCGCCGGGGGCGGGGTCGTGGGTGACGGTGAGCCGGACCAGTCGGGCGGTCTCGGCGGTGCGGGCCGCGCCGACGCCCAGCTCGGGCAGGGCGCGCTCGGCGAGGGCGGCGCTGCGCTCCTCGTTCTCGGAGCGGTCGGGGCGGTAGACGGCGTCGTGGAACCAGGCGGCGAGCTCGACGGCGGTGGGGTCGGCGGCGTGGCCGGCGAGTACGTCGATCCGTGCGAGCACGTCGGCCAGGTGGGCGGTGGTGTGGTACCGCCGCTGCGGCTCGGCCCAGGCGGTGAGGAGGCGGTCGGCGTAGGGGGCGGGGTCGCGGGTGGCGCCGGCGGCGGTGGCGGTCGCGTCCCAGCGGGCGCGGAGGGCGGCGGTGTCGGGCGTGTTCATGCGGACATTGTGGGGGTGACGCGATTCTGCTGGTGGAGCGCGGGGTGGGGCCCGTACCCTGGATATTGGACTAGACCTATTTTCCATATGGGCATAAGGATGGGATGGATCACATGAGCAACCGTGCGCTCCTGGAGGTGATCGCCCTCGACGCGGAGGACGCGGTCGCCGCCCAGGCAGGTGGGGCGGACCGACTCGAACTGGTCACCGACATGGCCGCCGACGGGCTCACCCCGCCGCGCGAGACCTTCGCGGCGATCCGGGCGGCGGTCGACATCCCGCTGCGCGTGATGCTCCGCAAGTCCGACGGGTTCGCGGCGGGCGACGTCTCCAAGCTGGTGGAGGCTGCGCGAGGGCTGCGGGCGGAGGGCGCGCAGGAGTTCGTCCTCGGCTTCCTGCACCCGGACGGCAGCCCCGACCTCGACGCGGTCGAGGCGGTGCTCGCGGAGCTGGACGGCTGCCGTTGGACCTTCCACCGGGCCATCGACCGCGCGGCGGACCGGGACGGCCTGCGCAAGGCCCTCGCGGAGCTGCCGGGGCTGGACACGTACCTGACGGCGGGCGCGGCGGCCGGCGTCGAGGACGGGCTGGCGGTGCTGCTGGCGGAAGCCGCGGCGGGCCGGCGCGGTGAGCCGGGGTACGGGCCGCGGATCCTCGTCGGCGGCGGCCTGGCCCTGTCGCACCTGCCGGTGCTGCGGGAGGGGGGCGTCGACGCCTTCCACATCGGCGGCGCGGCCCGTCCCTCCGGGTGGGACCGGCCGGTCTCCGCGGCGGCGGTCGCGGAGTGGCGAGCGGCGCTGGGCTAGCCCTTGCCCTGCCGGGCGGGGGCGGGGTGCGGGCCGGGGTGCGGGCCCTGCGGGGCTGTCCCCTACCCTCCCCTACCCTCCCCCCGGACGGAGTCTGGGGGGAGGGTAGGGGACCTCGCCCCGCGCAGCGGCGCCAAGCCGGGCCGGGCCGGGCGAGCGGGAGGTCAGGCGAGCGCCAGCGCCCCCGGCAGGGGGGCCGCGTGGAGCGCCGTGAGGCCCGAGACGGCTCGGGTGAGGCAGACGTACAGCCTCCGCAGCCCCGTCCGTTCGTCCGGCTCGCCGTCGACGATCGCCGCCGGCTCGTCCAGGACCACGTAGTCGTACTCCAGACCCTTCGCCAGCGACGCCGGGACGAGGGTGAGGCGGGACTCCGCCGTCGTCTCCTCGCCCGGCGCGAGGTACGCCAGCCCCGCCTCCGCCAGGGCCTCCGCCAGCACCGGCACCCGCGCGTCCGCCGCGATCAGCCCGATCGACCCCTCGTGCGCGAGCGAGGCCCGGCAGGCGGCCAGCACGTCCGCCGTCAGCTGTTCCGGGGCGCACGCCGCCACCGTCAGCGACCCCGGCGCCTCACGCACCGACGACACCGCCGCCAGCCCCGGCGAGATCGCCGGCAGCAGCCGCGACGCGTACGCGATCACCTCGCGCGGCACGCGGAAGCCCGCCGTCAGCTCCTCCAGCACCGCCTCCGGCTTGCCCAGGTGCGTCAGCGCCTCGTCCCAGCTGCGCGTGGCCCACGGGGTGGTGCCCTGCGCGAGGTCGCCCAGGACCGTCGCCGAGCCCGTCGTGCAGCGGCGCCCCACCGCCCGGTACTGCATCGGGGACAGGTCCTGCGCCTCGTCGAGGACGACGTGGCCGAGCGAATGCGTCCGCTCCACCAGGTCCGCCGCCTCGTCGATCAGCACCAGGTCCGCCGCCGACCACTTCGCCGACCGCACGCTGCGGAACGGCTTCGGCCACAGCAGCAGCTTCTGCTCGTCCTCCGTGAGGACCCCGTCCGCGTGCTCCGCCAGGAACTCCGCGTCCGACAGCAGCCGCAGCACCAGCTTCGCCGGCTCGACCGCCGGCCAGACCGCCTTGACCGCGGCCTTCACCGCCGCGTTGCGGGCCACCGCGTCCTGCACCCGGTCGTCCGGCGCCTCGCCCGCCTGCTCCATGCGTACGAGGACGGCGTGCGCGATCCGCTGCGGCAGCGCGTCGCGGGCCGCGCCGTAGCGGATGTCGCGCTCCTGGAGCTCGGTGACGATCTCCTCCAGCTCGTACGCGGGAACCCGCCACCGGCGCGAGCCGCGCACCACCATCAGCGGCTCGGCGGGCGCGGTGACGTGCGAGCGGACCGCGCGGCGCAGCACCTCCGCCATCCGGGCGTCGCCCTTGACCACGGCCGTCGCGGCGGCGTCGGCGCCGCGGACCTCCAGGCCCTCGCGGGCGACGAGGTCGTCGACGGTGGCCTGCTTGACCTCCAGCTCGCCCAGCGCGGGCAGGACCTGCTCGATGTAGTGCAGGAAGGAACGGTTCGGCCCGATGACCAGCGTCCCGGTGCGGGCGAGGCGCTCGCGGTGCGCGTACAGCAGGTACGCGACCCGGTGCAGGCCGACGGCGGTCTTCCCGGTGCCGGGGCCGCCCTGTACGCAGACCGAGCCGGACAGGCCGGAGCGGACGATCTCGTCCTGCTCGGGCTGGATCGTCGCGACGATGTCGCGCATGGGGCCGACGCGGGGGCGCTCGATCTCCTGCTGGAGCAGCTTGCTGACGGCCGCGGACTCGGCCGGGTCGGAGAGGTGCTCGTCCTCGTACGCGGTCAGCTCGCCGCCGGTGTAGCCGAAGCGGCGGCGCAGCCCGACGTCCTGCGGGTCGGTCTTCGAGGCGCGGTAGAAGGGCTGGGAGACCGGCGCGCGCCAGTCGATCACCATCGGGTCGCCGTCGGCGTCGTGGACGTGGCGGCGGCCGATGTAGAACTGCTCGCCCTCGGCGCCCTCCGCCAGGGCGGCGCCCGGGGCGTGCAGGTAGTCGAGGCGGCCGAAGAAGAGCGGGGTGTGGGCGAGGTCGGCGAGGGCCTTGATCCGGTCGTCGATCTGCGCCTGGAGGACGATGGCGTTGACCCAGTTCGCGGTGACGTCGCGGATGTCTAGGGCCTCGACGTCCTCGCGCATGGCGCGCAGCGCGGAGCGCGAGGCGGCCAGGTGGGCCCGTTCGCGGCCGAGGAGGTCGGCGGAGTCGGAGTCGGATGCGGTGTCGGGGGCGTGCGCGGGCACGGGAAGGCCTCCAGCGGTACATGCGGGTGCGTGCGGTGCGTGTAGTGCGTGCAGTGCGTGCGGTACGGAAAGCCCCCGGTTTCCGGCCGGAAGGCGGCTCTCCCCGATGGGACGGCGGGAGGCGGCAAGAGCGGAGATTGTAGTCAGCGGGGCGCGGCGGCGCGAATGGATTGGGGGGCCGGAAGTCCCGAGGGGGCAGTACCCCCGTACGGGTGTCATACCCGGGAGTGTCAGACCTTCGGCAGAGCCACTAGGGGATGCCATGGGCCGCGAGGAGGACACGGGAGGGCTGCGGGTTCCGTCCCGAGGGCGATGTGCGCGGAGGGGGAAAAACGCACCATGGAGACATGAGCACCGCAACCTTCTCCCCGGTCCAGGGCGGCCTCCCGAGCGGGGCCACCGCCACCTCCGACCACCGTCCGCGCCACCGCGTCGGCGATGTCCTGCGCGCCGCGAAGGTCTTCGCCGCTGCCGCCATGAGCGTGGTCGTCCTCGGCGAGTACGCCGAGGACGCGGGCGTCATACGCCGCTGACGCCCCGCGCGAAGACCCTCCCCGCACGGGGAGTGCAAGGCCTTGGCCTGAACCCGGCGGTAGCCGTGCGCTGATCCACTAGGGTCACGCGCGTGACCCGCAGCCCCGCTTCCGCTTCCCCACCCCCGCCACTCGCAGCTGTGCTGGTCACAGGCTCGCTGCTCGCTCTGGGCGTCCTGTGCATCGCCCTGCGCATCCCGACGGCCGACGCCGTCCTCAGCGGCTTCTCCGCCGCCGAGTGGCACCCGCCCAGCGCCTATCCGCCCTTCGCCGCGATCCTCTTCACGCCCGCCGCCTGGCTTCCGGCGGGTGTGCTCAAGGCCGTCCTCGTCCTCGGGAACGCCGGCCTGCTCGCCCTGCTGATCGTGCTCTCCTGCCGGCTCGCGGGAGTACGGGCCCGGCGGGGCCCGGTCCTGGCCGCCACCATCGCCGGGCTGTGGCTGGAGCCGCTGTTCCAGAGCCCGCTGCCCGGCCAGATCAACCTGGCGCTCGCCTGCCTCGCCGTCTGGGACCTCGGCCGGCCGCGCGCCGCCCTCGGCAAGGGCTTCGCGCTGGGCGTCGCCGCCGGGATCACCCTGACCCCGGCGCTGCTCATCCCGTACCTGCTGCTGACCCGGCGCGTCCGGGCCGCCCTGACCGCCCTGGCCGGGCTCGCCGGCACCGCCCTGCTCGGCCTGCTGGTGCTCCCGGAGGCCTCCGCCGACTTCTGGGCCCACCACGTCCCGGTGACCGGCCGGGCCCTGCTGCGGGAGTGGCCGCACCTGTGGGTGTGGGCCGTACCGCTCCTCACCGCCCTGACGGGCGCGGCCCACCGCCGCCGCACCCGCCACCACCGGCCGGCGGCCCGCATCCCGGCCCCGCGGCCGCCCGCCGACGCGCAGGTCAGTCGGACGCCAGGAGCTCGTCCGCGTCCATGATCCGGTAGGCGTAGCCCTGCTCCGCCAGGAAGCGCTGGCGGTGCGCGGCGAAGTCCTGGTCGATCGTGTCCCGCGCCACCACCGAGTAGAAGCGGGCCTCGTGCCCGTCCGCCTTCGGACGCAGTACCCGGCCGAGGCGCTGCGCCTCCTCCTGCCGGGAACCGAAGGTGCCCGACACCTGGATGGCGACGGTCGCCTCCGGCAGGTCGATCGAGAAGTTCGCGACCTTCGAGACGACCAGCACGTTGATCTCGCCCTCGCGGAACGCGTCGAAGAGCTTCTCCCGCTGCGCGTTCGAGGTCTCGCCCTTGATGACGGGCGCGTCCAGGTGCTCGCCGAGCTCGTCGAGCTGGTCGATGTACTGCCCGATGACCAGGGTCTGCTCGCCCCGGTGCTTGCGCACCAGAGCCTCCGTCACCTTCCGCTTCGTCGCCGTCGTCGCGCAGAAGCGGTACTTCTCCTCGGTCTCGGCGGTCGCGTACGCGAGCCGCTCCGACTCGGTCAGGTTGACGCGGACCTCGACGCAGTCGGCCGGCGCGATGTAGCCCTGCGCCTCGATCTCCTTCCACGGAGCGTCGAACCGCTTCGGCCCGATGAGGGAGAACACGTCGGACTCCCGCCCGTCCTCACGGACCAGAGTGGCCGTCAGGCCGAGCCGCCGCCGCGCCTGCAGGTCGGCGGTGAACTTGAACACCGGCGCCGGCAGCAGGTGCACCTCGTCGTACAGGATCAGCCCCCAGTCGCGGGAGTCGAACAGCTCCAGGTGCGGGTAGACGCCCTTCCGCTTGGTCGTCAGCACCTGGTAGGTGGCGATCGTGACCGGCCGGATCTCCTTGCGCGTACCCGAGTACTCGCCGATCTCCTCCTCCGTCAGCGAGGTCCGCTTGACCAGCTCGTGCTTCCACTGCCGCGCCGAGACGGTGTTGGTGACCAGGATCAGCGTCGTCGCCTTCGCCTTGGCCATCGCACCGGCCCCGACCAGCGTCTTGCCCGCGCCGCACGGCAGCACGACCACGCCCGAACCGCCGTGCCAGAAGCCCTCCACGGCCTGCGCCTGGTAGGGGCGCAGCGCCCAGCCGTTCTCCTCCAGCTCGATCGGGTGCGCCTCGCCGTCCACGTACCCGGCGAGGTCCTCGGCCGGCCAGCCCAGCTTCAGCAGCGTCTGCTTGATCTGCCCGCGCTCCGACGGGTGCACGGCCACGGTGTCGGCGTCGATCCGCGCCCCGACCAGCGGGGTGATCCGCTTCGAACGCAGGATCTCCTCCAGCACCGGCCGGTCCGTGCTCGTCAGCACCAGCCCGTGCACAGGGTGCTTGGACAGCGTCAGCCGCCCGTAGCGGGACATGGTCTCGGCGACGTCGACCAGCAGCGCGTGCGGGACGGGATAGCGGGAGAACTCGACGAGCGCGTCGACGACCTGCTCGGCGTCGTGCCCGGCGGCACGGGCGTTCCACAGCCCGAGCGGGGTGATCCGGTAGGTGTGGATGTGCTCGGGCGCCCGCTCCAGCTCGGCGAAGGGGGCGATGGCCCGCCGAGCGGCACCGGCGAGCTCGTGGTCGACCTCAAGAAGGAGCGTCTTGTCGCTTTGGACGATCAGTGGACCATTCACGCACGGCACCTCGTTTGCATCCGGTCAAACCTCCAGTGTGCCGCATCCCGCCGCGGGCGGGGGCCGGACCGCTCCCGGGCCGGGGAAAACCCGCTGACGCCGCCCGACGGCGCGGCGTACCTTCCGGGCATGAGTGGAGATCAGCAGTCCTTCGTGCCCGACGGCTTCGACGTGCCGCGCGTGCTCGACGGTGACGGATTCCGGCTGGAGCCCCTCGGGGCGGAGCACAACGCGCGGGACCTCGCCGCCTGGAGCGGGAGCATCGCGCACGTCCGGGCCACACCCGGCTTCGCGGGCCGCCACTGGCCGCCGCCGGAGGGGATGTCCGCCGAGGCGAACCTGGCCGACCTGGAACGGCACGCGCGGGACTTCGCCGAGCGGCGCGGGTTCACGTACAGCGTGCTGGAAGGCGACGAGGACGTCATCGGCTGCCTGTACGTCTACCCGTCGAAGGAACAGGCCGGGCGGGTCCACGTCAGCTCCTGGGTGCGCGCGGACCGGGCGCACCTCGACGCCGTCGTGTACCGGACGGTCAGCGCGTGGCTGAGCGAGGTGTGGCCGTTCGGGACCGGGCTGGTCGACTACGCGCCCAGGTGAGGCAGCGGGCCCGCCGGGTAGGGGGTCTCGGCCGGGAGCAGCGCGCGGGCGGAGTCGAGGTCGCCCGCGCGGACCAGGCCGTGGATCTCCCGGGCCAGCGGGGTGACGTCGCGGATCGACACCGTCCACTCGTCGGCGTACGCCCGTGACGCCGGCCCCGACAGGCCCAGCTGCAGGGACCGGTGGGGCAGGGCGTTCAGGTGGAGGTCCCGCTCCGGGTCCCACTGCACCCGCGCCGGGGAGCCGGCCAGGGACGCCTTCCACGCCTCGCGGTCCGCGTGGACGCCGGGCACGTAGTGCGACAGGCAGGCCTGGGCGAGGGCCCGGTCGAAGCCCTCGCGGCTGATCTCGACCGCCAGGACGGTCTCCTGGTCGGCCTTGGCGGCCCAGCCGCAGCGGTACATCATCCACAGGAACGACGGCTTGATCCACGTCATCCGCTCCCGCTTCCACGCCGCCGGGAACCGCCCGTCACGGGCCGCGGGCACGCCGAGGTGCGGGGCGTAGGCCTGGTAGACGGTGACGGTGGTGGCGGTGTGGGCGGCACGGATCCGGTGGCGGGGGGTTTCGGTCGGGGCCGCGGGCGTTGCTTCGGACATGCCGTCAGGGTGCCCGGTCGACGTGGCCGGCCACCAGCGGTTTTCCGCGCCTGCCCGGCGCCGCTCAGACCTGGTCCTCCGCCAGTTCCGCCACCCCCGTGATCCGGTGCAGGGCGTACGTGCGGACCTCGTCCGCCGTGTGGTCGTACCCCGTGACGAAGCCGCCCTCCACCCGCACCGGGGCGATGACCCGCTGGCTCGCCGCCCCGTCCGCGTTCACGTACCCGATCCACACCGCCGACCCCGTCAGCGCCGCCGCCTGCACCGTCGCCAGGGTCTCCGCCGCGCTCGTACGCGGCAGCTCCCCCGGAACCCCCGACGACGACGCGGCCGCCGGCTCCTTGCGGACCGCCGTCGCCGCCAGGTCGCCCGCACGGATCGCCCGTACCGCCGCGCCCAGCAGCGTCGCGTCCGGCACCGGAGGCCCGTCCGGCACCGGCACCGGCGCCGAACGCGCCGGGGTGCGGTGCGCGTCGGCCCGCGCCACCAGCACGTCACCGGTACGGGACTCCGCCGCCGGGGCGTACCCCAGCGCCCGCAGCCCGTCCAGCAGGGCCGCCGGGTCCGCCTGCGCCGCCAGCACCGTCGGCGCGAGCCGCCGCAGCCCCAGGGCAGCAGACCGCCGGTCGGCCAGGATCTCCCCCAGCATCGCGTCGTCGTCGCAGCGCACGTACGAGGACGCCGCCCCCACCCGCAGGTGCCCGTGCCGCCGCGCCACGTCGTCGATCAGGTACGCCAGCGGCTGCGGCACCGGCGTCCGGCTGTGCTCGGAGAGGAACGCGTGCAGGTCCGACGCCGCCTGCCCCGAGTCCAGCGCCCGCCGCACCGAACCCGGAGTGAACCGGTACACCGTCGCCCCGCCCTTGGACTCCACCTCCGCGAGCACCGCCAGCATCTCCGCCAGCGGACGCAGCAGCGGCCCCGGCGCCACCGCCGTCAGGTCCGCCTGCAGCAGCACGTGGTCCACCGGCTCCGGCAGCAGCGGCGCCAGCAGCCCCGCCGGATCCCCGTGCTCCAGCAGCGCCCGCCCGAACGCGCTGAGCGCACCCCGCCCCGTCACCCCCAGCACCTCGGCCTCGTGCAGCGCCCACCGCGCGAGCCGGGCCCGCAGATCGCTCGTACCGCGCGCCGGCCGCTCCCACGCCAGCCGCTCCAGCACCGCCTCCGGATCGGGCACCCCGCCCTCCGGCAGCTCCCCGACCAGGTCCAGGACCCGCCGCCGCACCTCCGGCGCCGCCGAACGGTCCAGGTCCGGGCCCAGCGCCGACAGCGTCCGCCCCTTCGTGTCCTGCTCCCCGACCAGCCCCGGCGTACGCGTCGCCGGCAGCCACGCCGCCGCCAGCGCCGCCCACCGCTCCGCGGGCGGCAGCTCCCGCCAGTCGTCGAACGCGGGCGTCGGCGCGTACCGCTCGTCGGCCTCCCCGTCACTGGCCAGCAGCCCCGCCGCGTACGCCAGCTCCACCCAGAACGCCGCCTCCGGCTCCGCCGTGTCCAGCGCCGCCGCCGTCCGCTTCAGGTCCCGCACCGCCAGCCCGCCCGCCCGCAGCACCAGCGGGCCCGCGTGCTCCCAGGACTTCACCAGCTCCTCGACGGTCGCCAGCGCCGCCAGCGCCTGCCCGGCCGCGTTCGAGTCCACAAGCTGTGGACGGTGCTCCCGGTGCACGCCGACCACCGGTGCGAGCGGCTCCGTACGCCGGTGCGCGAGCCCGCCCCGCAGGTGCAGCGCCACCTCCCTCGGCAGTACGACCGTCCGCGCCGAAGCCGGCAGCAACAGCCCCCGGTCGCGCAGCCAGCGCACCGGCGCCGTCGGCTCCGGCGTCACCTCCCCGTACGGCGGCCCCCACACGAGCCGCCCCAGCACCTGGTGCGCCTCCGCCGGAGCCCCGTCCAGCAGCGCCGACATCCGCTCCGGGTCGGTGAACAGCCCGGTCAGCGCCGCCACCGCCGACACCGGGTCGTGCGTCGCCGGCAGCCCGGCCGCCGCGACGATCTCCTGGATCCGGGTCGGCGACATGCCCGCCGTCGCCTCGGCGACCGTCGGCCCCAGCCCCGTCGGCGAGGGCCGCTGCGCGGAGGGGGCGAGCAGCTCCCGCGCGGTGCGGACCAGCCGCAGCCGGTCGTCGTCCCCCCACACCAGGGCCTGGTCCCGCAGCGTCCCCAGGGCCCGGGGCAGCGCGGTCCGCGCCTCGGCGCCCTCCGCGTCCTCGGCCTTCTCGCCGCCCGAGCCGGTGCCGGTGAGCAGCTCCTCCAGCACCGGGTACGGGCACGGGTCCGGGGCCACCGCGAGGGCCTCGGCCGTCTGGAGCGCGAACCGGTCCAGCCGGTCCAGGGCGCGCACCACCGACGCCCGGGTGCCGGCGCGGGTGGCCAGCTGGGTGACGTCGCCCGGCACCGGGTTCAGCAGATCGGGGCGGGCGTGCAGCAGGGCGGTGAGCGCCACGTCGTCGCGGGCGCGGAGCGCCTCGGCGAGGGAGCGCGGGGCGTTCGCCGCAGCGGTACTTGCCTCGGGCACGTTGGTCGCCTCCTGGTCACGCCGGCCGGACCGTCGGCCGGTCCCCATCCGGCCAACGGTATCCGCTGCGCCGTCGGCCGCTCCACGGACGCACGCGCTACCGTCGGGGGCGTGGCGATCGAGAGCGACCATCTGGTCTACGAATATCTGAGCCGCGTCGGGGACTTGGCGGCCCGGCGGCAGCTGTCGTCCGGTGACCGGATGCGGCTGGTCTCGGGGCTGCGGGACGAGATCGACCGCCGCCGCGCCAAGTACGAGCCCGACACCCCGGCGGCCGTACGCGGGATCCTGGAGCGCATCGGCACGCCGGAGGAGGTCCTCGACACGGTGGGCGCGGCGGCCCGGGGGACGACGGCCCCGGCGGTGCTCCCGGCCGACCCGGTCGTCCCGGCCGTTCCGACCCAGCGCACCGCCGAAGACCTCCCGCGGAACGTCCCGCCGCACCTGGCCGGGCTCGACGAGCTCGGGCCCTCCGGCGGAGCCGAACCCGACTGGTGGAGCCTGTCCCCGGGCGCCTCCGGGAGGGGGCGGGGGCCGCAGGTGGAGGGCTTCGCGGGCGGCATCGAGATCCCGGACCTCTTCGGGGAGGAGGCGGAAGAGGAACGGGCGGCGAAGGAGAAGCGGGACGCCGCCCAGGACCCCGCCGCCGGGCCGGCCGCCGCGGCGGGCGGCCTCGTACGCTTCCTCCGCGACCGGCGCGAGAAGAGGAAGGCCGCCGCCCCGGAGGGGGAACCCAGGCCCCGCCCGCACGCGTTCCTCGTACTGGCGGCGGTACTGCTCCTGGCGGGGGCGCTCACCGGGTACTGGCTGCTCCTCGGCGCCGGCGCACTGGTGGCGTACGCCTCGCGCGTGCTCGGCCCCCGCGAGCGCAAGTGGGTCCTGCTCGGCCTGCCCGCAGCCGTCTTCACCCTGGCCATGCTCTGGCTCTGGGGCCGCGCCGCCGGCAACTGGGGCACCCCCATCCCCTCCGACCAGGTCGGCCCGTCCTTCCAGTCCCTCTGGCCCACCCTGGCCCGCACGGCGGGCGCGGCCACGGCGGCGTACCTGCTGTGGCGGTCGCGTCGGCGGTAGGCGTACGCGGCTTGCGGCGCGGGCCGGCTGTCTCCCCCGCGAGGGGGTGGGGTCGGGCGGTGTTTGCCCACCCGCCCCCTCGTCTGCGGGCCGGTGGGCTGGGGGGCGGGATCCCCTCGGGCGGGATCGGGGAGGGTTTGGGGGTTTCCCGTCAGTCCCATCGTCCTTCCGGTTCGGGCCGTCCTGTCAAGGGCGCTCCCTGCGGTCGCGTCGCTTCGCGATCGCCTTCGGCGACCCTTGACAGGCCGACCCGCCCCGGAATGCCGAAAGACTGCCGGGAAACCCCCAAAAGGAACGGTCACAGGGGGAGAGAAGCGAGAAGCGGTTCCGTCGGAGACGAGGCGAGGGGCCGGGCGCCGGCACACCACGCATACGGGCCGTCAGATGTCGTGCCCCCGGGCCGGGTGCGCGACTACCCGCACGAGAGGCCGAACAGAGCACCTCAGGGGGTAGGCGGGCGCGTCAGATCGCTACGCGCTCCTCCCATCTCAGCGTCCGACGACCGTCCGGGGCTGATGCCTGTACCAGAGGACGAAAAGACCAGCCCAGGGAGCCGAGAGGCGCGACAGATCGCTACGCGCTCCTCTGATCTCGGCGGCCGGCGGCCGGCGGCCGTCTGGGGCTGGTCGTAGGCGGGTTCGACGTTGGCGATGGCGGTGGTGAATTCGCGACCGGAGGCATTGCGGATGTAGGCGAGCTCCATCCAGCGTTCGATGCCGGTGTCGGAGACGTTCTCGTTGATCACCGCCATCAACACGCCTTCGGTGCCAGAGGCGATGTCGCGGACACGACGGCGCAGGAGGCGATGGGGGACGTACTCGTAGCACTCACTCATTGGCCGACTCCTTGAAGGAGCTGAGGAAGCGCTGCCAGCCGGCAAGGGCCCGGTCGGCGAGGTTCTGGCTGAGCGTCGGCACAGCCTTCGGTCGGGCTTCGCCGCATGCCCGACAGGTTTCACCGTGAAGTCTGATGTCCATGGTCACGATCCCTCTCATCTGCCTGAGTGGTGGGGCAGACAGATGGTGCGCTGCGGCAAGACCCGCAAGGAACACATCGTGTATTCCTCTAGAGGCTTGTTCAGACCGCGCCGATCCACTCGGCGTACGAGGTCAAGGACTCGGCATCCGTGCGCTTGAGACGACGGATCGTTCCGATGTCCTCGCAGGCCCAGAGGTGCTGGCGCACATGCTGTGGTGCGTGCCGGCGGGCCGTTCTGAGGGACTTGAACGCATGGTCCGGGTCTCCCGACCACAGCTGTGCCCGTGCCACCTCGATCCAGAATCCGGACCGGCGCTCCGCCGGGATTTCGTCGCCCGGACTCCAGTCACGGGCAACGTCGAGGGCGCGGCCGATGTGATCCCGGCCCAGGCTGACGGCAAGTGCCGCCTCGTGGATGCGGACGCTGGACGGTCCGAACGCGGTGCCGAGATGGATGCCTTCCGGAAAGCGGTCCGCGAGCGTCCGAGCTTCCTGCAAGTGGTCGTACGCGGCGTCAGGGTCGCCTGCGCGCGCCGCCACGACAGCGGTCCGCATGTGCAGCGCGCCCAGCGCGGCAGTCGACAGGGGTGCCGCGTCCAGCGCGTGTTCCAGCATGATCTGCCCGGCTCGATGGGCTTGGGCGGCGAGGAAGGTCTCGGCGCGGACGTAGGCGACGGTGGCGGAGACGTCGGGGTCGTCGACCCGGAGGGCTGCCCACCGCATCACGTCGATCAGCCTGGCCGAGAGGTCGTGTGCCCCGTACTTGTAGGCCACAGCGTCCGCCGCCCTGGCGGCTGCAACGACAAGCCGTGCGGCTTCGCCGCTGTGGATGCCACGGTGCAGATGAGCCAGAGCTTCCCCCAGCAGCCGGGGTGCCCGGTCGGCGATCAGCGCGTACTGGGCGGCGAGGCGCCATCCGACTGCCTCATCGACTTCGCTGCGGATCTGACTGAGCGTGCCCTGCGGTGGGCCGAGGGCGTACTCGTATCCGGCGATGGCAGCAGAGATCGCGGGGAGTGCGGCGTGGACGCGGCGACTTGTCCCGGCGTACGCGGGGTCGAGACGAGACGCATCCACGCCGAGCGCGGCCGCGAGCGCCTCCAGCGTCGACGCACCGGGCACGCGGACGCCCCGCTCGCACGCCTTGACCATCGAAAGCGAGACGTGCGCCTCTCGGGCGAGGTCGGCTTGCGTCATGCGCCGGGCCCGGCGCCGTGAGGCGATGCGCTGCCCGATGTGGTCGGCCATGTGTGCACCGTAGTGCTCAACCAGAGGGGTGTACCTACTGTTTGACGATGTCGGACAGTTCCACGAGGGACTCGATGGACCAGTCCGCAGCGGCCCTCACCTCGGGGTCGTCAGCCCACCAGTGCCCCCAGGGCCCACGTCGCAGGTGCGCGGTCCTCAGACCCGCCGCCCGTGCCGGATGGATGTCATTGGCCGGATGGTCGCCGACGTACAACGTCTCGTCCGCAGGACTGCCCGACACCTCCAGTACCCGTGCGAAGAACTCTTCCGCAGGCTTCGCCACACCCCATTCACCCGAGGTGGCGACCAGATCCGCCGGCAGGTCGAGCGCCCGCAGCAGGTCCCCCGCCAACCGGCTCTGGTTCCCCGCGATGACGACACGCACCCCGGCAGCGCGAAGTGCGGCCAATGCCGGCCGGACGTCCTCGTAGAGGTCCGCCTCGTCAAGCCGCTCGCCGAGACCGGCGGCGTCCCGGGCGGCGTATTCGGCGGCGATGTCGACGTCAGGGCGCAGCATGCGGATCGCGTCCGCGTTGTCCCTGCCGTCGACGACCACGGCACCGACCAGCGCGGAAAGCGTATGGCGGGGCACACCGAGCCAGTCGGCCCAGGCCGCCCAGTACCGGTCGTCCCGGGTGAGCGTCTCGCCGATGTCCAGAACGACCGTCCGAATCATTCGGCCAGCCTACTGACCCCGCCCTGGTGAAAGACCGCCAAGAGGAGACCCGCAACTGAACTTGGCCACCCAGGCCGTCCGGGGCTGATGCCTGTGCCAAATGACGATCAGAGCAGTGCGGGAGAGAGGCAGGGTGGATCAGTCCAGGGGGAGGGACTGATGGGCGGCGACGATCGCGTCGATGCGGTGGGCGAGGTCGAAGTCGGCTGCGGTGAGACGGTACCCGGCGTCGTGGGTGGTGATCGTCGCCCGCAGGTGGTCGATCCGCAGGTCCAGGTCGGCGTGGTGCTGGATGCGCCTGGACCGGTCGGCGATGGTGACGATGGCTGCCACGGCGGCGTGGTATCGGATCTCGTAGGTGCGTGTGATCTCGTCGCCCTTGCGCTCCCAGCCCGGCAGGCCGTCCAGGTTCTCGGCGATCTGCTCGTCGGTCAGGACTGTCGGTACGCCCATGTCAGCTCCCCTTGCCGACCGGCGCCAGGACCTCGGCGAGGTTCCGGCCTACGGGGGATCGTGCCACGGGCGCATGGCCCGTTCCAGGGTGAGCAGTTCGCGGACCATGCGTGCGCGCCAATGTCGAACCCGCCTACGACCAGCCCCAGACGGCCGTCGGACGCTGAGAAATGAGGAGCGCGTAGCGATCTGTCGCGCCTGTCGGCTCCCTGGGCTGGTCTTTTCGGCCTCTGGTGTAGGCATCAGCCCCGGACGGTCGTCGGACGCTGAGACGGGAGGAGCGCGTAGCGATCTGATGCGCCTGGGGGCTTCGCAGGTCGCTCTGATCGGCCTCTCGTGCGGGTGGCCGGGCCCCCGGCCCGGAGTCAGGACATCTGAGGGCCCGGATGCTCGGCGAGCCGGCCCCCGGCCCCTCGCCTCA
>NZ_JBNNPF010000072.1:0-33571 GCF_050275515.1 Streptomyces sp. NPDC004126 | reverse complement strand
GGGTCCGGGGGCGGAGCCCCCGGGAAGGGGTCCGGGCGCAGCCCGGGGAACGGAGGAAGGGCGGGTAGGGGACCTCGCCCCGCGCAGCGGCCCACCCACCCGCACCCGACCCACCGGCCCCAGCCACCCGAACCGGCCCCGCACCCGACGGCCGGAGTCCGGCGCAGCGCCGCCAAGCCGGGGAGGCCCCCTGGGGCCGAGCCGCGCGAGCGGCGCGTCAGAAAGGAGTCGGCCGGCGGCCGAAGCGGCGGCGGTATTCGGCCGGGGGCTGGCCCAGGGTCCTGACGAAGGCGCGCCGGAGGGCCTCCGGGGTTCCGTAGCCGCACGAGCGGGCGATCTGCGCGATCCCCTCCCCGCCCTCCTCCAGCAGCCGCCGCGCGTGTTCCACCCGCACCCGTTCCACGTACCGCCCCGGCGTCACCCCCGTCTCCGCCTGGAAGGCCCGCGCGAAGTGCCGCGGAGACAGCGCCGCCCGGGCCGCCAGGGCCTCCACGCCCAGGTCGCCGTCCGGGTGCTCGGCGATCCACTGCTGGACGTCCCGCAGCGGCTCCCGCCTCGCCGTCTGCGCCGCCAGCTGCGCGCTGAACTGCGCCTGGTTGCCGGGTCGGCGCAGGAACACCACCAGGTGCCGGGCGATGACCAGCGCCGCGTCCCGCCCGAGGTCCTCCTCCACCAGCGCCAGCGCGAGGTCGATCCCCGCGGTGACCCCGGCCGAGGTGGCGACGGGGCCGTCGCGGACGTAGATGGGGTCCGGTTCCACCGACACCCGCGGGTAGTCCCGGGCCATCCGTTCGCACACCGACCAGTGCGACGTGGCCCGCCGCCCGTCCAGCAGCCCGGCCTCGGCCAGCAGCAGTCCCCCGGTGCAGACCGACACCAGCCGGCCCGCGCGGTTCCCGTAGGCGCGCAGCCAGTCGGTGAGCCTCGGTTCGAAGTCGGCCGTGTACCGGCCGCCGGGAACCAGGAGGGTGGTCTCCGGGCCGGGGCGGGCGCCCTCCAGGTCGCCGTGCGGCAGCAGGGTCAGCCCGCTGCTGGTGCGCACCGGGGCGCCGCCCGGGGAGACGGTGCGGATCGTGTACCCCTGCTGCCCCGGGAAGCGGCCGGCTCCGTCGAAGACCTCGACGGGGCCGGTGACGTCCAGGCTCTGCACCCCGTCGTAGAGGACGACGAGCACGTTTCGCGGTGACATGCATCCATCCTGTGACCGGCGGCGGATGGCCGCAATGACGGGTGTCCCACCTATCCGGACACCGGTGGGGACGGGGTGCGATCCTTGGGCGGTCCCCGCCGCGCCGTCCGGAGTGCCGTCCTGAACACCGTCCTCGCCGAGTCCCTGTCCGTCGTCCTGCTGCTCGCCGTCCTGGCCTTCGCCGTACTGCGGCCGCGCGGGCTCCCCGAGGCGGCGGCCGCCGTGCCGGCCGCCGGGCTGCTGGTCGCCCTGGGGGTGGTGTCGCCGGCCGACGCCTGGGCGCAGACGCGCGAGCTGCTGCCGGTGGTGGGGTTCCTGGCCGTGATCCTGGCCCTCGCCCAGCTGTGTGCCGACGAGGGGCTGTTCCGGGCCGCCGGGGCGGCCGTGGCCCGGCGGGCGGCCGGGCGGGGGGCGGCGGGGCTGCTGGGCGGGGTGTTCCTGGTGGCCTCGGCGGTCACCGCCGCGCTGAGCCTGGACGCCACGGTGGTGCTGCTGACGCCGGTGGTGCTGGCGACGTCGGCCCGGCTTGGGGCCCGGCCCCGCCCGCACGTGTTCGCCACCGCGCACCTGGCGAACTCGGCCTCGCTGCTGCTGCCGGTGTCGAACCTGACGAACCTGCTGGCCTTCGCCGCGAGCGGGCTCACCTTCACC
Source organism: Streptomyces sp. NPDC004126 (assembly GCF_050275515.1). Lineage (NCBI taxonomy): Bacteria > Bacillati > Actinomycetota > Actinomycetes > Kitasatosporales > Streptomycetaceae > Streptomyces > Streptomyces sp. NPDC004126. Next base: position 31,731 of record NZ_JBNNPF010000072.1, on the reverse strand, counting down.
CGGTTCGCGGCGCTGATGGCGGCGCCCTGGGCGGTCGCCATCGCCGTGGAGTACGCGGTGTTCCGCCGCTTCTTCCGGGCGGACCTGGCCGCGCCGCCCGAGCACGTGCCGGGGGCGGCGGAGCCGGCGCCCGTGCCGCGGTTCGCCCTCGTCGTGCTGGTGCTGACCCTGGCGGGCTTCGCCGTGGCCTCCTTCGCGGAGGCCAGTCCCGCCTGGGCCGCGCTGGCGGGTGCGGTGGTGCTGGGCGTCCGGGCCCTCCGGCGCCGCGAGACCACCCCGCGGCGGCTGGCGGCCTCCACCGCGCCGGCGTTCTGCCTGTTCGTGCTGGCGCTGGGGGTGGTCGTACGGGCCGTGGTGGGCCACGGGCTCGGCGACGGGCTGGAGTGGCTGCTGCCCGACGGGGACGCGCTGCCCGCGCTGCTGGCGGTGGCCGGGGTGGCCGCCGTACTCGCCAACCTGATCAACAACCTGCCCGCGGTGCTCGCGCTGCTGCCGCTGGCCGCGCCCGGCGGGCCGGGGGTGGTGCTGGCCGTCCTGATCGGCGTGAACATCGGCCCGAACCTCACGTACGTCGGCTCCCTGGCCACCCTGCTGTGGCGGCGGCTCCTGCACGCGCACGGCGAGGACGTCCGGCTGGGCGACTTCACCCGGCTGGGGCTGCTGACCACGCCGGTGTCCCTCGCGGCGGCGGTGACGGCCCTGTGGGCGGGCCTGCGGCTGATCGGCGGGTAGTGGGGTGCCGGCGCGCCGATAGGATCGGGGCATCATGACTGCAACCCTCGTCGCCAAGAACCTCACCGCCGCGCACGGTGAGCGCACGCTCTTCGCCGGTCTCGACCTCGTCGTCGCGCCCGGCGACGTCATCGGCCTCGTCGGCGTCAACGGCGCCGGGAAGTCGACCCTGCTGCGCCTGCTCGCCGGGCTGGACACCCCCGAGACCGGGGAGCTGCGGCTCTCCCCGCCCGGCGCGGCCGTCGGCCACCTCCCGCAGGAGCCGGAGCGCCGCGAGGGCGAATCGGTGCGCGAGTTCCTGGCCCGCCGGACCGGCGTGGCCGCCGCGCAGGCCGCGCTGGACGAGGCCACGCAGGGGCTGGTGGACGGCACCCCGGGCGCCGACGACGCGTACGCGGACACCCTCGACCGCTGGCTGAACCTCGGCGGCGCCGACCTCGACGAACGCGCCCAGGAGGTCGCGGACGAGCTGGGTCTGGCCGTGAGCCTGGACCTGCCGATGTCGGCGCTGTCCGGCGGGCAGGCCGCCCGGGCGGGCCTGGCCTCCCTGCTGCTGTCCCGCTACGACGTGTTCCTCCTCGACGAGCCCACCAACGACCTGGACCTGGCGGGTCTGGAGCGGCTGGAGCGGTTCGTGACGGGGCTCCGCGCCGGCACGGTGGTCATCAGCCACGACCGCGAGTTCCTGGTCCGGACCGTCACCAAGGTCCTCGAACTGGACCTGGCCCAGCAGCAGATCAACCTCTACGGCGGCGGCTACGAGTCGTACCTGGAGGAGCGCGCGCGGGCCCGCAGCCACGCCCGCGAGGAGTTCGAGGAGTACGCGGACAAGAAGGCCGCGCTCGAAGGCCGGGCGCAGATGCAGCGCAACTGGATGGACAAGGGCGTGCGCAACGCCCGCCGCAAGTCCACCGACAACGACAAGATCGGCAAGGCGCTGCGCGGCGAGTCCAGCGAGAAGCAGGCCGCGAAGGCCCGCCAGACGCAGCGGGCGATCGAGCGCCTGGAGGTCGTGGAGGAGCCCCGCAAGGAGTGGGAGCTGCGCATGGAGATCGCGGCGGCCCCGCGCTCCGGCTCGGTGGTCGCCACCCTGCGCGAGGCTGCGGTCAAGCGCGGCGACTTCTCCTTCGGCCCGGCGAGCCTGCAGATCGACTGGGCGGACCGGGTGGCGATCACCGGGGCCAACGGCGCCGGCAAGTCCACCCTCCTCGCGGTCCTGCTGGGCCGGCTGGCCCCGGACTCCGGCTCGGCCGTCCTCGGCTCGGGCGTCCTGGTCGGGGAGGTCGACCAGGCGCGCGGCCTGTTCCTGGGCGAGGAATCGCTGCTGGAGGCGTTCTGCGCGGCCGTCCCGGACACCGAGCCGGCGGAGGTGCGCACGCTGCTGGCCAAGTTCGGCCTGAAGGCGGCGCACGTGCTGCGCCCGGCGGCGACCCTGTCCCCCGGCGAGCGCACCCGGGCGGCCCTGGCGCTGCTCCAGGGGCGCGGGGTGAACCTGCTGGTGCTGGACGAGCCGACGAACCACCTGGACCTGCCGGCGATCGAGCAGCTGGAGTCGGCCCTGGAGGCCTACGAGGGCACGCTGCTGCTGGTCACGCACGACCGGCGGATGCTGGACGCGGTGCACGTGACGCGGCGGCTGGAGGTCGCCGGCGGCAAGGTCACCGAACTCTGACGGCTCCGGGCACCGACGTCACCGGGCACCGCAGGGGCTCCGGCTCGGCGTGCGCGCGTTCCGCGCGGCCGGAGCCCGGCCCGGCCTGCCGTGCCGTGCCGTCCAGAACTCGTCCGGGCTGCTGCCCGGACCGCCGTTCCGCAAACCGGCCTGCTCAGGCGGGCCGGCCGGCCGGGGGGCGCCGGTCGCGGGCCATCCTGCGGGCCACGAAGGAGCGCGGCAGGTGCCGGACCGCGATGGCGTACGCCCGGTAGTGGCGGCCCGTGACGCTGATCGGGCGGCGGCGGGCGAGGTCGCGCAGGGCCTTGGCCACCACGGCCTCCGGCTCCAGCCACACCGCGTCGCGCAGGGCGCTGACGTCCATGCCGGCGCGTTCCTGGAACTCGGTGCGGGTGAAGCCGGGGACGACCGCGAGCACGCGGACCCCGTAGGGCTCCATGTCGATCCGCAGCGATTCGCTGAAGGCGGTGATCCAGGCCTTCGCCGCCCCGTACGTGCCGGTCGGGAGGAGGCCGGCGACGGAGGAGACGTTGAGGACGGCGCCCCGGCGGCGTTCGCGCAGGCCCGGCAGGAGCGCGTGGGTGAGGCGGAGCGGGACCTTCACGAGGAGGTCGAGCATCCGCTCCTCGTCCTCCACCGGGTTGTACGGGTAGGGCGCGGGCAGGCCGAATCCGGCGTTGTTGACGAGGACGTCGACGGGCCGGGCGGTGTCGGCGAGCCGGTCGGCGACGGTGGCGAGGGCCGCGGGGTCGAGCAGGTCGGCGGGCAGCACTTCGCAGGAGGTGCCGTTCTCCCGGGCGAGTTCGGCGGCCAGGGCCTCCAGACGGTCCTTGTCCCGGGCCACGAGGACCAGACGGCAGCCCTTGGCGGCGAAGGCCCGGGCGAAGGCGGCGCCGAGGCCGGCGCTGGCCCCGGTGATCAGTACGGTGGTGGGCACGTGGGCTCGCTCTCGGATGTGTTCAGGCGGTTCGGGTCGCGGGGGCGAAGGCGGCGGCCGTGGGCGAGGCCCAGGCCTGCGCGACGTCCACCAGGAACCTGGCCTCGTCCTCCAGGTCCCCGTCCTCGGCGGAGGTCCGCATCACGGCCGGCAGGTCCAGCGCGGGGGCCCGTGGCGGCTGTCCGGGCAGTCCGGGCAGTCCGGCGAGCTTGGCCCGCCGGGCCTCCTTCAGTACGCAGGCCAGCGCGGCGGCGGTGCGCCTCTGCTCGGGGACGCCCGTGCCGGCGACATGGCCGCGGGCGAGTTCCGGAACGCCCGGGGTGACGTACTCCCCCAGGATCAGGATCGCGTCGCGGGTCTCGATGACCTTGCGGTAGACGAGCAGGTCGCGCGGCACGGGCGGCCAGAGCAGTTCCAGCAGCCGACCGGTGCGGGGTTCGGTGAGGACCACGTACGGGACCGCCTGGACCAGGTCCCGCCACAGCGGCCACAGCCGCCAGGCGGTGGTGGCGTCGGCGAGGGTGCTGCGCAGCGCGAACAGGGTGGGCACGAGGATCGCGGCGGCGCGCAGCAGGCCGTGCAGGTTCATCAGCAGCGGCAGGGCGGGCAGTGCCCAGGTGCTGGCGAAGAGGGCCTTGAGCAGGTAGGCGAACCAGAACGCCCAGGCCAGCGCGGTGCCCAGGCCGAACAGCCGCAGTCCCAGGGCGAGTGCGCGGCTTTCGGAACGGCGGCCGTAGCGCCAGCAGACGAAGACGCAGACGGTGTTGGCGATCAGGTGGGCGGAGATGAGCACGAGCCAGTACGCGAGGGAGGGCACGGGCGGACCGGCGGACGGGATGGTGTGCGTGCCGTGCGCGGGGGCCGTGGCGTCCAGGGTGATGAGGACGGCGAACCAGAGCACCGTGCCCGCCCAGGAGGCGAGTTGGAGCCTGCGTCCGCGGGTGGCGGCGGCGACGAAGTAGAGCACGGCGCCGGCCGACAGGACACCGATGAGGTTGCGGACGATGCCGACGGTGTGGGCGTACGAGGGCTCGCGGCTCATGGCGTACGTGACGACGGCGGGCAGGTTGAGGGTCATCGCGGCGGCCGCGGTGGCGACGGCCAGCCACAGTCCGCGCTGTTCCGGGGAGCGCAGGGCGCCGGGGGCGCGGATGAGGACGGCGATCCACAGGCAGACCACGCTGGGGACGGCGAGCCAGTCTCCGGCGGCGGCGAGTTCAGCTGCCATCGTGGTGGCCCCGTGCGCAGCCCATGGCGGATTCCAGCCGGGCCAGGGCTCCCCGGGGCGTCGCGCCGCGGCGGGGGTGGCCGGCGGCGGAGGTGCGGATCCGGATGCGGATCATGCTCGCGAGCATCTCCGCCTCCTGCTCCTGGCGGGTGGTGTAGTCGGTGCGGCCGCGGACGACGGGGGCCCGGCCGTCGTCCTTCCCGCCCTCCAGCCAGTGGTGGCCGAAGAGGATGTGCCCGAGCTCGTGGAGCACGATGTGCTCGCGGTGCAGGGGGGTGGTGTGGGCCTCGTAGAAGACGTAGTCCACGGTGTCGGTGCCGATCCACAGCCCGCAGACGCCGGATTCGGCGGCCTCCCTGGGCAGCGGGTGGAGCCGGATGGGGCGGCCGCGCCGGTCGGCCATGTGCGCGCAGAGGCCCGCCAGGGAGAACGGGGCGGCCAGGTCCAGGTGACCGAGAATCGTCTCGCAGCGTTTGCGCAGGCTGAGGTCCCGGTAGGGCATGTGTTCCCTCTTCGGACCCTTTCTCGGGCAGCGTCGGTAGGCGTGGGGGGTGGGCATCGGCATGGCGTCCTGTGCCTTGGGGCGGCCTCGGGGGTGCGGTCCCCGACGGGAAAAGGGGAACGCCCGTCCGCGCGGGCGAACGGGCGTTCCACCATCCCTACCGATCTTCACCGGGAGTTGGCAAGGAAGTTCCCCTGGCGGGGTGGCTATTCGGCCACTCCTGCCGGGGCTCCCCCGGGCCGCGGCCCGGGGTGCGCCGCTACCGGCGGCCGCGGCCCTCCTCGGGGCCGGTCAGGCCGGCCCGGCGGAGGGCGTCGGCCATGGCGCTGTTGGCCGGGGCCGGGGCGCCGGAGCGCTGCCCTCCGCCGCCCTGGCCGCCCGTGCCCTGGCCGCCCGCGCCCTGGCGCCGGCCGTCGCCGCGTCGGCCCTGACCTTGACCTTGACCCCGGCCCTGACCCTGGCCCTGGCCCTGGCCCTGGCCCTGGCCGCCGCGCTGCTGCGGCGGCCGCCCGCCGCCGCCCCGGCGGTCGCCCTGCCGCTCGTCCCGCTGCCGGGGGGCGCCGGCACCGCGCTCGGCGCCCGCCTCGTCCTCCAGGCGCAGGGTGAGGGAGATCCGCTTGCGGGGGATGTCCACGTCCATGACCTTGACCCGGACGATGTCGCCCGGCTTCACCACGTCGCGGGGGTCCTTGACGAAGGTCTTCGACAGGGCCGAGACGTGCGCGAGTCCGTCCTGGTGGACGCCGATGTCGATGAAGGCGCCGAAGGCGGCCACGTTGGTGACCACCCCTTCCAGGATCATGCCGGGAGCCAGGTCGCCGATCTTCTCGACGCCCTCCTTGAAGGTGGCCGTCTTGAAGGCGGGGCGGGGGTCCCGGCCCGGCTTCTCCAGCTCGCGCAGGATGTCGGTGACGGTGGGCAGGCCGAAGGCCTCGGTGACGAACTGCTCGGGCCGCAGGGAGGAGAGCACGGAGGTGTTGCCGATCAGCGCGGCCACCTCGGCGCCCGCCGCCTTGCCCATGGCCCGGACCACGGGGTAGGCCTCGGGGTGGACGCTGGAGAAGTCCAGCGGGTCGTCCCCGCCGCGGATCCGCAGGAAGCCCGCGCACTGCTCGTACGCCTTCGGGCCCAGGCGGGCCACGTCCTTGAGGCCCTTGCGGCTGCGGAAGGGGCCGTTGGCGTCGCGGTGGGCGACGATGTTCTCGGCGAGGGTGCCGCTGATGCCCGACACCCGGGAGAGCAGCGGGGCGGAGGCGGTGTTGACGTCGACGCCGACGCCGTTGACACAGTCCTCGACGACCGCGTCGAGCGAGCGGGACAGCTTCACCTCGGCCAGGTCGTGCTGGTACTGGCCGACGCCGATGGACTTCGGGTCGATCTTGACCAGCTCGGCGAGGGGGTCCTGGAGGCGGCGCGCGATCGAGACCGCGCCGCGCAGGGACACGTCCATGTCGGGGAGTTCCTGCGAGGCGAAGGCCGAGGCGGAGTACACGGAGGCGCCGGCCTCCGAAACCATCACCTTGGTGAGGTTCAGCTCGGGGTGGCGGCCGATGAGGTCCCCGGCGAGCTTGTCGGTCTCGCGGGAGGCGGTGCCGTTGCCGATGGCGACCAGCTCGACGGAGTGCCGGGCTGCGAGGCGGGCCAGCTTGGCGATGGACTCGTCCCACTTGTTGGCCGGGACGTGCGGGTGGATCACGTCGGTGGCGACGACCTTGCCGGTCGCGTCGACGACGGCCACCTTGACGCCGGTGCGGAAGCCCGGGTCCAGGCCGAGCGTGGCACGGGTCCCGGCGGGGGCGGCGAGCAGCAGGTCGCGCAGGTTGGCGGCGAAGACCCGGACGGCCTCGTCCTCGGCGGCGGCGCGCAGCCTGGTCCGCAGGTCGATGCCGAGGTGGACCTGGATCTTGGTGCGCCAGGCCCAGCGGACGGTGTCGGCGAGCCACTTGTCGCCGGGGCGGCCGCGCTCGGCGATGGCGAAGCGGCGGGCGATGACGCCCTCGTACGTGGAGGGGCCGGGGGTGTCGGAAGGCTCTTCCGGCTCCAGGTCCAGGGAGAGGACGTCCTCCTTCTCGCCGCGCAGCATGGCGAGGACGCGGTGCGAGGGGAGGGCGGTGAAGGGCTCGGCGAAGTCGAAGTAGTCGGAGAACTTGGCGCCCGCCTCCTCCTTGCCCTCGCGTACCTTCGCGGCGAGCCGGCCGCGGCCCCACATGCGCTCGCGGAGGTCGCCGATCAGGTCGGCGTCCTCGGCGAACTTCTCCGTGAGGATGGCGCGGGCGCCCTCCAGGGCGGCGGCCGGGTCGGCGACGCCCTTGTCCGCGTCGACGAACGCGGCCGCGGCGGCCGCGGGTTCGACGGAGGGGTCGGCGAGCAGGCCGTCGGCGAGGGGCTCCAGGCCGGCCTCGCGGGCGATCTGGGCCTTGGTGCGGCGCTTGGGCTTGAAGGGGAGGTAGATGTCCTCCAGCCGGGCCTTGGTGTCGGCCGCGGCGATCCGGGCCTCCAGCTCCGCGTCGAGCTTGCCCTGCTCCCGTACGGAGTCGAGGATCGCGGCGCGGCGGTCCTCCAGCTCGCGCAGGTACCGCAGCCGCTCCTCCAGGGTGCGCAGCTGGGCGTCGTCGAGCATCTCGGTCGCTTCCTTGCGGTAGCGCGCGATGAACGGCACGGTGGAGCCGCCGTCGAGCAGCTCGACGGCGGCCTTGACCTGCCGTTCCCGTACGCCGAGCTCCTCGGCGATCCTGCCTTCGATGGACATGGTCACTGTGCGGTCCCGCCTGCCTTCGTGCGTTTGCGTGGAAGGCTGTCAATTGTGGCAGGTGCCGCCGGTGGACCGCGGGAGCCCCTCGGCCCTTTCCGGAGGGGTCGCGCGGGGAGGCACCCGCGGTGCCCGCCGGTCCGGGCGCGGTCGGGCCGTGCCCCGGTAGGCGGTCCAGGAGCGGCCCAGGCGGGCCGCCAGGACTTCCAGGCGGGCGTCCGGGAGGGTGAAGGGCAGGCGGACGTACGCGTCGTGGGCGCCCGAGGGGTCGGTGGCCGAGCCCGGGACGAGCTCCACCCCGTGGCGCAGGGCCACGCGAGCGAACACCGACGCGTCCGCCCCGTCGGGGAGTTCGAGCCACAGCGCCCCGCCGCCGTCGGGCCGCCGCCATCGCCAGTCCGGCAACTCCGCGCGCAGGAGGGACTCCAGCAGGGCCAGTCGCGCCCTCAGCGTTTCCGCCCGCCGCGCCCGCAGCGCGTCCACGCCGGGCAGCAGCCGGGCGGCCAGCGCCTGGTCCAGCAGCGGGCTGCCCAGGTCGGCCAGGGCCTTGAGCCGGGCCAGCCGTTCCACTGCCGCCGCCGGCCCCCGCACCCAGCCGATCCGCAGGCCGCCCCAGGCGGCCTTGGCGAGCGAGCCGACGCTGAGCACTTCCGCGCCGGCGGGGGCGTACCGGGCGACGGGGCCGGGCTCGGGGGTGTCGCGGATCCGGGTGTCGTAGGCCAGGTCCTCCACCAGCGGCACTCCCTCCCGGGCGCACAGCTCCGCGATCCGCGTCCGGCGGCCCTCCGACATCAGCACGCCGGTGGGGTTGTGGTAGGTCGGGGTGACATGGGCCAGCGCCGCCCCGGGCAGGGCCTGCGCGAAGGCGGGCAGCCGCACCCCGTCCCCGTCGAGCGGTACCCGCCGCAGCCGGGCCCCGGCGGCCAGCAGGGCGTCCAGGCAGCCGGGCCAGGCGGGGCTCTCCACCACCACCGGCGACCCCCGCCGTACGTACAGCTGCGCCACCAGCCCCAGGGCCTGGGTGGCGCCGGTGGTGACCAGGACCTGCTCCGGGGTGGTCGGGAGCCCCTGGCCGGTGTACCGGTCCGCGACCGCCGCCCGCAGTTCGGGGAGTCCGCAGGGGTGGTAGCCGGGCTGCGCGAGCAGCGGTTCCAGACCGTCCGCGAGGAGCCCGGCCAGGGCCTGCCGCACCTCCGGGGCGGCGCCCTCGGCCGCCACCGAGAGCGAGATCACCTCCACCGGCCCGTCCACGAGCCGCTGTACGAGGGCGGCCCCGGTTCCCCCGCGGACGCGTCCGTCGGCGGGGCGCAGAGCCGCCCGCGGCAGTGCGGCGACGCGGGTCCCGCTGCCCCGGCGGCTCACCGCCAGTCCGGCGCCGCGCAGGGCGTCGTACGCGTCGGCCACGGTCGCCCGGCTCACGGCGAGCGCCGCCGCCAGGGGGCGTTCGGCGGGCAGCCGGTCCCCGGGCGCGAGGTCGCCGGTGCGCACGGCCTCCCCGAGGGCGTCGGCGAGGCGGCGGTAGAGCGGGCCCGGAAGGGCCGTCCAGCCGCCCAGCACCCCGTCCAGGTCACCCGCGGTCCACGCGCGCGTGGCGGAGCGGTCCACTCGTCCCCCCATTGGCCCGGGTGCCGGGCACCCCTTTCCGGCCAGCCTAGGGGGTATGGAAACCAGCACCCTCCTCGGCTTCGCCGCCGCCTCCGCCGCCCTGATCCTGCTGCCCGGACCGAACCTGGTCCTGATCGTGACGCGGGCCGCCGCCCAGGGCCGCCGGGCGGGACTCGCCACGGCGGCGGGGGTGGAGACCGCGACGCTGGCGCACCTCGCGATCGCCCTGTCCGGGGTCGCGCAGCTGGTGGCCCGCTCCCCCGCCGCGTTCGCGGTCCTGAAATACGCGGGCGCGGCCTACCTCCTCCACCTGGGCGTACGGGCGCTGCGGCGCGGCCCGGCGGCGCTCGCGGCCGACGGCGCGGGGGTCCCCGTACGGCTGGGCCGCGCGTATGCCGAGGGGCTGCTGGTGAACCTGCTCAACCCGAAGGTGACCCTGTTCTTCCTGGCGTTCTTCCCGCAGTTCGTCAGCCCCGGCACGGCGGATCCGCAGGCCCGGATGCGCTTGCTGGGGGCGGTGTTCCTCGCGCTCGGGGCCCTGGCCGACGTCGTCTACGCCTGCTCCGGCGGGGCCGTCGGCCGGTGGCTGGGGCGCAGCCCGCGGGTGCTGGCGCGGCAGCACTGGGCGGTGGGCGGGGTCTACCTCGTCCTCGCCGCGCTGGCCGCACTGCCCGGCGGGGCATGAGCGCCCCGCGCCGCGCAAGAGCGCCTATCGGGCCACTCTGCGCCCTGCGCGCGCCCGGTGTTCCGCCGCCGCCGGGGCGGCCGGAAATCGCCCTGCCGCGGCATGCGGGGCGCCTGCGCCACAGGGGCGCGCGGCGTACACATGTCCGAATGACGCCGATGATCTGACGCCGGGTCAACACGCACGCCCACCCGGCCGAACCGGGGATCCGACCCTCGCCGTGCCCCGCCCGGACACGAATCCGCACGTCAGCGGCGCCCTCCGGGCCCTCACCCCGCCGCAAGATCGTGACGGCCGAATGGCGATCGTGTGACAGCAGGAGCCATGGACATGACCTGAGGCGCCACGGGTGAATACGGTCGAACGACGAGACCTTGACCGATCTGTCTCCCCTACCCCTTGGAGCTCTTCGTGCACCGCAAAGTCATCGCCCCGAGCGTCCTGGCCGCCTCCCTCCTGCTGGTGATCCCGGCGTCGGCGGCCAGCGCGGGTCCCGGCGCCCCTGGTATCGGCGACACCTACTACCCGGCCAGCGGGAACGGCGGCTATGACGTCTCCCACTACGACCTGCGCCTCCAGTACCAGCCGAAGACCGACCTGCTGGAGGGCACGGCCACCCTGCTGGCCACCGCCAAGCAGGACCTGTCCCGCTTCAACCTCGACTTCGGCCTCAAGGTCAGCGAGGTCCGGGTCAACGGGGCCAAGGCGAAGTTCGCGACCTCGGGCGCGCACGAGCTCGAAGTGACCCCGGCGCAGCCGCTCCAGAAGGACCGTCAGGCGACGGTCGTCGTCAAGTACGCGGGCAAGCCCTCCGAGTTCAAGGTCGACGGCTGGTCGGCCTGGCAGCGCACCCCGGACGGCGGCGTGGCCGCGCAGGAGCCGGACGCGGCGGCCTGGTGGTTCCCGAGCAACGACCACCCCCTCGACAAGGCCACCTTCGACGTGTCCGTCAACGTCCCGGACGGCACCCAGGCCATCAGCAACGGCGTGCTCCAGTCGCAGAGTTCGAAGCTCGGCTGGACCCGCTACAACTGGCGGTCCAACAAGCCGCAGGCCACCTACCTGGCGACCCTCGCGATCGGCAAGTTCGACATCACCACCGACAAGACGGCGAACGGCCTGCCGATCCTGAACGCGTACAGCAAGGACCTCGGCGACAACGCCGGCTCAGCGCGCGCGAGCGTCGAGCGGACCGGCGAGGTCGCGGAGTGGCTGGAGGGGGTCTTCGGCCCGTACCCATTCAACGCGCTCGGCGGCTACGTCCCGAACGTGCCCAGCGGCTTCGCGCTGGAGACGCAGACGCGCCCCTTCTACAGCCCGCGCCAGTTCGCGAACGGCGCCAACGTCTCCGTCGTCGTCCACGAACTGGCCCACCAGTGGTACGGGGACAGCGTGTCCGTCGACAACTGGAAGGACATCTGGGTCAACGAGGGCTTCGCCCGCTACAGCCAGTGGCTCTGGTCGGAGAAGGAGGGCGAGGGCACCGCGCAGGAGCTCGCCGACTGGGCGTACGCCTCCCGCCCGGCCGAGGACCCGTTCTGGCAGGTCAAGCCCGGTGACCCGGGCCCGGACAACCAGTTCCACGGCGCCGTGTACGACCGCGGCGCGATCGCGATCCAGGCGCTGCGCAACGAGGTCGGCGACGAGAAGTTCTTCAAGATCCTCAAGGGCTGGCCCACCGAGCGGGCCTACGGCAACGCCAAGGTCGGGGACTTCGTCCGCTACGCGGAGAAGATCTCGAACAAGCCCCTCGCCCAGCTCTTCGAGACCTGGCTGTACACCCCGGGCAAGCCGGCCTTCGCCCCGCCGGCCGCCAAGCCCGGCGCCCGTACCCTCCAGGCCCCGGCCAAGCCGGCCGCGGAGCCCAAGTCCTGGAAGAAGATCGCCGCGACGAACACGGTCCACGAGCACTGAGCCACGGCGGTACGCGGACCCGCGCGCCGGTACCCGTCAGCGGGTGCCGGCGCGCCGGTGCGCCCGGGCCGCCCGGGCCCGGGGCAGGTAGCGCAGCCGCTCCGGCAGCACCGGTACGAGGAGCCGTACGGCCGTGCTGAACCGGCGGAGCCGGCGCTCCTGCGCGGGGGTCCACTCCAGGCCTATGGCGGCCCGGGCGTCGGGCGGCATGTACCCGACGGTGACGAAGGCCCGGAAGCGCAGGTAGCCGGCGCGCAGGGCCGGCCAGGCGATCCGCAGCAGCAGCCGCAGCACCCGGGAGCGCACCTCGGGGCGGGGCAGGTCCGCATCGGTCGCGATCAGCTCGCGGGCCACCTTCGTGGGCTCGATCTCCTCGGCCAGCATCCGCCGGTAGTAGGGCCAGAACTCCTCGACGGTCTGCGGCATGTCCCGGTCGCGCAGCCCCAGGATCCGCCCCACCCGCAGCCACTCCGCGTACAGCTGCCGCTCGTGGGCGGGGGTGATGGGCCGGAACAGGTAGCGCCCGGCGTACAGGGCGACCGGGAAGCCGGTCGCGTGCACCCACGCGTAGCACTCCGGGTCGAGGGAGTGGTAGCGCCGCCCCCGGGTGTCCGTGCCCTGGATGTCCTTGTGCAGCCGCCGCACGCGGCGCCCCTCCGCCACGGCCTCCTCCCCGCCGTACACCCACAGCATCACAGAGCGCAGCGAGCGCTCGCCCCGGCCCCAGGGGTCGGTGCGGAAGACGGAGTACTGGTCGACGCCGGCGCCGACGGCGGGGTGGGCCACCTGCATGGTGAAGGCGGCGGGCAGGGTCAGCAGGGAGCGCACGTCCCCTGCGGTCGACCACAGCACCCCGCCGGGCGGCGGCGGCTCGGGATCGGGCCCCCGGCCGGGTCTGGTGGGGGCTGTGCGGTCCATGTGGTCCGTGTGGTCCATGGGACCAATTATGCGAGCGCCAGAAGTCCTCGGTCCGGACAGAAAGTCTTGTCGCGGGTGTTACCCAGAGGTAACCGCGGCTGCTTGGATTGCGGCGTCGATCTTCCCCGCAGGAACCACCGGACTGACGGAGACCCCCATGCCGCAGATCTCGCACCGCCGCGCCGCCGCCACGGCCGTGGCCGCGACCGCCGCCGCAGCCCTGACCCTCACCGCCGCGCCCGCCGCCACGGCCGCCGAAGACACTGCCACCCCGCGGCTGAGCGTCCTGACCTACAACGTGTTCCTGATGAGCAAGAACCTGTACCCGAACTGGGGCCAGGACCACCGCGCCGCGGAGATCCCCCGGGCCTCCTTCTTCCAGGGCCACGACGTGGTGGTGCTCCAGGAGGCCTTCGACAACGGCGCCTCCGACGCCCTCCAGGCCAACGCCGCGGCGCAGTACCCGTACCAGACCCCGGTGGTGGGCCGCAGCAAGAGCGGCTGGGACGCCACGGGCGGCTCCTACTCCACCACCACCCCCGAGGACGGCGGCGTCACGATCCTCAGCAAGTGGCCGATCCTGCGCAAGGAGCAGGTGGTGTACAAGGACGCCTGCGGCGCCGACTGGTGGTCCAACAAGGGCTTCGCCTACGTCGTCCTGAACGTCAACGGCACCAAGGTCCACGTCGTCGGCACCCACGCCCAGTCCACCGACCCGGGCTGCGGCGCGGGCGAGGCGGCGCAGATGCGCAGCCGCCAGTTCAAGAACATAGACGCCTTCCTCGACGCGAAGAACATCCCGGCGGACGAGCAGGTCATCGTCACGGGCGACATGAACGTCGACTCCCGCACCCCGGAGTACGCCTCGATGCTCGCGGACGCCGACCTGGCCGGCGCCGACACGCGCACGGGCCACCCGTACTCCTTCGACACGGCGCAGAACTCGATCGCCAACTACCGCTACCCGACGGACCCCCGCGAGGACCTCGACTACGTCCTGTACCGCAAGGGCAACGCCCGCCCGGCGGGCTGGGAGAACAACGTGGTCAAGGAGCAGTCGACCCCCTGGACGGTCTCCAGCTGGGGCAAGTCCTACACGTACTCGAACCTCTCGGACCACTACCCGGTCATCGGCCGCTAACCGCCTGGGGCCGGTCGGCCACGGGCTCCGGGCCGGGCGTCATCCCGCCCACCGGAGCCCACCCGGCGGGCCGCTCCTGGGTGTGCAGCGGGTCGGGTCAGACAGCCGCGCCAGTGCGCTGGACGAAGCGGCGCAGACCCGGCATCTCGGGGTTCATCACCAGCAACTCCGAGGCGATGGCACGGACCTTTGGCCGGGTCGCCTCCTCCGGTGCGTACGACGCCAGTGCCCGGAGCGCGTGGAACGCCTTCTGCGGCTCGTCGAGCCCCTGCCACACACGGGCGACATCCATGCACATCCGACCGCGCCTCTCAGCGTTCGGCAGGCGGCGAGGATCGATCTTCTCGGCATAGGCCAGGGCCTGGTCGTCCTCGCCCAGCGCGTGGTGGACGGAGATCCGGAAGACCCTCGTCTGATCTTCTCCAAACACGCCGGGGATGTAGAGCCGCTGCGCGGCCGTCTCCCGGCGCTTCGCCGTCTCCTCGGCCTGCCCGATCAACTCCATGGCCTGAGAACGCCAACCGGCCTGCGCCGCGCTGTACGAGGCCGTCAGCATCAGCGTGCCCCGCATCGCGAGCTCCTCGGGGTGACCGCCGAGCCGGTCCGCTGCCTGCCTGAGGTGGTCAATGGCCGCCTGGTATTCCCCGCCGCGCCGCAGCGTGACGCCCATGGAGTGCGCGGCCTCACCCATCACCACCGCGCTGCCGGTCAATTCGGCTTGTGCCCGCGCCCTTTCGGCGGCGATGCCGGCGAAGGGCCCCTGATAGTTCTTGATGGCGAGCTGCGCGAGCAGGACGTACGCGCGGGCCGCGACGTCGTGGGCCTGCGAAGCGAGGGAGCCTGAGATCAGGGAGGGCAAGGTCCGGCTGAGCCGGCCGTACTGCGCTTCCTGGAAGACGCTGCGGGCCTGGATGAGGGCCGAGACAAGGGCTTCACGCGAGGCAGGACGCGCCTCGGGGAGACGGAACAACGACCTCTCCACCAGCTCCTTCGGATCGACCGCGGCGGAGGCGGTACCGGGCAGCGCGGCCGCGATGCCGACTCCCAGACCAAGCGAGAGCACTTTTCGGCGGTGCACGTCATCCCCTTCGAGCCCGACGTCAGCAGCTGTCAGATCCAGGACACCACACAACGAGCCAAGGGTGTCGTCATCGGGCTGGATCTTTCCTGTTTCGACCCGCGACAGCCACGAGCCGGAGTATCCGACCGCGTTGCCGACTTCACCTTGCGACAGGCGTTTGGCGTTCCGAGCCTGCCGCAGCACATCACCCAGCGAATCGCCCATGCACGGAGTGTGCCGATACGTGCACAGGCTTTGCAGGCCCTCCGTCAGCCATGGTCCGAACGAGTCAGGGCCCGTTTACTGAGGACCACATCCTCTCCGAAGCGAGGAGCGCGCCATGACTGCAAGCCAGCCCGGCCGTCGGCCGCTGACCCGCCGGCTCAAGATCTCGCCGGCGGTGACGGATGAGTAACCAGTACGAATACGTCCCCCACCGGCTGCTCCGGAAGCACGTCCGCGACATCTCCTCGGGCAACGAGGGCGAGCTGATGGCGGTGATCAATGAGAACGTCTCCGACACCGGCATCGAGCGCTGGATGGAGCTGGCCTACATCCGGGGCGCCTCCGGCCGGGAGTTCACCACCGCCGTCGACAACCTTGAACCTGCCTGACGCACATCTGCCGCCGACACCCGGGGGATCGCCCCCTCCCGCGTCGTCGACGAGGGCTGGCACGCCCTCATCCTGCACACCGCCATCCACAACGGCTTGTGCGAGCGGCTCCGCGGGTTCGTGCACCACTACCCGGAGCCGCCGGACTCGGGCCGCTACGACCCGATGTTCATCGATCGCACCATGGCCGCCATTGAGCAGGTTGGCTTCCGGGTGGACCGGGAGCTTTGGCGGGGCCCGGGCAACGGCGCCGTCGAGGTGTTCGCGTCATGCCGGCACGCGCCCCGAACTGCGGCCCCATCAAGGCCGTGCCGACCCCTCAGCGCCTCCCGGACCCTCCCCCGCCGCCCCCGACGGAGGAACGTCCGGCCCGCGGGTTCATCGTGCAGCCGCCGTCTCACGACTGACCGCGAATCCGGCCCGGCCGCCCCCGCGCGGCCGGGCCCTTCCTGGATGACTTCCCGCATGGGCAACGGGGGTTCGGTCAACAGCACCCCAGCCGCGCAGCGGTGCGGTGGTACCCGGCCAAGAGACCACAGGTACGTCATCCCCGCCCAGGACGGCCGCCGGACGCCGATCCAGGAGAAGCGCGTAGCGATCTGTCGCGCGTGGGTGCTCCGCAGGTTGCTCCGATCAGCCTCTCATACGCCCAGCGGCGCCCCCGGCCCGGAACGGCGTCTCTTGACGGCCCGGATGCCCGGCGGGCAGACGCCCGGCCCCTCGCCTCATCCCTGGCGAGGCCGCTGTCCTTCTCCTGCCCCGTGACCGTTCTTTCGGGGGTTTCCCGGCAGTTCTTCGGCTTTCCGGGGCGGGTCGGTCTGTCAAGGGTCGCCGAAGGCGATCGCGTAGCGACGCGACCGAAGGGAGCGCCCTTGACAGGCCGGCCCGACACGGAAGGACGATGGGACTGACGGGAAACCCCCGAACCAGCTCAGAGACCGCCCCGCCACGACACCGCTCCCCCACCCACCGGCCCGCAGACAAGGGGGCGGGTGGGCAGCCACCGGCCCGCCCCCACCCCCCGGAGGGGGAGATGGCGGGCCCGTGCCGCAAGCTGCGTGACCCCGCCTCACCCCTCCCCGTACAGCCCCTCGATCAGTGCCCCGTACTTCTCCCGGACCACCCTGCGGCGGAGTTTCAGGGACGGGGTGAGTTCTCCCGTCGCCGGGCCCCATTCCTCCGCGAGCAGGCGGTAGCGCTTGATCTGCTCGGTGCGGTTGAGGCGGGCGTTCGCGGTGGCGACCGCGCGGGCCGTCTCCTCCAGGACGGACGGGTGCTCGGCGAGTGCCGCGAGGGAGGCGGTCTCGATGCCCCGGGCGGCCGCCCAGGCGGGGGCCATCTCGGGGTCAAGGACGAGCAGGGCGACGAGGTAGGAGCGGCCGTCGCCGTGGACCAGGGCCTGGCCGATGAGCGGGTGTTCCTTGACGGTGCTCTCCACCAGCGCCGGGGAGACGTTCTTCCCGTTCGAGGTGATGATCAGCTCCTTCTTGCGGTCCGTCAGCCACAGGAAGCCGTCCTCGTCGAGCCGTCCGATGTCCCCGGTCGGGAACCAGCCCTCGGCGTCGGCCGCGCTCTCCACCGATCCGTCGGGCCGCAGGTAGCCGCCGAAGACGGTCGCCCCGCGGGTGAGGATCTCCCCGTCCGCGGCGACCTTCAGATCCAGCCCCTCGATGGGCCGGCCCACCGAGCCGAGCCGGAACCCGTCGGGGGTGTTGCTGTTGAGGGTGCACACGCCGGAGGTCTCCGTCAGCCCCCAGGCGTCCATGATGGTGATCCCCCAGCCCGCCCAGAAGCGGACCACGTCGATCGGCATCGGCGCGGTGGCGCTGGCGGTCCAGACGAGCCGGTCCAGCCCCGCCGGCCGCAGCAGCGGGTCCAGGACCCGTTCCTTCGCCCCGGCGTACGAGGCTTCGAGCGCGGCCGGCACCTCTTCGCCGCGTTCCCGGTGGCCGGCCCGGGCCCGGGCCAGGTCCCCGGCGTCGTCGATGGCGCGCCGCTGCTCCTCCGGCAGGCCCGCCAGGACCGCGCGTACGCCCGCGGCCAGCTTCTCCCACACCCGGGGCACCCCGAAGAACTGCACGGGCCGCAGCTCGCGGACGGCGGCCGCGACGGCGGTGGGGTCGGCGACGAGGCGGACGTGGGCGGCGCGCAGCAGGGGCAGGTAGATGCCGAGGATCCGTTCGGCGATGTGCGCGAACGGCAGGTAGCAGACGTGCTCGGCGTGTTCGGGGAGCTGGACGCCCCGGTCGAGGCGGACGGACTGGAGCAGGATGTTGCGGTGGGTCAGGCGGACGCCCTTGGGGTCGCCGGTGGTGCCGGAGGTGTAGACGACGGTGAGGGGGTCCTCGGGGCGGGTCTCCCGCCAGGCCTTCTCGAAGCCGTCGGCGCGGTGCAGGCGGGCGCCGTCCGCGTACACGGAGCCGTAGGCGGTGTGCGGGCCGGCTTCGGCGGCCTCGGCTATGACGAGGCGTTCCAGCGGGGTCCCGGGGTCGTCCAGCAGGGGGGCCCACCGGTCGCGTTCGCCGGCGCCTTCGAGGACGGCCAGCCGGGCCCGGCTGTGGCGGGCGATGTGGGCGATCTGCTCGGGCGCGGAGGTCCCGTAGACGGTGACGGGGACGGCGCCGATGTGGACGAGGGCCTGGTCGGTGAGCCAGTGCTCGGGGCGGTTGCCCATCATCAGCAGGACGTGCTCGCCGCGCCCGACGCCGAGGGCCGCGTAGCCGGCGGCGAGGACGGCGACCTCACGGCGGACCTCGCTCCAGGTCAGGGTCTTCCAGCCGTCGCCCTCGCGCCACGAGAGGGCGGGCAGGTCGGGGTGTTCGGCGGCGTTGCGGGCCAGCAGGGCGGGGAGGGTGAGTTCTTCGGGTCGTCCGGGCAGTCGCAGGTTCGTGGTCATGGGCAGCTCCTGGCCGTTTCACATCGTTGGTGCGACAGCAATACTGTTGAACCCAAGCCGTGGATCAGAGACCTCAGAGAGCGAGGAGCGGGCGATGGCCGACCGGGCGACCGAGCCGATGCTCACCGTGGACGAACTGGCGTCCAAGGCCGGTGTCACCGTCCGCACCGTACGGTTCTACAGCACGCGCGGGCTTTTGCCCCCTCCTGTGATCGGACCTCGTCGCGTGGGGCACTACGGCCCCGAGCACCTGTCGCGGCTCGCGCTGATCGAGGAGCTCCAGCACCAGGGCATGACCCTGTCGGCGATCCAGCGCTATCTGGACGCCCTGCCGGACGACCTGAGCGCGCACGACCTGGCGATCCACCGGGCGCTGGTGGCGACGTGGGCTCCGGACGCGGCGCAGGAGGTGTCGCGGGCGGAGTTGGAGCGGCGGGCGGGGCGGACCCTGTCGGACGGGGAGCTGCGCCGGCTGGCGGCGATGAACGTGGTGGCGGAGTCCGGGGAGGGCTTCCGGGTGGACGTGGGCCTGCTGCGGCTGGGGGTCGCGCTGCTCGACGTGCCGATCGCCCACGAGACGCTGCTGGTGGCGCGGGGGATCCTGCTGGAGCACGCGCGAACGGCGGCGCACCAGTTGACGGCCCTGTTCCGGGACGAGGTGTGGGGGCCGTTCACCGAGGACGAGGACGACCCGGAGCGGGTGGAGTCGATGAAGGCGCTGTCGGCGCACATGCAGCCGATGGTGGTGCAGGCGCTGGTGACGGCCTTCCAGCGGTCCCTGAAGGAGGAGTTGCGGGCGGCCTTCGCCTCGGAGTGAGGGTAGGTTCGGCCGCATGGCGATCATCCACCACACCACGCTGTCCCCGACCAAGCTCGAACTCCTCGCCGAGTGGCTGCCCTTGAAGCCCTGGTACCAGGGCGTGGAGAAGTCCGCGCGGCTCGCGAGGGCGGGCGGTTTCCGGCTCGACGACCCCGAGGGCGAGGTGGGGATCGAGTTCATGGTGGTCGCTGACGGCTCCGGGCCGGAGCCCGTCTCCTACCTGGCGCCGCTGACCTACCGGGGTGCGCCGCTGGAGGGTGCGGAGGCGGGCCTGGTCGGCACGCTGGAGCACGGGGTCCTGGGCAGGCGCTGGGTCTACGACGGCGCCCACGACTTCGTCCTGGTCGAGCAGTTGCTGGCGCTGCTGGCGGGCGGGGCGGTGGCCCAGGCCCAGAGCGAGACGGACACCCCCGACGCGACGGTGGAGGTGCGTTCCGGGGGGCGCGGCGTGCCGGCGGGCCTGACGGGCCCGGGAAGGGTGGCGGACACCGCCGCCGGTACGGAGATCACGACGGGCCCGGCGGGTCAGGACGCCCCGGTACTGACCCTGACCCTCAACCGGGTGCTGCGCCCCGGGACCGCCTCCGGCGAGGGGCTGCTCGGGCAGGTGCTGGCCGGCTGGTCCGCCCCGGACGGCGGCGCGGAGCGCGGGGTGTTCGCGTACCTGCGGGCCTGAGGGTCCGGCAGGTCCCCCGGACCCGGCCCGCGCGCCCGCGCATGCGGGCGGGCGGGCGGGCCGGGGGCCACGGGCCGTGCTAGTCGGCGTACGTCTCGCCGCGCTCGGCCTTCGCCACCAGGGAGGCCGGCGGGGTGAAGCGCTCGCCGTAGGTGGCGGCCAGCTCGCGGGCACGGGCCACGAAGCCGGGCAGGCCGCCCTCGTAGCCGTTGATGTACTGGATCACGCCGCCGGTCCAGGCGGGGAAGCCGATGCCCATGATGGAGCCGATGTTGGCGTCGGCGATCGAGGTGAGGACGCCTTCGTCGAGGCAGCGGACGGTGTCCAGGGCCTCGGAGAAGAGCATCCGCTCCTTCATGTCCTCGAACGGGATCCGCGCGTCCGGCTTGGCGAAGTGTTCGCGCAGGCCGGGCCAGATGCGGCTGCGCCGGCCGCTCTCGTCGTACTCGTAGAAGCCGCCGCCTCCGCTGCGGCCGGGGCGGCCGAACTCGTCGACCATCCGGTCGATGACCCGGTCGGCCGGGTGCTCGGTCCACTCGCGGCCCTCTGCCTCGAAGGCCTTGCGGGTCTCGTTGCGGATCTTGCGCGGGAGGGTGAGGGTCAGCTCGTCCATCAGCGACAGCACCTTGGCCGGGTAGCCGGCCTGGGCGGCGGCCTGTTCGACGGAGGCGGGCTCGATGCCCTCGCCGACCATGGCCACGCCCTCGTTGATGAACTGACCGATGACGCGCGAGGTGAAGAAGCCGCGCGAGTCGTTGACGACGATCGGGGTCTTGTTGATCTGGCGGACCAGGTCGAAGGCGCGGGCGACGGCCTCGTCCTCGGTGCGGTCGCCCTTGATGATCTCCACGAGCGGCATCTTGTCGACCGGCGAGAAGAAGTGCAGGCCGATGAAGTCGGCGGGGCGCGAGACGCCTTCGGCGAGCCCGGTGATGGGGAGGGTGGAGGTGTTGGAGCAGAGCAGCGCGTCGGGGGCGACGACGTCCTGGATCTCCTGGAACACCTTGTGCTTGAGGGCGGTGTCCTCGAAGACGGCCTCGATGACGGCGTCGCAGCCGGCCAGGTCGGCGGCGTCGGCGGTCGCCGTGATCCGGGCGAGCAGCTCGGCGCGCTCGGCCTCGGTGGTGCGGCCCTTGGCGAGCGCCTTGTCGAGCAGCTTCTCGGAGTACGCCTTGCCCTTGGCGGCGGCCTCGGCGGTGACGTCCTTGAGGACGACCTCGATGCCCGCGCGGGCGCAGGAGTAGGCGATGCCCGCGCCCATCATGCCGGCGCCGAGGACGGCGACCTTGCGGACCTTGCGGGGCTCGGTCCCCTGGGGGCGGCTGCGGCCGGCGTTGACGGCCTGGAGGTCGAAGAAGAACGCCTGGATCATGTTCTTCGCGGTCTGGCCGGTGACCAGCTCGGTGAAGTACCGGGCCTCGATGGTCAGGGCGGTCTCGAAGTCGACCTGGGACCCCTCGACGGCGCAGGCCAGGATGTTGCGCGGCGCCGGGTAGGGGGCGCCGTTCAGCTGCTTCTTGAGGTTGGCGGGGAAGGCCGGGAGGTTGGCGGCGAAGCGCGGGTTGGACGGCGTACCGCCGGGGATCTTGTAGCCGGGGACGTCCCAGGGCTGCTTCGACTCGGGGTTGGCGTCGATGAAGGCGCGGGCCTTGGCGAGCATCTCCTCGGGGGTGGCGGCCAGTTCGTGGACGAGGCCGGCCGCGAGGGCGCGCTGCGGGTTGTACTGGGTGCCCTGGAGCAGGACCTTGAGGAGCGCGTCGGCGATGCCCATCAGGCGGACGGTGCGGGTGACGCCGCCGCCGGCGGGGAGCAGGCCGAGGGTGACCTCGGGCAGGCCGATCTTGGAGCCGGGGGCGTCGAGGGCGACGCGGTGGTGGGAGGCGAGGCAGATCTCGTAACCGCCGCCGAGGGCGGCGCCGTTGATGGCGGCTACGACGGGCTTGCCGAGGGTCTCGATGCGGCGCAGGGACCGCTTGATCTCGGTGCCGGTGTCGAAGGCGAGCCGGGCGTCCTCGGGGCGGAGCCGGATCATGTCCTTGAGGTCTCCGCCGGCGAAGAAGGTCTTCTTGGCGGAGGTGTAGATGATGCCGCGGATGGAGTCCTTCTCGGCCTCGGCGCGGTCGGCGATCGCCGCGATGGAGTCCTTGAAGGCCTGGTTCATGGTGTTGGCGGACTGGCCCGGGTCGTCGAGGACCAGGGTGACGACGCCGGTCTCGTCCTGTTCCCAGCGGATGGTGCGGGTCTCGGTCATGGGGTGGGTCTCTCCGTGGAAGTCTGGTTCGGCAGGGCCGGGGGCGGGCGGGGCGTTCGCCGGCGGGCCGCTGTGGCACCGGCCGGGCGGCCCCGCGCTACGGGGTGGTCGGACCTTCGCTGCGCCGCACGGCTACAGGCGTTCGACGACGGTGGCGACGCCCATGCCGCCGCCGACGCAGAGGGTGACGAGGCCGTAGCGCTTGTCCTGGCGCTCCAGTTCGTCGACGACGGTGCCGAGGAGCATGGCTCCGGTGGCGCCGAGGGGGTGGCCGAGGGCGATGGCGCCGCCGTTGACGTTGACCTTGTCCAGGGAGACGCCCATGTCCTTGACGAAGCGCAGCACGACGCCGGCGAAGGCCTCGTTCATCTCGATCAGGTCGATGTCGTCGATGGTCAGCCCGGCCTTGGCGAGGGCCTTGCGGGTGGCCGGGGCGGGGCCGGTGAGCATGATGGTGGGCTCGGAGCCGGAGACGGCGGCGGAGACGATACGGGCGCGCGGGCGCAGGCCGTTGCGTTCGCCCGCCTCGCGGGTGCCGATGGCGACGAGGGAGGCGCCGTCGACGATGCCGGAGGAGTTGCCGGCGTGGTGGACGTGGTCGATCTTCTCGATCCAGTGGTACTTCTGCAGGGCGACGGCGTCGAAGCCGCCGAGGTCGCCGATGTCGGCGAAGGAGGGCTTCAGCTTGGCGAGGGTGTCGGCGGTGGTGCCGGGGCGGACGAACTCCTCGTGGTCCAGGACGACCAGGCCGTTGCGGTCGGTGACGGGGACCACGGACTTGGCGAAGCGGCCCTCCTTGATGGCGGTGGCGGCGCGCTCCTGGGACAGGGCGGCGTACTCGTCCACGTCACGCCGGGAGAATCCCTCGATGGTGGCGATCAGGTCGGCGCCGATGCCCTGCGGGACGAAGCCGGTGTCCCAGTTGGTCATGGGGTCGGCGAACCAGGCGCCGCCGTCGGAGGCCATGGGGACGCGGGACATGGACTCGACGCCGCCCGCGAGGACGAGGTCCTCCCAGCCGGAGCGGACCTTGGCGGCGGCCAGGTTGACGGCCTCCAGGCCGGAGGCACAGAAGCGGTTCTCCTGTACGCCGGCCACGGTGTCCGGCAGCCCAGCGGCGATGGCGGCGATGCGGGCGATGTCGGAGCCCTGGTCGCCGACGGGGCCGACCACGCCGAGCACGATGTCGTCGATGGTCGCGGGGTCCAGGCCGGGGTTGCGCTCGCGCAGGGCGTCGATGAGGCCGACGACCAGGTCGATCGGCTTGGTGCCGTGCAGGGCGCCGTTGGCCTTGCCCCGGCCGCGCGGGGTGCGGATCGCGTCGTATACGTAAGCTTCGGTGCTCACTGGTCAGGCCTTTCGAAGGTGTCCGAGGGGGAGGTCGGGGGGCGGGTTCAGCCGAGGAGGGAGCGGCCGATGATCTCTTTCATGATCTCGGTCGTGCCGCCGTAGATGGTCTGGATGCGGCCGTCGGTGAAGGCCCGTGCCACCCGGTATTCGGTCATGTAGCCGTAGCCGCCGTGCAGCTGGAGGCAGCGGTCGGCCACCCGCTTCTGGAGTTCGGTGGCCCACCACTTGGCCATCGAGGCGTGGACGTGGTCCAGTTCCCCGTTGGCGTGGTCCGTGATGCAGCGGTCGAGGAAGGTGCGGGTGACCGCGCACTCGGTGGCCATCTCGGCGATCTCGAACCGGATGTGCTGGAGCTTGGCGAGCGGCCGGCCGAAGGCCTCGCGTTCCTTGACGTACGTGGTGGTGATCTCCAGCAGGTGTTCGGCGGCGGCGATGGCGGCCATCGCGATGCCCATGCGCTCCTGCGCCAGGTTGGTCATCAGGTGGACGAAGGCGCCGTTCAGCTCGCCGAGGAGGTTCTCCTTGGGGACGCGTACGTCGTTGAAGAACAGTTCGGCGGTGTCCTGGGACTTCTGGCCGATCTTGTCGAGGTTGCGGCCGCGTTCGAAGCCCTCGGCGCCGCGCTCGACGACCAGCAGGGACAGTCCGTGCGCCCCGCCCTCGGGGGTGGTCTTCGCGACGACGATCACCAGGTCGGCGAGGATGCCGTTGGAGATGAAGGTCTTGGAGCCGTTGAGCAGCCAGTGGTCGCCCCGGTCCTCGGCGCTGGTGCGGATCCCCTGGAGGTCGGAGCCGGCGCCGGGCTCGGTCATCGCGATGGCGGTGATGGTCTCGCCGGAGCAGAATCCGGGCAGCCAGCGGCGCTTCTGCTCCTCGGTGCCCAGCGAGGTCAGGTAGGGGCCGATGATGTCGTTGTGCAGGCCGATCGCGAGCCCCGGGGCACCGGCGCGGGTGAACTCCTCGGCGAGCACCGCCGCGTAGCGGAAGTCCGGGTTGCCGCCGCCCCCGTACTCCTCGGGGACCGCCAGGCCCAGCAGGCCCTGCCGGCCGGCGGCCCGCCAGGCCTCGCGGCTGACGATGCCGTCCTTCTCCCACTGCTCGTAGTGCGGCAGCACCTCCTTGTGCAGGAAGGTGCGCACGGTCTCGCGGAACGCCTCGTGGTCGGCGTCGTAGATGCGGCGTCGCATCGGGGCCCCCTACAGCCAGCTCTTGACGGTTTCGATCAGCCGGGCCGGGTCCGGGCCGACCGGTGTGACGTTGAGCATGGTGACGCCGGCCTCCCGGAAGGCCTCGACGCGCTCGCGCACGTACCCCTCGGGGCCGCACAGGGTCATCAGTTCGCAGAACTCGTCCGGGACGGCGGCCGCCGCGTCGCGCTTGCGGCCGGCGAGGTACAGCTCCTGGATGCGGCGGGCCTGCTCCTCGTAGCCGTAGGCGACGGCGAGGTCGTTGTAGAAGTTCTTGCCGACGGCGCCCATCCCTCCGACGTAGAGGGCGATCTGGGGCCGGGCGAGGTCGCGGGCGGCGGCCGCGTCCTCGCCGATGGCCAGCAGGCCGCCCGCGACGGTCTGGAGCGGGCCGAGCTCCGGTGCGCGTTTGGCGGTCCCCTCGGCGAGGGCGCCGCCCCACACGGCGCGGGCCTTCTCCGGGATGAAGAGGGTGGGCAGCCAGCCGTCGGCGATCTCGGCGGTCAGCGCGACGTTCGCGGGGCCGAGGGAGGCCACGTACACGGGGATCCGGTCGCGGACCGGGCGGGTGAGGATCTTCAGGGGCTTGCCGTGTCGTCCGCCCTTGGCGGCGGGCAGCGGCATGTCGGTGATGCCGTGGTGGTCGATCGTCTCGCGGCGCCAGATGCGCCGGCACAGGTCGACGGTCTCGCGGGTGCGGCCGAGCGGCTTGTCGTACGGCTTCCCGTGCCAGCCCTCGATCACCTGCGGGCCGGAAGCGCCGAGGCCGAGCAGGGCGCGGCCGCCCGATACGGCGTCCAGGCCCGCGGCGGTCTGGGCGATGAGGGCGGGGGTGCGGGAGTAGACGTTGACGATGGCCGAGCCGATCTTCATGCGCTCGGTGCGGGCCGCCAGGTAGCCCATGATCGTCGGGGAGTCGAAGCCCCAGGCCTCGGCGACCCACACGGCGTCGAGTCCGGCCGACTCCAGCGCGGCCGCCTCGTCGGCGGCGCGGCGCGGATCGCCGGCGTAGTCGAGCAGCATGGACAGTTCCATCAGGCCTCTTTCGGGAGCAGTGCCGGTACGCCCCAGTCGGCGGCCACGGAGCCGGTGTCCGCGCCGGGCATGGCGGGGCCGGAGGCGACGCGGGTCGGGGTCGCGGAGAAGCGCGGGGCGGGGGCGGGCTGGAGGGTGCCGCCGAAGTCGGTGAAGGTGGCGCGGGCGGCGAGGTGGGGGTGGTGCGGGGCTTCGCGGAGCGAGAGGACGGGTGCCACGCAGGCGTCGGTCCCCTCGAAGACGGCCGTCCACTCCTCGCGCGTACGGGATTTGAAGCGCGCGGCGACGGCCTCGCGCAGCTCGCCCCAGCGGGCGAGGTCCTTGCGGGCGGGGGCCCGGTCGGCGATGCCGAGGAGCTCCGTGAAGGTGTCGTAGAACTGCTGCTCCAGCGCTCCGACGGCCATGTACTGGCCGTCGGAGGTCTCGTAGGTGCCGTAGAAGGGGCAGCCGCCGTCCAGGAGGTTGGCGCCGCGCCGGTCCTGCCAGCCGCCGGCCGCGACCATGCCGTGGATCATGGCGGTGAGGTGGGCGGTGCCGTCGACGATCGCGGCGTCCACGACCTGGCCGGCGCCCTCGGGGCCGCGGGCGTGGTGGAGGGCGGCGAGGATGCCGATGACGAGGTAGAGCGAGCCGCCCGCGTAGTCGCCGACCAGGTTGGCGGGGACGGCCGGGGGCTCGCCGGGGTTGCCGATCATGCCGAGTGCGCCGGTGACGGCGATGTACGCGATGTCGTGCCCGGCCGTGTGGGCGAGCGGGCCCTCCTGGCCCCAGCCGGTCATCCGGCCGTAGACCAGCTTCGGGTTGCGGGCGAGGCAGTCGTCCGGGCCGACGCCGAGCCGCTCGGCGACCCCGGGGCGGAAGCCCTCGATCAGCACGTCGGCGCGCTCGACCAGGTCCAGTACGAGGGCGGGGCCCTCGGCGGACTTCAGGTCGACCAGGACGGAGCGCTTGTTGCGGTTGGTGACGTCGTGGGCCGGGTCGATCGCGAGCCCTCCGCCGCCCGGCCGGTCCACGCGGACGACGTCCGCGCCGAGGTCGGCCAGGACCATGGCGGCGAACGGGCCGGGGCCGATGCCCGCCAGTTCGACGACGCGTACTCCCGCGAGCGGGCCTGCTGTCACTGCCATCGTGCCCCCGGCATCCTGGTGTACGGGTGGGTGGGTGTGCAGGTGTGTGACACAACCGATGTAACACCAGTGATGCTAGGAACGTGCCCCACTCAGCACAAGAGCAAGCGCTTAGCAGGTTTCCGCTTCGGCCCGTTCCGGACAGGAGCACCGGCCGGGAGTGCCCGTCGGGCGCGGACCGGACGTGCCCGTCAGGCGCCGTCCGCGGTGCGGGCGTCGAGGAGCGCCACGTGCCGTTTGAGCGCGACGGTCCGGTAGCTCTCCTCCACCCACTCGCACAGCACCTCCACCGACGGCGCCCCCTTCTCCCCCAGCGGCACGGAGACCCAGCCGGCCTTGCCGAGGCCGTAGCCGGTGGGCGCGGCACCGGGGGCGGTCATCGCGTGCCCGTGCAGGTCCTCGTCCTTGAGCTTGACGGACAGGCCGGGCGGCTCGGGGCCGTCCGCGTTGCCGAGGAAGACGAAGATCTTCTTGTTGACCTTCACCACCCCGTCCTCCGGCCCCCAGGGATGCTCCTCCACGGCCTCCGGCAGCCCCAGCGCGAACTCCCGTACCGCCTCCCACTTGCGCACCGCAGCCTTCATCGACGCCTCCACTCACCGCAGGTCACACCTGCTCGCCCGGACAGTCCCCGTCAACGCTAACCTCAGCCACCGACACCAGCTGGGAGGAACGGTCCATGACCGAGCAGGTCCACAACGAGCCCGTCCGCGGCGGCCGTCCGGGGCGGGAGCTCGACCTCGTGCTCTTCGGCGCCACCGGCTTCGTCGGGGCGCTGACCGCCGAGTACCTCGCCGAGCACGCGCCCGCCGGCACCCGGTGGGCGCTGGCCGGACGCGACCCGGGCAAGCTGGAGCGGCTGCGCGAGCGGCTGGCCGCCCTGAACCCGGACTGCGCCCGGCTGCCGCTGCTGCGGGCCGACGCGGGGGATCCGCGGGCGCTGCGCGAACTGGCCGCCCGCACCCGGGTGGTGGCCACCACGGTCGGACCGTACGTCCATCACGGGGCGGAGCTGGTCGCGGCCTGCGCCGAGGAGGGCACCGACTACGCGGACCTCACCGGGGAGCCGGAGTTCGTGGACCGGATGTACGTCGAGCACGACGCGCGGGCCCGGGAGACGGGGGCGCGGCTGGTGCACGCGTGCGGGTTCGACTCGATCCCGGCCGACCTCGGGGCGTACTTCACGGTGGGCCTGCTGCCCTCCGGGGTGCCGCTGCGGGTGGACGGGTTCCTGCGGGCCGGCGCGCTCGCCTCCGGCGGCACCGTCGCCTCCGCCCTGACCGCGCTCGGCCGGGGGCCGCAGACCCTGGCGGCCGCGCGCGCCCGCCGGCTGCACGAGCCCCGGCTGCCGGGGCGCCGGGTGCGCGGGCCCGTGGGCGTTCCGCGGTTCAGCCGGGAGACCGGGACCTGGGCGCTGCCGCTGCCCGTGCTGGACCCGCGGATCGTGACCCGGTCGGCGGCCGCGCTGGAGCGGTACGGGCCGGACTTCCGCTACCGCCACTACGCCTCCGTGCGACACCTTCCGGTGGCGGTGGGCCTGACGGCGGCGGTGGGCGCGACGGCGGCGCTGGCGCAGCTCCCGCCGGCCCGGCGGTGGCTGATGGGGCTGTGGGAGCCGGGCAACGGCCCGGACGCGGAGCGGCGCGCCCGCAGCTGGTTCACGGTCCGCTTCGTCGGCGAGGGCGGCGGCCGCCGCGTGTTCACCGAGGTGTCGGGTGGTGACCCGGGTTACGGGGAGACCGCGAAGATGCTGGCGGAGTCCGCGCTGTGCCTGGCCCACGACGCCCTCCCGGACCGCGCCGGGCAGCTGACGACGGCGGCGGCGATGGGTGACGCCCTGCTGGACCGGCTCCAGAAGGCGGGCATCCGCTTCCGGGTGGCGGCGGAGCGGTAGCGCGCACGGCGGCGGGACCCGGGCACTCCTTCCGGCCCGGACCCCGCCGCCTCCCCCGGCCGGCTAGCTGCGGCCGGGCTCGCCGTGCTCGCCCCCGTGCTCCTTGTGCTCCTCGTCTTCCCCGTGCTCCTTGTGCTCCTTGTGTTCCTGCTGCTCTTCCTCCCCGTCGCCGCCGGCCGGCTTGATCTTCGTGGACGCGAAGCCGGTGTTGTTCTTCCTGTGCGGGTCCTCGTCGTCACCGAAGACCGTGGCGGTGTTCGGCACCGGGGTCGGCTTGGTGACGTCCGCGGCGGTACCGGTCACCGTGATCTTCACGCGGCCGCCCTCGCGCAGCGGGCCGCCGGTGCAGGAGAGGAGGCCGCCGCTGATCTCGCAGCCCTCGGTGTCCGTGGCGGGGTCCAGGACCTTCGCCGGGAGGTCGTCGACCAGGGACCAGCCGGAGGAGGCGCCCTTGCGGTCGTTCTTCACCGTGATGTCGTAGGTGATGTCGTCGCCCGCCTTGACGACCTTGGGGCCGCGCTTGTGGACCGACAGGTCGGCGGAGGAGTCGAAGAAGCAGGCGGTGGCGTCGACGTTCGCCAGCGCCTGCGCGGGCGTCACCCGCTGCCGCGACAGCACGGTGAACCTCGGGTTGGATCCGGTCGCGTTCTTCACGTGGACGCGGATGAGCTCTCCGGCGTTGCGGACGAAACCGAGGTCGCCGTTGCCGTAGACGAAGACGCCGCCGAAGTCCGAACCGCCCGGCAGGACACCGGGGAAGAAGTCCGCGCTCGCGTTCTCGACGTCGATCCGTACGATGGCGCCCGCCTCGGTCGAGCCCCAGAGGTACCCGTCGTGGAAGGCGATGTCGAAGATGTCGAGGGCGTCGGGAGCCAGGGCCTTGATGTCGATCGTCCGGACGAGCTTGTTGTGCTTCACGTCGATCTGCTGGATCAGACCCGTGTTGTCCGCCAGGACGAAGTAGTTGCCCTCGTCGTCGAACGTGCCCGAGATGTAGAGGGCTTCCGGCAGGCCCTCGATCTCGTCCTCGTACAGGACGTACTCGCCCTTGCCGTCGAAGCGGACCAGCTTGTTGAGCCCGTCGCCGAACGTGGTCCCGTACAGGAAGCGGTCGTCCGGGTTCACGCCGATGGCGTTGTAGAGGAAGGGCGTCGGCTCCCCCAGCTCCTTCAACCGGACCTTTCCGGGCTCCCGTTCGACGGTGTAGAGCTGGTCCGGATCACCCTTCGAGAGGTAGACCTTCCCGTCGCACGCGACGGGGATCCCCTCCGGCCGCTTCGGATCGGAGACCGCCGCGGAGCCCCCGGGGACCGCCTGCGCCGCCGCGGCGCCGGCCGGAGCCGCCAGCGCGCCGGCCGCGAGCCCGGCGACGACTCCGAGCGCGCTCAGCGCGGCCACCGCCCGCCGCTGCCGCGTCCTCCGGCCCGCTCCGTTCGTACCTCTGCTCACGAATCTGCCCCTTCCGCCGCCAAGCGCAGCCGGGCTGCGCACCGTCGGTACCGCGCGTACCGGACAAAGACGAGCACAAGGGGCATTGGGCCGTGCACGGGGGCTCGGGCTTCACCGGCCGAGTTCGCTCAAATGCACCAGGGTCGCGAACACACGGGCGAGCGCCCGTCACCGGAGGGCGTCGACGGCCTCCCGGAGGGCGCGCCGGCACAGGGAGTCGGCGTGCCGAGTGGTCTCGGGGACGCGGAAGCGGGGGCTCAGCGCGAGGGCGTGGGCACAGGCGTTGTCCAGTGAGACGCGGTGGCCGACGGACACGTACACCGGCTTGATCCCGTGCTGGGTGCGCAGTGCCCGGCCGACGACCGCCCCGTCGGGCGCGAGCAGCGGGGAGGCCTCGCCGCGCGGGGCGCCCGGTTCCTCGAAGGTGAAGGTGAAGGGGTTCTTCGCGACGCCCATGCTGGGCAGGCCCGCGACCACCCCGAGGTGGCAGGCCAGGCCGAAGCCGCGCGGGTGGGCGAGGCCGTAGCCGTCGCAGACGACGAGGTCGGGGGTGACGGGGAGGGCCTCCAGGGCGGCGAGCACGGCCGGCAGCTCGCGGAAGGCCAGCAGGCCGGGCACGTACGGGAAGCTGACGCGCCCGGCGGAGGTGGATTCGGCCACGACCTCCAGGGTGGCGGCGTCCAGCACGACGGCGGCGGCCGCGACCAGGTCCCGTTCGTCGTCGTAGGCCACGTCCACCCCGGCGACCAGCCCCTGTCCGGGCGGGGGGCCGACCTCGTCGAGCACGACGCGGCCGCGGAGTTCGTCCTGTATCGCCCGGGCCTCGGCCTCGTCGGCGGGGGTCTTCACAGTCGTCATGGGGTGCGAGGGTAGCCTGGCGATCATGTTCATCATGGAGCTCAGCTACACCGCGCCCATCGAAGCCGTCGAAGAGCAGATGGACGCCCACCTCGCGTGGCTGGACGGGTACTACGCGTCCGGCGTCTTCCTCGCCTCGGGGCGCAAGGTCCCGCGTGACGGCGGGATGATCCTGGCCCGCGGGGTCTCGCGGGGCGAGATCGAGGCGATAGCGGCCGGGGACCCCTTCGTGGTGGCGGGCGTCTGCGCCTACCGCATCACGGAGTTCATCGCGTCCAAGACCTCCGCCGACCTGGCCGCCTTCCGGGAGACCGTCCCGTCGCAGGACTGACCGCTGCGCAGGGCCTGCCCCTGGCCCCGTACGGGCCGGTGTGTACGTCACCGACTCCGCCTGCCCCTGCCACGGCGCGTCCACGCGCTCGCCCGGGCCT
>NZ_JBNNPF010000071.1:0-34399 GCF_050275515.1 Streptomyces sp. NPDC004126 | reverse complement strand
CCGCCCGAAACCACGCGCCACACCCGCCACGAGCCCGACGCGGCCGGGGCGTCCGGGCCCCGGCCGCTGACGGCCCCGCCCGAGGCGGGTGCGAAGGCGCACTACGTGGACCCGGTCGTCGTGGAGCGGGCGGCCGAGGTGTGGTGCGTGCGCGAGCGGTGGAGCGCCGGCGCGGACCCCGAGGCCGTGCGCGACCTCGTGGCCGTGCCGCTCGACGGCCGCGCCGCGGCCGACGCGGACGCGGTCCGCGTCCTCGCGGCCGGCCGGGACTTCTTCACCGGCCCCCGGCTCTCCCCCGACGGGCGCCGGGTCGCCTGGATCGCCTGGGACCACCCCCGGATGCCCTGGGACGGGTCCGAGGCCTGCGTGGCCGACGTCCTGGAGGACGGCGCCACCCTCACCCTCGGCGTGCCCCGCGTCGTGGCCGGCGGCCCCGAGGAGGCCGTGGCCCAGGTGGAGTGGGCCGGCCCCGACTCCCTGTACGCGGTCACCGACCGCAGCGGGTGGTGGAACCTGTACCGGGTCGCGGCCGGCACCGGCGGGGCGGCGGACACCAACACCGGCGCGGCGGTCGCGCTCTGCCCCCGTGCCGAGGAGTTCGCCGGGCCGCTCACCAAGATCGGGTTCAGCTGGTGCGCGCCGCTGGACGGCTCCCGGGTGGCCGTGCTCCACCACGGCCCCGACGGTTCGGGCCTGTCCGTCCTGGACACCGGGAGCGGCGAGCTGAAACCCCTGGCACCCGAGTTCACCGAGTGGGCGGCTCTGCTCTGCGCCGACGGCGACCGCATCCTGGCGGTGGGAGCCGGCCCGGCCCGGGACTTCGCAGCCCTCCTGGTCGACGCGCGCACGGGGCGGGCCGAAACCCTGTCAGTCCACCGGTCCGACATCGACGAGGCCTACCTCCCGGTGCCCTCGCAGCGGACCTTCACCGACGTCCGCGGACAGGACGTGCACGCGGTCCTCTTCCCGCCGCGCAACCCGCGGTTCGCCGGCCCCGCCGGCGAGCTCCCGCCGTACGTCGTGTTCGCGCACAGCGGTCCCACCGACCGCTTCCCCGCCGCGTTCTCCCTGGAGGTCGCGTACTTCACCAGCCGGGGCATCGGCGTCGCCGCGGTCGACTACGCGGGCTCCGCCGGATACGGGCGCGCGTACCGCGACCGGCTGCGGCACGCCTGGGGCCTCCAGGACGCCGACGACTGCGCGACGGTCGCCGCGGGCCTGGTCGCGGAGGGCCTCGCCGACGGCGGGCGCCTGGGCATCCGGGGACGCAGCGCGGGCGGCTGGACGGCAGCGGTCTCGCTGACCCGGAGCGACCTCTACCGGTGCGGCGCCCTTTACTACCCGATCCTCGACATGGCGGTCTGGCGCGCCGGGCAGCGGCACGGCGAGTTCGAGGCGTACTGCTGCGACACCCTCGTGGGGCCGTGGCCGGCCGAGCGCGCCCGCTACGAGGAGCGCTCACCCGCGTCCAACACGGCCGGCCTCACAGCCCCGTTCCTGCTGCTCCAGGGCACCGACGACCCGATCTGCCCGCCCGGACAGGCGGCCGGCTTCCTGGACGGCGCCCGCCGGCGGGGGATCCCGTACCGGCACCTGCTCTTCGACGGGGAGCGCCACGGCTTCAAGCGCGGCGCCCACGTCGTCGCCGCCCTGGAGGCGGAACTGGAGTTGTACCGGCAGACCTTCGGGAGCCGTCCATGACCAGCCCCGCCACCGCGGCATCCGCCGCGCAGACATTGCGGGCACAGCACACAGAAGGGACCCAGCGACCCATGCACACTGACGCCGATTCGGTGCACGAGCTGTTCCGGCGGCAAGCCGGGAGGACTCCGGACCGGGTGGCCGTCCGCGACGCGGACGGCGCCTGGACCTACGCCGAACTCGACGCGGAGGCGGACCGGATCGGCCACGCCCTGCGGGCCGCGGGCGCGGCGCCCGGGGACCGGATCGGCATCCACCTGACCCGTACCCGCTCCATGGTGGCGGCGGTGCTCGGGGTGCTGCGGACCGGCGCCTCGTACCTGCCCCTGGAGACCGAGTACCCGGCCGAGCGGCTCGCCTTCATGGCCGAGGACGCCGGTGTCGCGCTGCTGGTGGCGGAGGCCGCGACCGCGGCCGCCTTCGAGGGCTGGTGCCGGATCGTGCGCGCGGACGAACTCCCCGAGCCCCGGGCCGCGATGGAGCCCGCCGCCACCGCCCCGGACGCCGTGGCGTACGTGATCTACACCTCGGGCTCCACGGGCCGCCCCAAGGGCGCGCTGCTGACGCACCGGGGCCTGGTGAACATCCTGGAGTACGCCGCCCGCACCTTCGGGTTCGGCGAGGACGACTCCGTCCTCGCGATGGCCTCCTTCTCGTTCGACTTCGCCCAGCTGGAGATCCTGCTCCCGCTGGTCCGCGGCGGCTGCGTGCACCTCGCGGACCGGGGCGCGGCCCGCGACCCGGAGCGGTTCGCGGCCGCACTCGCCGACCGACGGCCCACCTTCCTGATGGGCACGCCCTCGCTGTTCGGGGCGCTGGCCGCGAACGGCTGGCGGCCCTCCGCCGAACTGCGGATCATCGCGGGCGGCGAGGCCCTGCCGCGGCGCACGGCCATCGCGCTGGACTCGGCGGACCAGGTCTGGAACATCTACGGGCCCACCGAGACGACCATCTTCTCCACCACCTGCCGGGTCGACCCCTGGGACATCACCATCGGTGCCCCGGTCTCCGGCACGTTCGTGGACATCGTCAAGGACGGGACGCCCTGCGAGGACGGCGAGACCGGCGAGATCCTGATCGGCGGCGTCGGCCTGGCCGAGGGCTACCTGAACCGGCCGGAGCTCACGGCCGAGCGGTTCGTGCCCGACCCGCGGCGGCCGGGCGGCCGCCTCTACCGGACCGGTGACCTGGGCCGGCGCCGCCCGAACGGCGAGATCGACTACGTCGGCCGCATCGACGACCAGGTGAAAATTCGCGGCAACCGGGTGGAGCTGGGCGAGGTCGAGACCCGGCTGGCCGAGCACCCGGCCGTCGCCGAGGCCGCGGTCGTGCTGGAGAAGGGCGACGGGACGGCGCGCCTCGTCGCGTACGTCGCCCCCCGCGAGGGCGGGGACCCCACGCCCGCGGAGCTGGCCGGGCACCTTGCCGCGGTCCTGCCGGGGTTCGCGGTGCCCGGCCGGATCACGGTGCTGCCGG
Source organism: Streptomyces sp. NPDC004126 (assembly GCF_050275515.1). NCBI lineage: Bacteria > Bacillati > Actinomycetota > Actinomycetes > Kitasatosporales > Streptomycetaceae > Streptomyces > Streptomyces sp. NPDC004126. The sequence continues at coordinate 31,222 of NZ_JBNNPF010000071.1, read as the reverse complement.
CGCTGCCGCGCAGCGCCAACGGCAAAATCGACCGGCTGGCCCTCGGCACCGGAGCGGTACCGGCTCCGGACGCGCGGCCGGACACCCGGCCCGACGCGCAGCAGCCGGCCGAGGCCCGGCCCGCGGGGGCTCCGGACGCGGCGTGGGAGGTGCTCGCGGAGGCCTGCCGCGAGGTCCTGGAAGTGCCCGGCGTCCGGCCGGAGGACGACTTCTTCGCGCTCGGCGGCGACAGCCTGGGCGCCATGACCCTGACCGGCCGGGCCCTGGAGAAGGGGCTCCGGCTGCGGGTCGCCGACGTGTACCAGGCCCCCGACCTCGGCGCCCTGGCCCGGCTCGGCACGGCAGCGCCCGCCGCCGCGCACCCGGCCGCCGCGGTCCCGGCCCCGGACGGGCCGCCCCGGCTCACCCCCGCCCAGCACCGCTTCCTGGCCTGGGAGCACCCCGAGCCGGACCACTACAACGTCACCCTGCTGGCGGGAACCTCCCACCGGCTCGACCAGACCCTCCTGCGCCGGGCCCTGGAAGTCCTGTGCGAGCGGCACAGCGGGCTGCGCTCCCGCTTCACCCGGAACTCCGGCACGTGGGAGCTCTCCCACGTGCCGGTGCCCGAGGCGGTGGCTCTGGCCTGGCACCGGGAGGACACCACCGCGGACGCCGAGGAGCACGCGGACCGGCTCCAGCGCTCGCTGAACGTGGAGACCGGTCCGGTCTGGCGGGCCGCCTACTTCGAGCGCCCGGCCGGCGACCGGCTGCTGATCGCCTTCCACCACCTCGTCTGCGACGGCCTGTCCCTCCAGATCCTGGCCCGCGAGCTGGGCTGCGCCTACCTGGCCCTGGCCGGGGGCGCCGACACCTGGCACGCCGCGGCCCCGCCGTCCTCGTCCGCGTACGCGAACTCGCTGCACCGGCTGGCCAACGGGCCACTCGGCGAGCTGCTCGCCGAGACCTGGCGGGAGCTGCCCTGGGAGGGCCTGCGCCCGCTGCCGGCCGACCGGCCGGGCGGCAGCATGCACCTGAGCCACATCTCCTCCTTCACCGTCACCTGGTCCACCGAGGTCACCGAGGCCCTGACGGCGGCCCGGCGCCGGCCGCTCGCCACCGCCGAAGAGGCCCTCGTCTCGGCCATCTCGGCCGCACACGCGGCCGAGACCGGCGGCTCGGCCTCCGCGGTCGCCCTGTGCCGGCACGGGCGGACCGACCCGTCCGGCGCGGTCGAGCCGGGCGGCTCGGTGGGCTGGCTCAACAGCGTCACGCCCTACGTGGTCGACGTACCGAGGGACCGGTCGGACGCCGCGCTGCTGGCGGAGACCGCCCGGCAGCTGCGGCGGATCAGGGGCTTCGAAGTGACCTGGGGCGCCCTGCGCTTCCTCCACGACGACGCCGCGGCCCGGGCGGCCCTGGCGGCCCTGCCGAAGCCGGACATCTACCTGAACTACCTGGGGCACCAGCTGCACGACGTCGAGTTCTCGGCGCCGTTCCACGCGGCCGACGGCGACCTGGGGCTGGAGATGACCCGGAACCGGTCCCAGCCCTACAAGATCAAGATCCATGCGGACGTCACCGGCGGCCGGCTCCGCGCCAAGTGGTCGTACAGCCGGGACGCCCACGACGAGGCCACCGTCCGGCGGATCGCCGAGGCCGCCGAGAAGCTGCTGATCCGCTTCGCGGCCGTCGTCGGGGAGGACGCGCGATGACACGGCCGGACTTCCGCCCGCTCCGGCACGTCCTCGTGGCCAACCGGGCCGCGATCGCCGTGCGCGCCGCCGAGACCTGCCGCGCGATGGGGCTCGTCAGCACGGTCCTGACGGCCGCCTCCGACCCGCAGGACCGGCATGCCGAAGCCGGCGACCACCGCTTCAGCGTCGGCGGCTGGGGCATGCGGGACACGTACGACTCGGTGGACCGGGTGGTGGAGGCCGCCCTGCGCAGCGGGGCCGACACCGTCTACCCGGGCTACGGGGCGCTCGCCGAGGACCCCGAACTGCCGGAGCGCCTGGCGGCGGCGGGGCTGCGCTTCGTCGGCCCGTCCGCCGGGGCACTGCGCTCCGTCGCCGACAAGCAGCGCGCCATCGAGGTGGCGGAGCGGCACGGCGTCCCCGTGCTGCCGCACCACACGGACCACACCCGCGCCGGGCTGGCCGCGTTCGCCGAGCGGACCGGCTGGCCGGTGATCCTCAAGCCGGCCGCCGGCTACGGCGGCCAGGGCGTGCGGATCGTCCACACCCCGGCCGAACTGGCCGCACTGGTACCCGGCGCCGCGGGAGCGGACGGCGGCCCGCGCTGGTACGCCGAGCAGTTCCGGGCCGACTGCCGGGTCGTCGGCATCAGCCTCGCCATCGACGTGTACGGTACGGTCGCCGAACTGGGCGAGCGGGAAACCCTGTTGAGCGCCGACGGCCTCAAGCTCCTTGAGGCCGCGCCGGTGCTGGGCGTCCCGGCCGGGCTGGTCGGGCGGATGCGGGCGGACGCCGGGCGGCTGGCCCTCGCGTTCGGCCTGACCAACGTCGTCACCGTGGAGTTCCTCGTCGACGGGGACGACTACTTCTTCATGGAGGTCAACGGCCGGCTGCCGCTGGCCTACCGGATGTCGGAGAGCCAGTGCGGGCTCGACGTCATCGCCCTCCAGCTCAGGATCGCGGCCGACGAGCCGATCACCCCCGGGACGGTCCGGGTGGACCGCACCACCCACGCTCTGGAGGCCCGGCTCTTCGTGCACCCGGCGGAGCTCTCCGAGTTCCCCCGCGTCGGGCGGCTGGAGCGGCTCTCCTTCCGGCCCGTGGCCGGGGTCAGCTACGCCCACACCGTCGACGCAGGCCGGCCGGTCTGGTACGAGCTGATCCTCGCCCAGGCACTGGCCACCGGCTCCCGCCGGGAGGAGGCAGGGGCCCGGCTGGCCGCCGCGCTGGAAGCCGGCGAGGCCGCCGGGATCCGGCACTACGCGCAGGACATCGCCGACGCCCTCGACACCCGTGTACTCCGTCCCGCGGCCTGCTGATGGCCGCCGGACCCCCCGCACCACACGCACCCATCCCCACGCGACACCCTGGAGTGGAAATGGCAACAGGCCTGACAGTGGCCTTCCTCGGCATGGACGGCATAGGCAAGAGCACGCTGTGCCGCGCCTTCGAGGAACGCATGCGCGCCGCGGGACAGGAGGTCGTCACGATCGCCTGGCGCTCCGTACTGCCGCAGGCCGACGCGCCCTGGCCGGCCGTCGCCCTCCAGCAGCTGTGGCTGGAGACCTTCCGCTGCCTCTACGGCGGCGGGCTGCGCGGCGGCGAGCGCATCGACCTGCCCCGCGACTATCCCTCCTGGGAGGCGGGCGGCCACGAGAAGGAGCTGGCTGCCGAGCCGGTCCACGAGAACAGCGCGGCCGGGGCCCTCGCGGCCGCGTTCGTCGAGATCGCCGGGAACGTGATCCTGGCCTCCGAGGTCGCCGGGCCCGCCCTGCGCCGCGGTGCCGTCGTCGTGCAGGAGTCCTACCCCCTCAAGCACGTGCTGAAGGAACTGATGGTGGCCCGCCGCCTCGCCGACGCACAGGACGGCGACCGCACCGCCGAGCTCACCGAGTTCCTGTACGACGCGCTCACCTCGGTCTTCGGCTCCGCCCTGCTCCAGCCCGACGTCGGCATCCTCATCGACGGCAGGGCCGCCGACGCCTACCGCTGGCGCACCGCCCAGAAGGGCGCCATCGGCGCACTGGAGGACTACGGTCCGGCGGGCGAGCGCAGCGAGGACTCCTTCCTGACCATGCAGGAGGAGACGGCCGGCGTGTTCCGCGCCGTCACCGAGAAGTGGGGCTGGATCCGGCACGAGGTCGACGACAGCGGCGTCGAGGCGAACACCGCGCGGGCCCTCGGCGCACTGCTGGCCCACCCGAGGATCGCCGAGCGGCTGGCGGAGGGCCGATGACCACGGGATCGGCCCTCAGCCGGGCACTGTCCGGGCTCGGCTGGTGGGACGTGTTCAAGACCGGCGGGCCCAAGCGGGTCCTCGCCTTCAACGGACTCGTCGACGCGGCGGGCACCGGCATGGCCGCCGTCTGCCTGCCGTTCTTCGCCGTACTGTCAGCCGGCCTCGGCGCGGGCGAGCTCGCGCTGGTCCTGTCCGTGTCGGGCGTGTGCGAACTGCTGCTCACCGTCCCCAACGGGGCGCTGGCCGGCCGGATCGGCGTGCACCGCTTCACGGTGATCAGCAAGGTTGTCCTGGGCCTGCTGTTCTGCGTGCTGCCGTTCGTGCAAGGCCTCACCGGGGTGCTGGTGGTCTCGGTGCTGGCCGCCGCCGCCCGTGCGGGCAGCCGCGGCCTGAACCAGACCCTGACCGTCGCCGTCCTCGGCGAGGGCGAGCGCGCCGGCATGCTCGGCGTGATCCGGGCCCTGCGCAACATCGGTTACCTGCTGTCCGGGGCGGCCGGCGCGCTGCTCGTCTCCTCCGGTTCGGACCTACTGCTCCAGGCGGGCCTGTTCGTCAACGGGCTGTCCTTCTTCTTCGGCGCCCTGTGCGTGGCCCGGCTCAGCCCGGCCGGGCCGCTGGAGGTGTCCCGGGAGCGCACGGACTGGTCGGTGCTGCGCGACTGGGAGTACTTCGCCCTGACCGTGTGTGCCGCCGTCTTCGGCAGCAGCCTCGTGGTGCTTGACGTGGGCCTGCCGTTGTGGGCGCTGCGGCACGACAACATCCCGAAGGCGATGGTCGGACTCGTCGTCGTGGTCAACACCCTGATGGTGGTGATCCTCCAGTACCGCTTCACGCAGCGGACGGCGGACGTCCCGTCCGCGGGCAGGGGCATCTCGACGAGCGCGGTGGCCTTCGCGGTGGCGTCGCTGCTGCTGGCCTGGTCCGCGGACCTCACCTCGTACGCAGTGATCGGCGTGCTGCTGGCGGCGGCCGTCTTCCTGACCTTCGGCGAGATGCTGGAGTCCCCCGCCTGGTGGACGATCTCGTACGAACTCGCCCCGGCGGACCGCAAGAACGAGTACCTGGCCGCCTTCGACCTGAGCACCGGCATCGTCTCGATCGCCGGCCCCGTCGCCATGGCCCTGGTCGTCGGCGCGGACGCCACCGGCTGGCTGGTCTACGGCGCCGTGCTGCTGGCCGCGGCCGGCGTCGGCGCCCTGCTGACGGGACGGCGGGCCCGGCGCATGGGAGTGCCGGCCGCCGCGGCCACCGCGGGGGAGCTCTAGATGGCCCTGGAGATCGAGCGGAAGTTCCTGGTCGAAGCCGGCGCCGAGCCCCCGCCGGCCGGCACCGAGCCCCGGCGCATCGCGCAGGGATACGTGTCCATCTCGCCGGACGGCACCGAGGTCCGGCTGCGCGACGCCGCGGGCCGCTGGTTCCTGACCCTGAAGCGGGGCTCCGGAATGGTCCGCACCGAGGTCGAACGCGAGCTCACCGAGGCCGAGTTCACCGGCCTGTGGCCGGCGACCGCCGCAGCCCGCCTGGAGAAGGACCGGTACAGCTTCGAGGCGGGCGGAACCCTGTTCCACCTCGACGTGTACCACGGCGCGCTGTCCGGACTGCGCACCGTCGAGGTCGAGTTCGACAGCGAGGAGGCGGCCCGCGCCTTCGACTGCCCCGCCTGGTTCGGTCCCGAGGTGACCAGCCTGGCCGCATACAAGAACCAGTCCCTCGCGGTGGACGGTATGCCGCCGCACGAAGGAGAGAGTCCCTGATGGCGCTCAAGACATCCCTGATCAAGCCCGCCACACCGCATGACCGGGACGACCTGATCGCGCTGATGAGCCTCGCCGTGCTCCAGCCGCGCTTCTCCGTGGAGCGCTCGATCGCCGCGGTCGAGGCGGTCGGCGGCGAGGAGGCCGCCCGGATCCTGGGCAACCACCGCACCCGCAGCATCGTCATGCCGCGGCTCGCCCCGTACGCGGAGTCCTCCCCCGCCGTGGCCGCCTGCATGGAGGCGATCCGGCCGCGGGCCACCCGGATCAGGGAGATGCACGGGCTGATCGAGGAGAACCTCAAGCGCCTGGACGACATCGCCCGCGAGCACGGCATCGAGCTGTTCGCCATCAAGGGCCTCGGCGCCCGGGTCACGTACCCGGACCCCGGCATCCGGGACTTCGGCGACCTCGACCTCTTCGTCCGCCGACGGGCCGACGCCTACTTCCTGTCGCAGTTGCTGCGCCGCGAGTACGGACACGTCTACAACCCGAACGAGCTGCCCTGGTTCAAGTACGACCCGGCGGCAGGGCTGCTGTACGGCCAGATCAACCTGCTGGCCCCCGAGGGCGGCTCGGAGCTCAACATCGACCTGCACTTCGGCGACTACTCGGTGCGCCACTGCGCCCGGATCGGCCTGGCCGACGTACTGCCCCGGCACGAGCCCGGACTGGAGGTGATCGCCCCGGAGGAGAACCTGGCCTGCTGCGTCAACAACGCCGCCGGGGACTATTTTGTGACCGCGAAGGACGTCAACGACCTGCTGATGGCGCTCGCCCTGCCGGCCTTCGACGTCTCCCGCTTCGAGGCCCGTCTGCGCCACTCCGGCCTCGGCGAGTACTTCGGCTTCATCGTGGCCCGGCTGCGCGAGGTGTGCGTCCTCACCCCCGCGCAAGAGGCCCGGCTCCGCTCCCTGCCGTCCGCCCGCACCCTGGAGCCGACCCCCGAGCTGGACGGCCCGCACTGGACGCGCCGGTGCCTGGGCACCACGGTGCACGCCTACCGGGTGAACCGCCGCGAGGGCCGCGTCCGGGCGCTGCGGATCGCCGCCGACGCGTACGGCTACTACCGCGACCGGCTGAAGCTGGAGGTCGTGCCCGCAGCCCCCGGGCAGGAGCCGCCGGCCCTCGAACTGAATCCGTGGACCTGCGTCCGCTTGGTCCCGGCCGTCATCGCCCACGAGCTGGCCGCGGACCGGACCTCCGGGCCGGGGCAGCCGGCCGCGCTGTTCCGGCGCACGCAGCTCCTCGGCGATCCCGGAGTGGTCCGCCACGACGGGCCGGCGGGCACCGTGGTCCGGGTCGACGGGGAGTACTTCGTACCGACCGTGGACTACCGGCTGCCACGGGATCTGGTCGAGCAGGCCTGGGCGCTCCACACCGCCTCCGGATGCTAGACCTCACCGGCCCGCCGCGGGCCTGGCCGGAGCGGCTGGGCCGCGGATTCGCCGCGGCTCAGGAGCGGGCGGCCCGGACCCCCGGCTGCTGGGACTCCGCCCCCTCGCGCGGAGACGAGGCCCTGCGCGACCGGGTGGCCGAACTCGCCGGGCTCGACTCCGACGGCCGGGAACGTCTCGTGATCACGGGCGGGATCAGGCAGTTCGCCGCCCTGTGGGCCGGGCGTACCCGGGTGGCGGTGGTCGAGGAGCCGACGTTCTCGGACGTGCCGCTCGTCCTGGGCGGGGCGTCCGAGGTCCGGCGCGCGCCCTGGGAGCGGCTGGCGGACGCCGCCGCCGGCGCGGGGCGGGTCACGTTCTGGCTGACGAGCCCGCTGCGCAACCCCGACGGCCGGTCGCTGACGCAGGCGGAGCGGACCCGGCTCGCGGCGCTGGCGGCGGCCGGGCACGAGGTGGTGGTGAACCAGGTGTACCGCTGGTACGCCCCGACGGGGTGCGTGACGCCGGACGGGGCCTGGAGCGCCACGTCCCTGTCCAAGCTGACCGGCGGCGGCACCCGCCTCGGCTGGGCCGCCGGCCCGTCGCCGGAGGCCGCCGAGGCGGCCGCGCAGAGCTGGCGGATGCCGGGACCGGCCACGGTCTGGCAGCGGACCTGGGCGCTGTTCCTCGACCGGCCGACGGTGGCGGCCCTGCTCGCCGAGTGCGTGGAGCCCGTCGCCGCCGCCCGCCGCGCCTTCGCCGCCCGCGCCGCCGAACTGCTCGGCTGGGCCTGCGACGGCGAGGGCCTGTCTCTGGCCCTGGCCGGAACCGGACTTGCCGAGGAGGCACTGGTGGCCCGGCTCGCCGAAGCAGGCGTCCGGGCCAACCCGGGCACCGCCTTCGGCATGCCCTGCCCCTCGGTGCGGCTCGCCTTCACCGGCATCGGCCCCGCGGACGCCGTCCGCGCGGCGGAACGCGTCGCCCACCTGCTGGCCCGGCACCCGGACCTGGAACTGACCCCCTGGACCGCCACACCGTCGACACCCCTGGAAGGGAGAGCAGCATGACGGCCGACGGACCCGCGGCGGACAACGGCACGGCGGCCGCCTCCGCAGACCGCCGGATCCTGTTCGTCCACGCGCACCCCGACGACGAGTCGATCGGCAACGGCGCAACCATGGCCCGGCTCATCGCCGAAGGCGCCCACGTCACCCTCGTGACCTGCACGATGGGCGAGGAGGGCGAGGTCATCCCGGCCGACCTGAACCACCTCACCGCCACCCGGGACGACACCCTGGGCACCCACCGGGCGGCCGAACTGGCCGCGGCGATGCGGGAACTCGGGGTCCGCGACCACCGGTTCCTCGGCGGCCCGGGCCGCTACCGCGACTCGGGGATGATGGGCGCGCCCACCAACACGGACCCGCGCTGCTTCTGGCAGGCCGACCTGCCGGAGGCCGCGGACCTGCTGGTCCGGGTGGTCCGGGAGACCAGGCCGCACGTCCTCGTCACGTACGACACGCGGGGCGGGTACGGTCACCCCGACCACATCCAGGCCCACCGGGTCGCCGTCCTCGCCCGGACCCGCGCGGCGGACCCGGACCACCGGCCGGAGCTGGGCGAGCCGTGGCACATCGGGGCCGCGTACTGGAACTGCGTCCCCCGCTCGGCCGCCGAGGCCGGACTGGAGTCCGTACGGGAGGACCTGCCCGGACTGCCGTTCACCGCGGTCGCGGCCCTCGGGGAGATCCCCGGTGTGGTGGCCGACGACCTGGTCTCGGTGACCGTGGACGCCGGCCCGTACCTGCACCCCAAGCGGGCGGCGATGCGCGCGCACGCGACCCAGATCCTGCTGGCGGGCGGGCACTTCGCGCTGTCCAACGGCCACGGCCAGCCGGTCCTGGACGGCGAGCACTACCTGCGGGCGGACCCGCAGGCGCCGTCGCGGACCCCGGCCCGGTCCGATTCCCCGTCACCATCCCCGTCGCCCGACCTCTTCTGGAAGGCCTGAACCCGTGAGCACGCACCCCACAACAGCGGACACCCTCCTTGGACTGGAAGGCCTGATCCGCATGGTCCGCTACGGCCAGCGCAGGGTCGCCGTCGACGCGCCCGGCCCGCAGCTCCGGGCGGCCCAGGCAGGCCATCCGGACGTGGCCCTCGAGCCCCTGGACCCGGCCGCGGCCGGCCCGGAGGGCGCCCTCGCCGGCATCTGGTGCGGCACCCGCCTGGCCGACGCCGCCCCCGGCGCCGCCGCCGCGGCCCTGCGCGACTTCTGCCTACGGCTCGCCCCGCACGGCGTGGCCCTGGTCGGCTTCCGGGCCTCCGGAACGGATCCGGTCTGGACCCTGGAGACCGTCCGCGCACTGTTCCTGGACTGCGGCTTCACGGTCACGAAGATCCACCGGGTGCCGGACGCCCGGGACGGCGAGGACGTGATCTACGCGTTCGGCAGCCGCCGGGCCGAGTGCTGCACCGGCACCCCCGTCCCGCTCTACGACACCCACGCCCACTGACCCCTCACATCGAGCCGCACCACCCGACCACCCACCCGACCACCACCCGCCGAGCGAACCAACCGTGAACACAACCATCCTGACCAGCACCTCCGGATACGCCGAGGCCGCCGACGCGCTCGCCGAGCAGTACGAGAGCGTCGGATTCGAAGACGTACACACGGGCGTGCTGCACCTGCTGCCGCCGCCGGGCGCCCGGGTCCTCGACATCGGGTCGGGCACCGGCCGCGACGCGGCAGCACTGGCGGCGCTGGGCCACACCGTCGTCGCCGTGGAGCCCACCGCCGAACTCCGCGCCCACGCCCGTCGGATCCACCGCACCGACACCATCACCTGGCTCGACGACTCCCTGCCGGACCTCACGGAGCCGGACCGGCGGGGACCGTACGACCTGGTCGTCGTCTCGGCGGTCTGGATGCACCTCACCGCCACCGAGCGGGAGAGGTCGATGGCCCGCGTCGCCGCACTGCTGGCCCCGGGCGGCCTGCTGCTCCTCTCGCTCCGGCACGGCCCGGTGCCGCGCGGGCGGCGGATGTTCGAGGTCACGGCGACCGAAACGATCGAACTGGCCCGGTCCCGGGGGCTGGCCTGTGTCCACCACGGCGACAGCGCGGACCCGTTCCACCGGGGCGGCGTGCGCTGGAGCGATCTTGCTTTCACCAGGGGGAACGATGAAGAGTCCTGAATCGAGACCGGCCTCCGCCGACCTGCGGATACCCGCCGACCTCAAGAAGTTCACACCCCGGGACTCCCGGGTGTTCGTCGCGAAGGTCGCCTTCGCCTGGCTCCTCATCGCCCTTTCGGCGACCTGGGTCCTCACCCACGGCTGGGCGGCCGCCCTGCCCGCCCAGATCGTGCTCGGCATCGTCTACGCCCACGGCGTGGAACTCCAGCACCAGGCCCTGCACGGCACCGGCCTGCGCTCGCAGCGCAACAGCCGGATCGTCGGCTTCCTCCTCGGCGTGCCGCTGTTCGTCAGCTACTCCCGCTACCGTGCCCTGCACCTGCTGCACCACCGCTACCTGGGCACCGACAAGGACACCGAGTTCTTCGACTACTCCACGACGGCGGACCTGACACTGGGCAGCCTCTTCGCCTCGGCCTTCAACGTCCGCCGCTGGCTGGGAGCCGGCCGGGACATGCTCCGCTCCCTGTCCCCCCGCGCGACCTTCGGCGCCCGCATCACCGAGCCCGCCGTCCAGCAGCGCATCCGCACCGAGTACCGCCTGATGCTCGTCACCCTCACCGCCCTGATGGCGCTCTCCTGGTGGCTGGGCAGCCCCCTGATCGTCACCCTCTGGCTGATCCCGCTGGTCTTCGCCGAGCCGGTCCACTTCCTGATCGAGCTCCCGGAACACATCTTCTGCGACCGCACCACCAGGGACGTCTTCAAGAACACCCGCACCATCAAGGGCAGCCGCTTCTCCTTCTGGCTCACCAACGGCAACAACCTCCACGTGGAGCACCACCTCCGCATGGGCGTCCCCATCAACAAGCTCCCCGGCCTCCACACCGTGACGGCCGACCGCATAGAGAACTACTCGCCCACCTACGCCGCCTTCTACCGAGAGGTCCTCAGAGCAGCCATCCACCGCTACTGATCCGCATCCCCGCTCCCGCGCCAGGCGTGGCGTGGTGGGCCCGGGCGGACGGCGCGTAGCTGAATCCGAGGTCTTCGAGGGCGTACCGATGGCCCCGGCTGCCGTCGGGCAGTCCCACCTTGCGCCGCGCGGCATGCCAGGGGACGAGGCCGAGCACTCCGGTGGGGACGAGCACGACTCGGGGGACCCCGCTCCGGCGCGCACCGTCCTCCGGGAGGAGGTGACCGGCCAGATCGCGCATCGCCGCCGTCCACGCCCAGTCGCAGACGGCCCGCAGGGCGCGCCCCCAGCCGGTGGCAGGGGCGCTGTGCGGGTACCGCAGACGGTGGTCGTGGGCGCGCACGAAGGTGCGTAACGCGTCGGCCCGGACGTGGAGCGAGGGCAGGCGCAGGGCCGAGACGGTGCCGGCCCGGTGCAGCACCAGGGCCCAGCCGGACCGTTCCCCGTCGCCGGGGAGCAGGTGCACCACAGCGTCCGAGCCGATCTCCCGGCATGGCTCGGCCGCCCTGTCCTGGGTCGTCGTCCCCGTGAAGTCGCCGACGACGGGGTCGGTGTCCGTGGCACCGCGGAGCGCTTCGAGGACGAGGGGACGCAGCTCCGCGGGTACCCGCGCGCGGGGCGGAGCGGCCGAGCCGGCGGTACGCAGGGCGGCCGCAGGAACCGAGCCTCCGTGCCCGGGCGCAGGACCAGGGAGGTGTCCGCCTCGGTGGGGGGAGCGCCCGGGCGCCCGGTGCCTGGCCGTGCCGTCACCGTCTCCGCAACCCTCAGGGCCAGGGCGGCCCACTGTTCGGCGGGGGCGTCCCTCGGCGGGATCGCGGAGGGGCCCCACAGGCCCAGGGCCAGCCGCGGATCGGCAAACCCGAAGCCTCAGGGGCGGGTTCGCTGACTTCTCGTCGCCCCGACAGCGCCCCCCCTGATCCCAGCCGAGCCGGGCGAGCCGCGGCGCCGGGCTTCACGCTGCCTCCCCCGCTGCTCGCCGAACCGGAGCCTCCGGCCATGCCCAGCTTGGAGCAAGCACGTGTATCTCAGTACTGGTGGTAGGCGATGATGACGCGTCCCGAGGTCAGGAGCGCAAGGCGCTCCTCAGAGTATTCCAGCTCCTCGCGGTAGAGGGCAGGCTCCAGTGCGACCAGGAGCTTGAGGATCTCGACTGCTTCTCTCGCAGGTTCTATCGCTTCCATTGCCTGTCCGCCGCCGAGCATGTGTTCGCGGAGCACCCTCAGTGCAAGTCCAAGAAGGGGCCAATCGGCTTGGCCGTGGTAGCTGACGCACTCACGGGCCGTGTGGACCGCCTCGCTCGCCGCGGAGATCGAATCCTGCGTATTCCAGCGCCCAAGGCGGTGGGCCAAGGTGATGAGGCTCATCACCAGTTTGGAGCCGTGGACGACTGGGTCAATGGTGTTCAACTTGCGGGCGACGGCTACGGCTTCCCGCGCCGTTTCGAGCGCATCAGAGGGGAACCCAGCCCTGTCCTGCACGACGGCCAGGTTGTTCAGCAAGGTGCACAGATTCGGCTCGCGGGTTGCAGGGTTGACCTTCGCCAGGCGGCGGGTGGGCTCAAGTAGCTCTTGATACATCTCAAGAGCTGCCGCGTCTCGTCCGTACATGCGATACACGGTGGCGAGGTCCATGGTGACGCCGAGGCGCTCGACTTCCTCGCCGGGGGTTCGCTGGGGGAGGGAGCGGTACATCTCGGCGGCCTCGGTGAGGTGCACCAAGGCGTCCTCGTACCGTCCGGCTCCGATCTCAGCCTGCCCCAGTATGCCAATCGCCAATGCCAGTTCTGCCTCCCACGGGCCGGGGGTTGCCTCATTCAGCTGCTCGAAGGCTGCTACCGCGTCCTGTGCCAGTGTCAAGGACCAGGACGGTTCTCCATACGCGGTGGCGAGGCCACTGGCCTTACGCAGCACGGTCGCGTAGCCCCGTCGATGGGCGATCGGGTCCTCGGCCATGAGCTCCTGATAGAGCTGGCGGGCCTCTTCCATCCACTGCCGTGGCTCGGTTTGGAAACGACCGACGAGTGATCCTTGCGCAAGCGCCAGGTTCGCCAACGCCATGGCGAGGCCGGCGCGGTGTGATGTGGGGCCGGTGTCGGCCAGGTGGCGCCAGGCCGGGATGGCGTCACGCTGTGCCTCTACCGCTTCACGGTGCATACCGGCGAAGTGGAGGCGGGAGGCGAGCCGGTCGCGGACGGTGGCGTGTGCCAGCGGGTCCTGAGTCTGCGACAGCTCATGGTGGGCCAGCCGGTAGACGACTGCGGCCATCCCCGTGTCGAGCTCAGGAACGCTGCCTTCCGGGAAGAGCTCTGCGATTGCCTTCAGCACATCGGGCGGCAGCGCGGGCACGTCGGCGATCGCGGACAAGGCTGCTGCGCCAGCCGTGATGGCTCGCTCTGGGGCCTCCTGAAGTAGGACGGTGAGGTGAGCGGCGACGTGGTTCCAGCGTCCGGCACCGGCAGCCGACGCGAGCACCGTCAGGAGTCGCTGGGTCTGCTGGGCTGCCTCAGGGGCGGGCACGGGTTCGGCGAGCAGGCTGGTGAGCGCGGCTCCGGCCCAGGGTTGTGAGGGGTAGTCGATGTCGTGTCCGGGCAAGGACAGCGCGACGAAGTCCTCGGCCAAGCGGTCCGGGTAAAGCGGTTCCAGCACCATGCTGGCAGTGGAGTCTTGGGGCGGGTAGGAAAAGGCGTGGTCTCGTATGACTCCTCTGGGAGAGGTGATGTTTTGGCCGGCCAGAGCGGGGCCCGCGAAGTGGTCCGGAAGCGGTCCGGCAAGACACGCCGTGAACACAGCCCGGTTCATCACGGCTGGCGGAGTGCTGTAGTCGTGCCCGCCATCCTCGTAAAGTCTGCGCCAGTGCAGCTGCTCGCGGTCCAGGAGGTAGATCGTCAAAGCCTCGAGTCCCTGCGGTGCGGCCACATTCCGGGCATGGGCGTCGACGGCTACGAGGGCGGCGATGTGGAGAGCGAGCACCAGCCCGAATTCCTCGCCGTTTAACGCGACGGGAGGGACGATCTCCACGGTGTCCGCCAGCCCGTACAACCGGCGGAAGGTATCTGCTGCTGTGCGGAACATGCTGGCGCGTGCGGCCTCGCCCACCAGCTCCGCGAGCCCTTGGGCCGAGGTGTCGGCCTGGTAGGTGTCCAGCGTGGCACGGACGGACGGCCACGGATACGTCGAGCGTGCCACCATCAAGATGCGCACCTTGATGCCGTCACGGTGCAGCAGGGCGTTCTTCAGGAGCCAGGTGAGCGCGGACAGGTTCCAGCGGTCGGCGTAGTCGACGATCAGCAGCAGCCTTCCGCCTGCGGTCATGGTGAGGTCCTGGCTTCCAGCGGCTATGGGGCCGGTATCCGGGCCGTGGAACGCGGCGGCCGCCGTCCAGCCTTCCGTGACAGACCGCTCGGCGAGTTCGGCAGCCAGCCGGCTCTTCCCTTGCCCCCCTGGTGCGTGAAGCCAGCGGACTGCGAGGCGGGATTCGCCATCCCGCCACGACTCCAGCTCACCCAGGGCCTCGTCGCGCAGGACGAAGGGAACCAGAGCACGCCGTGCGTTGAGCATCCGGCTCGGCAGCTCGCGCAGCCACTCCGAGGGTGGACGAACCGGACCCTGCCATCGTGCAAGCAGGTAGAGAGGAGCTCCACCCCCCATGATGTGAAGGTCTGCGCCGATCACTCCATACGCAAACCCGTTCACGGCGGTAACGTTCTGCACGACTGCGCCGGTCGGGTCGCCGTCCTCTGAGATCATGCTCAGTGCCCGTCAGAGTACGGCAGGGGCACCGGAGCGTTGTCCGTCTGCGCGGCCGGATGATGCGGCGAAGCGGCATGGTGATGGACGATCACGTTGCCATTGGACGCCCCGTACGCGCTTCCCCCCGCGTATGCCGTGACGTTTTGGACCCACGCCAGACCGTCGGGGGGCAGATCCCCTCGTGTCTGCGTGATGAAGGACCGCACTTCCTCCAGGGCCTCCGGGTGCCTCTGAAGCAGATTCTCGAACTCGCCCTGCCACAGGGGAACAATCCGCTCACGGGTGGCGGCGGGGTCGGCGGCACTCTGGACACGGGCAGCCGTCGTGTCGAGAAGCGCGTCGTCGGGGCCGGGATCCCGCCGGAAGAGGCGGACTGCCGCCTCGCGCGTGCTCTCCCACGCGGAGGTCGCCATGGCTGCGACCAGTGTGGTCGCTCCCGCCATCGCGAGCGCGGTAATCGGTTCCAACACAGTACCCCCCTGGACGCCGGCCCCAGATGGTTTGAAGGCGGCTTCGCAAACCCATTCGACCTCTTCTGCATTCCGCAACTCTGTTCTGACTAAGCGTCGTTGAGTTGCGTATGGGGGAAACCTCAGGGTTGGCGTGACCCACGGGCGGCCTCGAAGGTCCAGATCGCAGCCAGCCTGACTCTTGACAAAACCCGGTCGACCGGCAGGGATCCTACGTAAGATCGAGAGGGGTCTCGGCGGTGTCTGATTCTCTCCCGGCTGTGATGCGCTCCATCTCCGCGCGCGGGTCATCCATCGGGCAGGCCGACGCCGAGGGCGACCTGGACTGGGCCGTCGCGGTCGACCCCACCATCGTCCGCGCCCACCACCACGCCGCCGGGGCCCGTCCGGCGAGCCGGCCGACCATGCCCTCGGCCGCTCCCGCGGCGGACTGACCACCAAGGTCCACCTCGCCACCGACAGCCACTGCCGACCGCTCGCGTTCGTCCTGGCTCTCAGCCCACCTATGCCGATCCCTTGCCCACCTCGTGCTCGATCGCGGATACGAACCCGTCAACGTCTTCAGGAGTGGTGTCGAATGAGCACATCCAGCGGACGACTCCGGGCTGCTCGTCCCGGAAGTAGAAGTGATATCTCTCCTGAAGCCGTTCAGCCGCCTCTCGGGGCAGGCGAGCGAATACCCCATTCGCCTGTACCGGGTAGACGATGTCGACTCCTTCGATGGATTCAACGCCTCGCGCGAGCCGCTGAGCCATGGAATTCGCATGCCGCGCATTGCGCAGCCACAGGCCGTCTGCGAGGAGTGCTTCCATCTGGACCGACACGAATCGCATCTTGGAAACGAGTTGGGTCGTCTGTTTCACGATGTGTCGCATGGAGCGTGCGATATCGGGGTTGATGACGACCACGGCTTCCCCGAAGAGCCCTCCCGATTTGGAGCCGCCGAACGAGAGAACGTCCACGCCCGCGTCGGCCGTGAGCTCACGCAGCGACACTCCGAGTGAAGCTGCCGCATTGGCCAGCTGGGCTCCGTCAACATGCAGCACCATTCCCCTGGCGTGTACATAGTCGGCGATTGCCCGGATCTCGTCCGCCGTGTAGATGGTTCCCAGTTCGGTGGCCTGAGTAATCGAGACCGCCTGGGGGGTGGCCCGGTGCATGTCGTGCCATCCCCAGGCCTCCCGGTCGATGAGCTCGGGCGTGAGCTTCCCATCGGGCGTGGGCATGCTGACGAGTTTGATGCCGCCCACCCTCTCGGGAGCACCGCATTCGTCGGCGTTGATGTGCGCCGTATCGGCGCAGATCACGGCACCCCATCGGTCGGTAACGGCCTGGAGGGAAACCACGTTCGCACCGGTTCCGCTGTAGACCGGGTAAGCTTCGGCCCTCTCACCGAAATGCTGGCGGATCAGGTCCTGAAGGCATCGCGTGTAGTCGTCCCTGCCGTAGGCGATCTGGTGACCGCCGTTCGCCATTTCAATAGCCGCCAGAACTTCAGGGTGGACCCCTGCATAATTGTCGCTGGCGAAGAAGCGGTCCAAGGGGTTATGGCGCTGCCTCGCCGCAGTGCGCGTTTCCGATGCCTTCATGAAATCTGAATTCTCCTCTTCGTATCGCGCGGCTTGAGAAGCCGCCGCCTTTCAGGGTGCGCTTGCGCGTGCCGGGGCGCCACTCGTGGTCCCACATGACCGAACCAGGTCACCGGAGGGGCGGGACATTCCTCACTGCCGGGCCCACGTCTGGTCCGCCACCCATTCGACAATGCGCCGTATGGGTGTTCCCGGGGTGAAGACCGCCGCGACGCCCCGGTCTGTGAGTTCCTGCACGTCGTCGGCAGGGATGATTCCGCCGCCGAAGACGAGGACGTCCCGGGCGTCTGCTTCCTCCAGGAGGTGCAGGACCTCGCCGAAGAGGGTCAGGTGCGCGCCGGAGAGCACGGACAGCCCGATGCCGTCGGCGTCCTCGGCGAGCGCCGCGGCCACTATCTGTGCGGGCGTCTGGTGCAGTCCGGTGTAGATGACTTCCGCTCCCGCGTCGCGAAGGGCGCGGGCTACGACTTTTGCGCCGCGATCGTGGCCGTCGAGGCCGGGCTTGGCGATGATCAGGCGGAGCGGGCGTACCGGAGTATCTGGGCTCTGCTGCATGGGATACCTGTCTCTCTCACCATCGGGAGTCGGCGGGCGCATGAGTCCCCCAGACGGTCCTCAACGTGTCGCAGACCTCACCGACCGTGGCTTCGGCCCGCAGAGCGGCCTTCATCGGGTACAGCACGTTCTCGGTGCCGGCAGCGGCCTCCCGCAGTGCGTCCAGGGCGCTTGTAACGGCCGCCGTGTCCCGCCCGGCGCGCAGCTGGGCCAGCCGCTGGGCCTGCCGGACCTCGAGAGCCGGGTCGACACGCAGCGGTTCGTACGGGTCGTCCACTTCGAGAACGAAGCGGTTCACCCCGACCACCACCCGCTCGCCACGGTCGGTCTCCTGGGCAATCCGGTAGGCGCTCCGTTCGATCTCGGCTTTCTGGAACCCCTGCTCGATCGCGGCTACCGCCCCGCCCATCCCTGCCACCTTCTCCATCAGCGCCACGGCGGCGGTCTCCAGTTCGTCGGTCATCGCCTCGACCGCGTAGGAGCCGGCGAACGGGTCGACCGTTGCGGTCACGTCGGTCTCGTACGCGAGGACCTGCTGGGTGCGCAGGGCCAGCCGGGCGGCCTTCTCCGTGGGGAGCGCGATGGCCTCGTCGAAGGAGTTGGTGTGCAGTGACTGGGTGCCGCCGAGGACCGCTGCGAGTCCCTGGACGGCCACCCGGACCAGGTTCACCTCCGGCTGCTGGGCTGTGAGCTGCACCCCTGCGGTCTGGGTGTGGAAGCGCAGCATCATCGACTTGGGGTCGCGGGCGCCGAACTCCTCCTTCATCACGCGCGCCCAGATCCGGCGGGCGGCACGGAACTTCGCCACCTCTTCCAGGAGGGTGGTGCGGGCGACGAAGAAGAAGGACAGCCGGGGTGCGAACTCGTCCACATCCATGCCGGCGGCGACGGCCGTGCGGACGTACTCGATCCCGTTGGCGAGGGTGAAGGCGATCTCCTGCGCGGGCGAGGCTCCGGCCTCCGCCATGTGGTAGCCGGAGATGGAGATGGTGTTCCATTTGGGCATCTCGGCCTGGCAGTAGCGGAAGAGGTCGGCGACCAGCCGCAGCGAGGCGGCGGGCGGGAAGATGTACGTACCGCGCGCGATGTATTCCTTGAGCACGTCGTTCTGCACCGTGCCGGTCAGGGCGGCGGCCGGCAAGCCCTGCTCCTCGGCGACCAGCTGGTACAGAAGGAGCAGCAGGGCTGCAGGGGCGTTGATCGTCATGGACGTGGAGACCCGGTCCATTGCGATGCCGTCGAACAGCTCACGCATGTCCTCGATGGAGTCGACCGCGACGCCCACCTTGCCGACCTCGCCGTGTGCGAGCGGGGCATCGCTGTCGTAGCCCATCTGGGTGGGCAGGTCGAAGGCCACCGACAGCCCGGTGGTTCCGTGGTCGATCAGCTGCCGGTAGCGGGCGTTGGACTCGGCGGCCGTGCCGAATCCGGCGTACTGGCGCATCGTCCAGGGGCGTCCGGTGTACATCGTCGGGTAGACCCCGCGGGTGTAGGGGTAGGCGCCGGGCTCGCCCAGCCTTTGCGCCGGGTCCTGGCCTACTTGGTCCTCTGGTCCGTAGACGGGCCGGATGGAAAGACCGCTCTCGGTGCTGCGGCTGCTTGGTTCGTTCGTCACGCGTGCTTCTCCTGGAGCTCCACCGGGAATCCCGGTTGCTCTACTTCGCCGTCGGTTTCCGGGGAGCTGCCGCCTTGGCGCGCTTCGGCGATTCCGGAAAGGACGGCGATCAGGAGAGCGATGCCCGCACACGCCACGACGGCTTCCCGGGGGCCGGCTCCGGAAAGGAGGGCGGCAGCGAGCAGGCCGGCGGCGCCGTATCCGAGACCGGCGCATGCGTACGTCGCCGAGAAGGCGGCGCTCAGCGCGCCCTGGGGTACGCGGTCTTGAACGGCCAGGGAGCGTGATGCCCCCACGGCCGGCTGGAGCACACCGATGATCATGATCAAGGCGAAGCCCGCCACTACGTTGCCCACGATGCCCGCCGTGATGACAGCCGCGCACAGCAGGCTCAGCAACACGGCCGTCTGGACCACGGGCCGGCCGGGCCACTGGCGTGAGCTGTACCAGATGCCGCCGAGCACCCCCATCCCCGCCATCACGCTCAGCCATGTCCCGGCCCAGGTGGTGTCGGCGCCGAGGAGCGGAAGGAGACCGAAGAGGCTGACGGTCAGAGCGCCCACGGCCAGCATGGCGGCAGCCGACTGGCCGCACGCGGGAAGCAGTCGTGTCCACGGCACCCCGGCACGTTCGTCAACGGGTGCCGTGGCTGGTTCGGTGAGGAAGCGCGCGGTGACAGCGCCGAGCCCGCAGAAGGCCGCGATGGCCCACACCGGCGCCGTGTTTCCGATGCCCTCGGCGAGGAATACGGCCAGCACAGGTGCCGACAACCACATCAAGGTGTTGAGCGAGCTCTCCACACCCAGTACGGGCCGTACGTGGTGGGGAGCCAGCCGCATCGCCAGGGCGCGCAGCGCGCCGTGCGCTCCGGCTGCGACCCCGCCGCCGCAGGCCACTACCGCGACGACGACGGCAATGGGCAGCGCGGGGGCGAGCGCGGCAGCGAGGACGAAGAAGCCGGACGCCGTCATGAGTACGAGCGTGAATTCGCGCTTCATGGGCCGGCGGTCGAAGCGCCGGCCCAAGGGTGCCGCGCAGACGGCTTCCGCGATGGCGTGGACGCCGACCAGCAGGGAACCGCGGGAGAGTGAGCCCGAGCCCGCCTGCCCGAGGTAGATGAGGCCCACGGGGGCCATGGCGACGGAGAGGCGCTGGCACAGGAGGAGCAGGGCCCACGGGCGCAGCTCGGGCAGCATGAGGGTCGACCGGTAGGCAGTCAGGCCGCGCATGGGACTACTCCTGTCCGCTGATACGGATCGACCTGAGTTCCTGGTAGAACGGCAGGCACTCATCGAGCACGGGGTGCAGGTGATCGGGCAGGGGGTGCACCGGGGAAGCGGAGGGGCTGAACCCGGTGGAGTTCCAGACGCCCTTGTACCAGTGGCGGCCCCAGACCCCGTCGGTCGGCCGCGGGCCCGCCGGCCAGGAGAGCATCTGAGGAGTGAAGGGGACGTCCAGCGCCCGGCACAGCTCCCGGAGCACCGGTTCCGGCCGCTCGACGAGGTCACTTGTATCAACGACCGGCCCGCCGAAGAGGCGGTGCAGTTCGTACTGCTGCCGCAGGCCGAGCTCGTCCGCGGAAGGGGCCTGGACCTGCGCGTACGAGGCGAGCATCTCGGCCGGATGGCGGATGAGGAAGGCGTGGCGCAGGGGCCGCAGCAGACTCCGGTCGACGGCCGGCAGCAGGTGCTGGGCGAGGTGCTTCTGATAGAAGATCGGGGCACCGGCCGGTGGCGGTGCAGTTGTGAGAGCGTCGAGGACCGTGCGCCAGTCGGTTGGCTGACTGGCGATCACTTCCTCCTGACCCGGATCCGGGACATCTGTGTTCGCGAGGTAGTACGCGTACAGCGGCTCGTCCACCACGGAGGTGTCCGGGCGGTTCTCCCAGGCGCGGAGCATGGCGGTCGACCGGGTCCGAGGCCCCGACCACATGGCGATGCGAGTATGTTCCGACACGGTTCTCACCTCTCCTGGAACCGGCGCTCGACGTAGTCCACTACGTCCCGGTTCACGATGTTCTGGTTCTCCTGGGTGAAGCCGTCCCACCCGGGGACCACGTTGGCTTCGATGACGACCGGCCGACCGTGGAAGTAGATGACATCGATGCCGGCCATGCTCAGGTCGAGGGCGCGGGCGGCGAGCCGGGACACTTCAAGCAGGTCGGCCGGGGGCTCGATGACTTCGATCGGGCTGCGGGCCGGACCGCTGCCGTGTCCGTGGCTCTGACGCCACGCATCACCGTGCGTGAGGGCCTTGACGCACACGGACGGCTCGTCGCCGATCAAGGTGATCCGGTAGTCGCCGGTGTGTTCGAGGAACGGCTGGGCGAGTAGCACTCCGTACTTGATCAGCAGCGACTTGACCTGGTTGACGGCTTCTTCGGTGGGCCCTTCGACGAACCGCTCGACGTCGATGCCGCCGAAGCCCACCGAGGGCTTGAGGACCACGCGGCCCCACGCTTCACACGCTTCCAGGAAGTCGGACACGCTCGCGCATTCGCGTGTCGGAGGTACGGGTACCCCCGCCTGGGCGAGCTTGTGCAGCATCGTGAACTTTCCGACCGCCGCCACATGGACGTCGGCGGGGTCCAGCACGAGCACCCCCGGCACGCTGGACAGCAGGTGCAGGTGTTCCGCCGCGATCCTCCAGTTGTCCAGCCCGACGTGTCCTCGGGAGAGGACGACGTCGAAGCTCGCCGCGTCGTGGCCGTTGATCTGCGGCCGCGGCCCGCTGCCGGCGGCAAGGCAGCGGATGTCGTCGAACTCGAAGAGCACGGTCTCGTGACCACGCCTCTGTGCCTCGGCTGCGATACCTGTGGACTCCGCTTCGCCCGCGGCCCAGGCAAGGACGCCCAGCTTCATGACAGTCTGTCCCATCTTGTGTGCTGTATTTCTCGGGTTCCCGGCTTCCGGCCAGGGCTTCCAGGTCCAGCGCCTGCGCTCACGCGCGCTGGTACCAGGCGGCGTCGCCGCCGTCTCGGGCGACGCTCTGCTCGCCGAAGACGGAAACGGGCGCCTCGCCTTCGACACAGATCCGGTGCAGCGTGCGCGGCGCGTCGCCGTAGTCGTCGACGGCCACGTGCTGGGTCGCCCGGTTGTCCCAGATCGCGACGTCGCCCTCGCTCCAGCGCCACCGGACGGTGTTCTCGGGGCGCGTGATGTAGCGCTGGAAGATCTGCTGGATCTGCTGGCTGTCGTGCTGCGAGAGCCCCAGGATCCGCTGGGCGAAGCCGCCCACGACCAGCGACCGCTCCTGCGTCTCGGGGTGGACCCGAACGACCGGGTGTTCCGTTTCGAAGTGGACCGATTCGAAGACCCCTCGGAACTCGCGCTCCGCGGAGGTGGACTGGCGGGACCTGGCAGCGGCCGCGTAGTCGAAGGCGTTGGTGTGCACCGCCCACAGGCTGTCGGCCAGACGGCGCAGGGGCACGGGGAGGTCGTCGTACGCGGTGACGGTGTTCGCCCACGCGGTGTCACCGCCGCACGGCGGTATGACGATTCCCCGCAGGATCGAGAAGGCCGGGTAGTTCCTGACGAACGTCACGTCGCTGTGCCAGGACGTGGCCCGGCTGCCGCGGGAGTCGATCTCGAACACGGCGTGGGCGTCGCCCTCCGACGGGATGGTCGGATGGGGGATCGGCACCCCGAGGCGCGAGGCGAAAGCGTGGTGGACGGCGTCGTCGAGGTGCTGCTGGCCGCGGAAGAACACGACCTTGTGCTTCAGCAGGGCTTCTCGGATCGCCTTGACGACGGGCTCGTCGAGATCTCCGGAGAGGCGGACCCCGCTGAGCTCCGCTCCGACGCGCTTGGTGAGCGGACGGACGATGGGGTCGGTATGGGTATGGGTGGACACGATGTACTCCAGAAGACTGAGATGAGCCGGGCGAGCCCGGGCGTCATCAGGAACAGGCGGAGCTGATGGCGTGCGCGAACCGCCTCAGTGGCCCTGGCGTGACGTACGGGAAGCCCAGCCCGGGTTCGGTGAGCTCCAGTTCGAGCAGCAGGGGTCCGGATTCGCCGCGCACGAGGTCGACCCGCCCGTAGACCAGGTCGTGCACCGCGACGCCGGCATCGGCTGCGGCTCCCTCCAGACAGGCCAGCGCGACGGCCCGCATCTCGGCGTCGGGTTCGGCCTCGGCCAGGGATTCGGGGAGGTAGAGGGCGCCTTGGGTGTCGGCGACGCCGCCGGTCAGCATCGGGCCCTTGGTGAACGCGTGTGAGTAGGCACCGCGGAAGAAGACGAGCGAGGTCTCGCCGTGCCGGTCCACCGACTGCTGGTAGGGCTGGACCAGTGCGCTGAACCCCGCCGCGTGGAGCTTCTCAAGATGGGACACCGCCTCCGCACGCTGCGATGAGGTGAACCGGCCGGCACCGCGCGATCCGGCTCCCACCGCCGGCTTGATGACGAAGTCGTCTCCTGCGTCCCGCAGCTGCCCGCCCGGCTCGTGCACCAGGGTGGGGATGACGGGAAGACCGGTGGCGGCGAGCCTGGCGAGATAGCGCTTGTCCGTGTTGCTGCGGATCACGGGAAAGGGGTTGATCAGCTTCGGAAGGGAGGCGCACCAGTCGAGGAAGCGTTCGCGGTGGTCCTGGTAGTCCCAGGTCGCACGGAGGACGACGGTCTCGTCAGGGCCTACCGGCGAGCCCCAGGGAGCCCAGCGGGCCACGACGTCGTATTCGGCGAGCGCCTCGACGAGGCCGGCGTCGTCACCGTCGCCTTCGGGCATGGCGCTACAGGAGGCGAGGACGGCACGTGCGGACATCGCTCACGCCGCCATTTCGGCCGTAGCGGCCCCTGGCAGGTCGGGCCATCGCATCGTGGTGCGGCCCCAGGTCATTCCGGCGCCGAAGCTGATCATCAGCACCGTGTCGCCCGGCTTGATGCGCCCGTCACGCCACGCGATGTCCAGCCCTAGGGGAATCGACGCGGCTCCCGTGTTCCCGATCCGGTCTCCCGTCAGTACGAGCTGCTCCGCCGCGAAGCCCATCGCGGAGGCACACTCCTGGAGCAGATTCGGGTTGGCCTGGTGGCAGACGAGGTGATCGATGTCGCCCAGCTCCATCTCCTCTTCCTTCAGAGCCTCGTTGACGAGACGGGGGAACTCCGATCGGACCAGGTCGGCGACCTCACGGCCCGACATCTTCAGGAAGTGCGTATCGGGCGCAGCTGCCGGGGCCGGGAGTCCGGGGCCGCCGGTGACGTAGTGCGACAGACGGCCATCGGTGTAGAGACCCGTTCCGCATATGCCCTGGCCTTCGGGCACGCGCCCGAGCAGGACGGCTCCGGCTCCGTCACCGAAGAGGGGGTGTGTCCGTCGGTCGGAGGGGTCGGTGGCACGGGAGTAGGTGTCCGTCGCCACCACCAGCACGTGACGCATGCCGGGGGTGCCGGCCAGGAGCCCCCGGCCGAGTTCACATCCGACGAGGAAGCCGGCGCAGGCCGCGTTGACGTCGAACGCCAGGGCGTTCGGCGCACCGATCAGCCCTTGCAGACGCGGCCCGATGCCCGGAATGGGAAGGTCCGCTGTCGAAGTCGCCAGGATGATGGCGTCCACCTCGTCGGCATCCACACCGGCCGCGTCAAGGGCGCGGCGGGCGGCCCCGACAGCGAGGTCGAGTCCCGTTTCGCCCTCCTGGACGAAGCGCCGCTCCCTCACGCCGATCCGCTGCTCGATCCAGCCGTCGGGTACCTGGACACCTGCCTCCAGCTCCCGGCTGGGCACGATCTTGCCGGGCAGGCAGGAGCCCGTCCCGAGGATGCCGACTTCGGGACGGCCTACAGCTCCATGGGGCCATGCGGACATGGGAGAACCTTTCAGGTGTGCGCAGGCTTGCCGCTGCGCGGTCTCGGGAGGGGGCGGGGGAACGAGGGAGACCGGACGGATCCCGTCGTCTTCCTCACGCGGAGTAGAAGTCCACCTCGGTGTGGTCAACGGCCTTGTCCATCTCGCCGGGAGAGGCGTACGAGAAGCAGAGGATCACCCGGCGCGCGCCTTCCCGGGCGAGCGGTGCCACGCGGTGCAGCGCCGTGTCGGCCTTGAGGAGGTAGGCGGAGCCGGTGGCGGGGTGACGGCGTTCGACGCGCCCACCCGCAAGGACCTCCTCGACCCGGGGGTCCTCCTTGTTCCACGCGGTGTCCCGGACGTACTCCAGTGCGCCGCCGTCCTCGGGGGCAGGGCCCTCGACGATCCAGACGAACGCGTAGGAGTAGTCGTCCCAGTGCCATCCGTGCGTCTCACCGATCTCGGTCAGGCGGGAGATGACCATCTCCTCCGGGGTGAAGGGAACGGGCAGGATCTCGCCGGCCTTCGTGATCTCGGCGAGGAAGGAGCGCAGGGCCGCCGAATGGTAGGTGCCCGGGATCAGCTCCGATTCCTCGGCGATCGGGTTTCGGCCGACGACTTCCATGAACCGGGGGGTTCCGCCGGTGCGGCTGACGTTGATCCGGCGCTTCAGCCCGTGCTTGTCCAGCAGTCCGACGATCTCTCGGTCGAGGGCTTCGCGGACCTCGCGGGGTCCGAAGTCGGGGAATTCGATGAACTCGTCTTCGGCGAAGCGGGCCTTCAGGTCATCGAGCTGGTCGTCGAAGGTCGTGAGGTAGGAGGTCCAGGAAGCCTCGATATGAGACACGACGTGATCCTTTCGTGATGAGTGTGAGAGATTGCGGCGGGTGCTGCGCCCTGTGCCGGAAGGGCTGGTCTCAGGCGAAGAGGCCGGAGAGCCGGTGCTCCATGGCGGAGGCGGTCTCGACGTCCTCGGCGACGGCGCAGTACTCGACCGCGCCGCACTGGCTGACGTGGTCCGCGGTGACGATGACGCCCAGCCCCGTGCCGGGATCGAAGGCGAGCCCGGACGCCGCCAGGCGTTCCACGGCTGCCTGCGAGGAGGGCACCCTCCAGTGGTTGCGCGTGACCAGCAGCCGGTTGTCGGCGTAGTGCGGACCGAGGAAGTTCTGGCCGATCCAGTGCAGGTGCGTCGTTCCGCCGAGACGTCCGTTGAACTCCGACAGCAGGACCTCCCCGTCCGGGGTCAGCAGGCCGTCGATGTTGATGAACCCCCGGTACCCCATGCCCTGGATCGGCTCGCACAGGGCGACCATGGCGTCCACGTACTCCCCCTGCTGGCGCCGCGTTGCCACGACTCCGGGGATGGCGATGCCGTCGAAGATCGGAGCCATCCGCATCTCACCCACGTGGTGAACGTGAATGGCGTCGTCGGTGACGCTCACCTCCGCGCCCAGCGCGATCGAACCCGGGATGTAGTGCTCGATCACGACGGGGTTGCGATCACCGCTGGTGTACTCCGGCCAATGGCCGTCGAGGTGAACGGCGATGGCCTCAGGGCTGGTCAGCACCACGGTCCTGGGTGCACCGACGGGCTCGACGCCTTCACACGGCGCGAGAATGTCGTTGCCGAATCCCCCCGTGTGCACGTCCTGCTTGACGATGACGGCGTCGCCCCTCCCGAGGATTCGGCCCACGAACTCCTCAGCACCGGCTCGCGACATGGTGGTGAATCCTTCGGCCATCGGCACGCCGACGCCGGCCGCGATCGCCCGGAACACCGACTTGCTGTTGAGCAGATCAGTCCCGCCCGCTTCCAGGAACCCGAAGGCGGGCGTTCCCGCCTCGAGACCGAGTTCCCGCGCCAGACGGGCCACCGTGCTGTCGAACGAATACGGCAGGATCTGCGTCAACTCGGACCCGAGCGAGCGAAGGTGGTCCACGAAGCGGTGGTCCAGCAGCCGTTCCCCCGTCAGGACGTCGTTCCCGTAACGGCCCGGGAGCGGCACCACGATGGCAACGGTGTCACGGGCGAGCCCCTTGAGAGCCAGGACGTACTCGATGAAGCCTGGATCAGGGGCCTGAGGAAGAACCAGCACGTCGCCCGCTTCGAGAAGCCATGCCATGCGCAGGGCGATGTTCCCGGCAGCCCGGCGGTCGCGCGCGTCGAACGCGTCCAGGTCGCCGACGATGTGCTCGTTGTACGTGTTTCCGATCAGAAGCCGGGTCATCGGACAACCTCCTTGCTCAGCTGAAGCTCGGCTTCGACGCGTCGCAGGGCCGCGTGGAGGCGTCGGAAGAGCAGGTCCGTGTCACAGCACCCGATCGTCAACGGCGGTGCCACGAGGATGGACTGCGTACGGTGGTCGGTCCCGGCCGGGTAGAGGATCAGCCCGTTCTCACTCGCCCGGCAGCAGATCAGACGGGCAAGGGGCGCGGTCTCGAAGCCCTTCGGGTCCTGCAGAACGGGGAGTCCGTGCAACAGACCACGCCCGCGCGGCCCGCCCAGAAACTCGAACGATGCCGAGAGCTCCGCGAGGCGCTGCCGCATGAGCCCGCTCATCTGACTGGCCTTCTCCGGCAGACGGCGGCTCCTGGTGAACCGCAGGACCGCCAGAGCGGTCGCCGCCGAGAGAGGATTACCGCTCATGGTGTGGCCGAAAGCCAGGTCCACGGCGGACGTGCCCTCAAGCACGCGGCGGCCCACCAAGCAGGCTCCGATCGGCGTATACCCGGCACTGAGACCCTTGCCGGTCACTACGAGGTCCGGCACCACACCCGACTGCTCGAATCCGAACCATCCGCCGACGCGGCCGAACCCGGTCATCACCTCGTCTGAGATCAGCAGCGCACCGTGCTGGCTGCACAGCTCCCGCAGGCGTCGGAAGACCTCGTCCGGAAGTTCCGCGGCACCGCTGGCCGCACCACCGACGGGCTCGACGATCACGGCCGCGACCCGCTGAGGGCCGACGCGCTCGAAGGCGGCCTCCCATTCCTCGATACCGGGCAGGACTTGTCCGGCTGTGGTGGCGGTCACCGGGACGGTGGTCACGCTGCTGTCGTGGAGGGGTGCAAGGTTCTCCTTGCGCCCGGCGTGACCGGACACGCTGAGTGCGCCCGCGGTCATGCCGTGGTAGCTAGGGCTCTGCGAAAGGACGACCGTACGGTCCGTCCTGCCGAGGGCGGCATGGTGATGCATGACCAGGCGCAGTGCGGTCTCCGTGGCTTCGGATCCCGAGTTCGTGTAGACGACCTCGCGGAATTCGTCGCCGGCCAGGCAGAGCACCTCGTTGGTGAGTTCGTCCACGACAGGGCTTGAGAACTGGCTTCGGTGGACGAACGGAAGGGACTCGGCCTGAGCCCGCATGGCCGCAAGCACTTCGGGCACCGCGTGGCCGATGTTCACGCATATGGGGCCGGAGCTGCCGTCGATGTAGTCGTTGCCCCGGTCGTCATAGATTCGCACTCCGCTCGCCCGGATGGCGCGAGGGAGAACCGTGCGGGCGCCACCGAGCGCTTCGACCGGCTGCCGGATTTCCGCCTCAACGTGCATGGGAAACAGATCCATTCGGAGAATCAATACGCGTCTGAAAACTGTCCGCCTCCACGACGGCGCGGGCATGCGTTCCGTCGCATATCAGCGTTCCGTGCGCGTCACGGACCTCGAAGACGAATTCCGTCTTCCTGTCGACACCGATGGACTCGACGCGGTACTCCACCTCGGCCCCCACGGGGGCCGGGGCTCGATGATTCATCGTGACGTTCACTCCGACGCTCATTTCCCCCGCATCCAGGTACAGGCTCATCGCGCCGGCGCAGACGCGTTCCATATTGCCGAGGATCGCGGGCGTGGACAGGACTTCAAGCCCGTCATTACCCCATTGCGTTGCACAGTCGGACGGCGCCACCACACGGACCGCGTGCGCCGTGACCTTCTTCGATTCAGTCCGCATCACTTACACCTCTTCCGGAAGCTCGCCTTGGAATTCACGCATGACGTGCTTGAAGATGTTCTTCTTCTGCATCTCGTTAGTACCGCCGGCTATTTTGAATGCGACGGCGTCACGTAGATGGCGCTCAATCCCGTAGGATTTTTCGGTACCGATGTGCCCGAAGATCTGCACGAGTTCCATGGAGGCGTCGACGATGCCCTCCGCGGAGAGCAACTTGACGCACGAAGCAAGGGAGCTGGCAGACGGGGCACCACTGTCAAGCGCCTTCAGTGCCACGTGCGCAAGCGCACGGGAAGCCTCGATGGTCAGCTTCATCCGGACGAGCTTGTCCTGGATGTACTGGTGAGCGGCAAGCGGTGCACCGAATGCCTGGCGCCTGAGGCTTCGGTCGGCCGCGAGGTGGAGCAGCCGCTCCACGTGGGATGCGACCACGATGCCGTAGATCAGGCGATCGAAAGTCAGACACCAGTAGAGCTTGTCCAAGCCCTCGCCCACGCCGCCGACCAGTCGCTCTTCCGTCACGCGGACGTTGTCGAGCGCGATGGGTCCCAGTGGGCTCGTGCGCAACCCCAGGAGGTCTTCGTGCTCACCGAACGTCAGGCCGCCTTGGCCCTTTTCCACGAGGAAGAGCGTGATGTCCTTCGGACCCGCTGCTGGCACACGCCCGACGATCATCACCACGTCGGCGACGGGCGCATTGGTGATGTGGCTCTTCTCGCCGGACAGCAGGAAGGCCCCGTCCGGATCCCTGACCGCCGAGGTTTTGATGCCGGCGACGTGCGACCCCCCGGACGCCTCGGTCGATGCCGTGGCTCCTACCTGCCCCGACATGAGGCCCGGCAGTAGCCGCTTTTGTTGCTCCACCGTGCCGTGCCGAAGCAGCAGTTGCATGAGGCCGGCATGCGCTGCGGCAGAAAGGACGAAGCCGCAGTCGTTCGCTCCCCTGGCGAGTCCTTCGAAGGCGGCGACCTGATCCCATATGCCGCCCCCGTCCCCACCGAGATCCCTGGGAACGCCGAGCCGCCAGAATCCCGAATCGGAAAGCCGCTGCCAGAGCTTATGATCGAACGAACCAGTCCGATCTCGGTCGGCACTTCTGGGGGCTATATGTTCATCGGCGAAATCAACGAAGCGCTTCTTTATCTGCGCATATCGTTCCGGGTTCACGCGTACGGTCCATTTCGTTGATCGGGACGGCCGTCGCAACAGGGATGCGGATCGGCTCTTCCAAGAGACGCCATTCGGGATTGGAAACCTGATCTATCCGACGGGGTTGATGCGGCGTCTCAACAAGACTGCACCACAAACGTCACCGGCTTGCCGCATTTCCCTTGGCAGCATGCGGCGTGGCAGCAACATGTCCGCCGCCATAGTTCTTTCGGCCCATGTGAAGGCGTACCCGACTAGTCCCTTCGGCGGATGGCGGTACGGCATCAACATGCCATGCATAATGCTGCCGCCGGAAACCGAGAAGGGCGCACCAAGAGTGCGGCACCATGTGTACGAGGTTATTCAGTGCCCATGCCCATAATCGCACCGCTGAATCCACATTGACGTCTCTAGCAACGTAGGAGCAACCGGTGTTCTTGAAACGGATCTCTCCCAGCAAGGGGCAGATTCTTCGCTCCTTCTCAACAACACGGGGCCAGGGGGCCACGGTGTGGCTGACCGGTCTGCCCAGCGCGGGCAAGACCACCATCGCGTACGCGCTGGCCGAGCGGCTGCGCGCCGAGGGCCACAAGGTGGAGGTGCTCGACGGGGACGAGATCCGCGAGTTCCTCTCGGCGGGCCTGGGCTTCAGCCGCGAGGACCGGCACACCAACGTGCAGCGGATCGGCTTCGTCGCCGAACTCCTCGCCAGCAACGGTGTGAAGGCCCTCGTCCCGGTGATCGCGCCGTTCGCCGACAGCCGCGAGGCCGTCGCGAAGCGGCACGCCGCCGCTTCGACGAACTACCTCGAAGTGCACGTGGCCACCCCGGTCGAGGTGTGCTCCGAGCGTGACGTGAAGGGCCTGTACGCCAAGCAGGCGGCGGGCGAGATCTCCGGTCTGACCGGCGTCGACGACCCCTACGAGGCCCCGCAGGACCCGGACCTCCGTATCGAGTCGCACACGCAGACCGTCCGGGAATCCGCAGCCGCGCTCTTCGCGCTGCTCGAACAGAGGGGTCTCGCGTGACCACCGTCATCCCCATCAACAGGGCCACGAGGGCGCTGAACCACCTGGACTCCTTGGAGTCGGAGGCGGTGCACGTCTTCCGCGAGGTGGCGGGCGAGTTCGAGAAGCCGGTGATCCTGTTCTCCGGCGGCAAGGACTCCATCGTCATGCTGCACCTGGCGCTGAAGGCC
>NZ_JBNNPF010000070.1:0-36460 GCF_050275515.1 Streptomyces sp. NPDC004126 | reverse complement strand
TTTTTTTTTTTTTTTTTTTTTTTTTTTTTTTTTTTTTTTTTTTTTTTTTTTTTTTTTTTTTTTTTTTTTTTTTTTTTTTTTTTTTTTTTTTTTTTTTGTTTTTTTTGTTTTTTTTTTTTTTTTTTTTTTTGCCGGGCTCTTAATTTTAATTTCCGCCCGCCGGGCGGTTGGGGGTGTGCCGGAACGTTCCGGCAGAGGTGAATGTAAACCGTGCCGGAACGTTCCGGCAAGGTCCGGTCCAGGGCGCCTAGAATGCGGGACCGTGACCGCCCGTACCGTGACCCTGCTCGACGTCGCCCGTGCGGCCGGCGTCTCCAAGAGCACCGCCTCCGACGCCCTCCACGGGTCCGGCCGGGTGGCCGGAGCCACCCGCGACCGCGTGCGCGAAGCCGCCGACCGGCTCGGCTACCGCCCCAACAGCGCCGCCCGCCGCCTGCGCCGGGCCAGCACCGGAGCGATCGGCCTGTACCTCCCGCAGACCGCGACCCGGCTGGACTACTACATGAACCTCGCCTTCGGGGCGGTCGAGCGCGCCCAGGAGGAGGGCCTCGACGTGATCCTCCTGGGCTCGGCGGCCGTGGCGCACGGGCCCCTCGCCTCCCGGGTGGACGGCCTCCTGGTCATCGACCCGGAGACCGGCGACCCGGCCGTGCCGGGCCTGCTCGGCGCCGGAGTCCCCGTCGTCACCGGTGAGCGCTACCCGGGGCACACCCCCGCCCCCACCGCGGCGGTGGTCTGCGACAACGCCGCCTCGCTCACCGCGCTCCTCGACCACGTGCACGGCCGCGGCGCCCACGCGCCGGCCCTGCTCGCACCCGAGGCCACCTCCGCCTGGGCCCAGGCGCTGCGGGACGCCGCCGCCTCCTGGAGCACGGCGCACGGGATCCCCGTCACCGTCCACACCGTGCCCTTCGCCGCCACCCCGGCTCAGGCGGGCGAGCGCACCCGCGCCCTGCTGGCCGCCGAGCCGGCCGTGGACGCCGTCATCTGCGCCCCCGACGGCGCGGCCCCCGGGGTGCTGCGCGCCGCGGCCGACCTCGGCCGGACCGTCGGGCGCGACTTCCAGCTCGCCTCCTGCGTGGACGGCGTCGCCGCCCGCAGCTGCGACCCGCCCGTCACCGCGATCGACCTCCGCCCCACCGCTTACGGCAGGTCCTGCGCCGACCTGCTGTGCGACGTCCTCGCCGGCCGGACCCCGGCCGACACCCTCCGGCGGCACGACTGGGCGCTGGAGACCCGCGCCTCCACCCGGCTCGGCACCTGACGGCCCGAGGTGCGGGAACCGGGGGGCCGTGGCGTCCGACTGCCTCCCCGGACGCCACACACACGAGCTGGAGCACCGAATGAACCGAAGGAACCTCCTCAGGGCGACGACCGCGCTCGGCGCGACCGGTGCCGTCACAGGCCTGACCGGAGCCGGAGCCGGAGCCGCGGCAGCCGCAGGGGCCGACGCCCGGCGGCCCGCGGGCGGGGGCGGTCCCCTGCGCGTGCACGTCGTCATGTTCGACGGGGTGGAGGAACTCGACTTCGCCGCCCCGTACGAGGTCTTCTCCGCGGCCCGCTTCTTCACCGACCGGGCCGTCGAGGTCCGCTACGTCACCGCCTCCCGCCCCGGAACCGTCCAGGCGTCGTACGGCACCCGGGTCCGCGTCGACCACGGCTGGGCCCCGGACGAGGCGGACGTCATCGTCGTACCGGGCGGCGGCTACGCCCGCCGCGAGGACCCCGGCGTCTGGGCCGAGATACGCCGGGGCACCCTCCCGCGCGCGCTGGGCGCGGCGCCCCGCGCCGGACTGACCGTCAGCGCCCTGTGCACGGGCGTCATGCTGCTCTCTGCCGCGGGCCTCACCCGCGGGAGGCCCTGCACCACCCACCACAAGGCACGGCCGGACCTCGAACAGCAGGGCGGAGTGCTGAAGAACGCCCGCGTCGTCGACGACGGGAACCTGGTCACCGCGGGGGGCATCACCTCGGGGCTGGAGCTCGCCCTGTGGCTCGTACGCCGCGAACTCGGCCCCGACACGGCCAACTCCGTCGAGGCCATGCTCGAATACGAGGCCCGCGGGACCGTGTGGTCCCGGTAGCACCCCCTCCCGCACCCGGACAGGGGGCTGTGCGGACCGTCGGCTCGGCGGTCCGCACAGCCCCGCGGGCAGTCACCCGTCAGCAGTCGTCGCCGTACCCTCCACCCCAGTCGTCATCGTCGTCGTACCAGCCGCCGTGGTCGTCATCGTCGTCCCAGCCGCCGCCGGTCACGTAGGTGACCGAGTGGGTGGGCACCGCCGCCGAGGCCGTACCCGCTGCTCCGATGGCGGCGCCGCCCGCCATCAGGACTCCGATCGCGGACGCCGCGAAGAGCTGCTTGACTCTCAGTGCACGCATGGTTCGAACCCTTCTCGTCACTGCGCCGCCCGTGCGGCGCGAAACGCGTTCGGCCTCCTTCCGGTCCAGCACGGATTTCTGCGTTCTGCCTTGCACGATGGATGTGTGGAGGGTGCGTCCGCCGTCAACGCGGCTGTTCGAGCCGCGGACCATGGGGCTGGATCGCGCATTCCCCGGGCCGTGTTGATCACCGCGGGCGAAAAGCCCGTTCCCGCGATGGCGGCCGTCTTCTGACCATGCTAGTCACCTACGTGTGGGCCGTCACCTCGGGAACGGGGGCGCGGCGCGCGTCACCGGCCGGACCGGCCGCCACCGTGCGGTATACGTCTCCTCCGGGCCCGCCGGAAATCCCGCGAAGGCGAAGGGGTGTGCTGCTGCTGTGGCTGCTGCTGAGGAACGCACGACGTGCTGTGTGGTGGGGGGCGGGCCGGCCGGCATGGTGCTGGCGCTGCTGCTGGCCCGGGCCGGGGTCGAGGTGACGGTGCTGGAGAAACACGGGGACTTCCTGCGCGACTTCCGCGGCGACACCGTGCACCCCTCCACCCTCTCGCTCCTGGACGACATCGGCCTGGCCGAACGCTTCGCCCGGCTGCCGCAGCGCCGGGTCTCCTCGGTCCAACTGCCCCTCGGGCAGGACCGGTCCCTGGTCACCGTGGGGAACATCGCGGCACTGCCCGGGAAGTACAACTACATCGCGATGGTGCCCCAGTGGGACCTGCTCGACCTGCTCGCCGACGAGGCCCGCAAGGAACCCTCCTTCCGGCTGCGCATGGACACCGGCGCGACCTCCTTCCTCATCGAACGCGGACGGGTCGCGGGCGTCCGCTACCGCACCGCCGACGGCCGCACCGGCGAACTGCGGGCCACCCTCACCGTGGCCTGCGACGGCCGCGGCTCGCTCGCCCGGGCCCTGCCGGAACTCGGCCTGGAAGGCTTCCCCTGCCCCATGGACGCCTGGTGGTTCCGCCTGCCGCGCGACGAGGACGACCCCAGCGGGCTCGTCGGAGCCCTGGGCGACCGCTTCTTCACCGCCCTCATCGACCGCGGCGACTACTGGCAGTGCGCGGCGCTCATCCCCAAGGGCACGGACACCGCACGCCGTGCGGAGGGGCTGGAGCGCTTCATGACCCGCTTCACGGACGCCGCGCCGTGGCTGGCCGACCGGGCCGGCGCCGTCACCTCCTGGGACGAGGTCAAGCTGCTCGACGTACGGCTCGACCGGCTGCGCCGCTGGCACCGCCCCGGGCTGCTGTGCATCGGCGACGCCGCCCACGCCATGTCGCCCGTCTTCGGCATCGGCATCAACCTGGCCGTCCAGGACGCGGTGGCCGCCGCCCGCCACCTGGTGCGGCCGCTGCGCGCGGGCACCGTGGGGCTGAACGACGTCCGCCGCGTGCAACTGCGCCGCTGGCCCACCACGGTGCTGACCCAGGGCCTCCAACGCCTGGCCCACGCCCAGGTCATCGAACCCCTGCTGGCCGGCGAGACCGCCTTCGGCGACCCCCGCCGCGCGAAGCGCATGACGGAGCTGGTCACGGAGTCCCGCTGGCTGAACCGCGTCCCGGCCTACTTCATCGGCTACGGCGCCCTGCGCGAGCGGCCCCCGCGGGAGTCCCTGCGCTGACCTCCCGTCAACCGCGGGCCGCGGGCGTCATCCCCCGGCCCGGCCGGGCCGCGGGCCGGGTCGCGGGCACCCGGATCCCAGTGCCGGCGGGGCGTACGGCGGAGCGGGCTCCGGCTCGCGCGCCGATGCGCGCCCCTGGTGCGCCGGAGGCGCCGCCGTCCGGTGCCACCATGCGTCGCGGACAGCGGTCATGCGACGAGAGGTTGGCACGTGACGTCACAGGCGACCGGGACCCCCACCCGTCGGCTCTCCGACCCCCACCGACAGGACACCCCCACCGACACCGGAACCCCCGGCGGCAAGGGAGCCCTGTCCGGCACGGGAGCTCCCGGCGGCACGGGACCCTCCTCCGGCACGGGAACTGCCGGCGGCACGGGAGCCCCCTCCGGCACGGGAGCCCCCTCCGGCACGGGAACTGCCGGCGGCACGGGAGCCCCCTCCGGCACGGGAGCTCCCGGCGGCACCGGAGCCTCCTCCGGTACCGGAGCCCCCGGCAGCGTCGGCGGTGCCGGCCACACCGGTACCGGCATCCCCGGCCCCGGCTCCGGAGATTCCGGGCCCGGCGGCCGGGGAGCCGGCGCACCCGGTCTCCCGGGCGCCGGGGGTGCCGTACCGGCTCCGGCCGGGGGCCGCACCGATCCCGGACTCCTCCTCTCGGCCTCCGTGCTGCTCGCCGAGGCGGCCCTCGCCGCCCGGCAGGCCGGGGCCGACCTCACCGCGGCGCTGACCGGGGCCGGCTCCGCCCAGCGGGCCGTGCGCCGCCCCGCCTGGGCCCTCGGCACGGCACTGTCCTGCGTACGCGCCCTGACCAGCCCGGAGGGCCTCGGCTTCGGTGCCAACGGCGGCGTCATCGGCGAACTCGCCCGCACGGTCGGCAGCGTGACCCGGCGGCGCCCGGCCGCGGTCGCCATGGCGGTGGACGCCTTCGCCCTGCGCATCGAGGCGGCCACCCTGGCCCACCCCAACCTGGACTCCGCCCACGCCCGCCGCCTCACCGGCGCGGCCGTCGCCGGGGAGCGGATCGAAGCCGCCCGCGCCCTGCACGCCCTCGTGGAACGGCTCGGCGTCACCCGCGCCCTCACCACCGTCAGCCCCGTGGTCATGGAACTCCTCGCGCTGACCGGGCTGTTGGACGAGAACCCCGCCAACGACGCCTTCTCCTGGGTGACCCTCGCGGGCGGCGTACCCACCACCGACCCGCTCCTGGGCCTGCCCAGCTCCCTGCTCGCGTACCTCAACCCAGGCCCCGGCCGCGCCGAGCGCGCCGACCCGGACCCCATCCTCGCCACGGTCCTCACCACCTCCCGCAACGACATCGTCAGCTACGTCGACGACATCGGAGCCCTCGGCAACCACGGACTGGTCCTGCTGCGCCGCGTCGCCTGCGCCGACGGCGCCGTACGGCACGTCCTGCTGCTCCCCGGCACCAGCTTCGGCGGGCTCAGCAACAGCACCCCGCAGGACCTGGTCGGCGCCCTCGACGGCCTCCTGCGCACCGACACCACCTACACCCGGGCGGCGAAGAAGCTCCTGCTGCGCGCGGGCGTGCCGGCGGGATCGGAGCTGATGCTGGTCGGCCACAGCCTCGGCGGCCTGACCGCGATGAACCTGGCCGCCGACGTGGACGTCGCCTCCGAGTACCGGGTCACCCACGTCATCGCGCTCGGCTCCCCGATCGACGGCAAGCGGCCCGCCGACCACACCACCCGCGTCATCAGCCTGGTGAACGAGCACGACGTCATCCCGACGCTCGACGGCCGCGGCCCGGCCTCGCCCCACGACACCCCGGACGGCTGGCTGGAACTGGCCTGGCTCGACGAGTCGTACGACTACCCGCTCTCACACGCCCCGCAGGCCTACTCGGACAGCCTGCGCGGCGGATCGGCCCACCACCGCGACCGGGTGAACGCGCTGATCCGGAGCTACGACGGCGAGATCACCGCCAACCAGCCCTACATGCTGCGCGACAAGTGACGCACCCCCTGCCACCCGAGGGAGACCGACCCCCGATGACCACCCCCGCCCCCGCCGGGCCGCTGGAGAACGCGGTGTTCGGCGCGGCCATGCTCGCCCACCGCCTGCCCTGGGCGGACGCCCCCGCCCGCGCCCTGGGCCTGGACTCGCTGACCCGCGAGGGCGCCGCCCGGGGCGTCCTCGCGCACCTGCGCCGCAGCCGCTCCGGACGCCCCGTCCGGCTCCGCACCCCGTTCGGCACGTTCCTCGTCCCGCTCGGCCCTGCCGACACCGCCGCCCTCCTCGCCGAGGGCGCCGCCGCGGACGCGCTCCACCCCGCCGTCCGGCTCGACGCGGCCGGGCGGCGCCACGGCCTGCACCCCCACGTCCCGCTCCCGCCGGACGCCGTCCGCAGCGCCGCCGAGTTCGCCGGACCGCTGGCCGAGGAGCTGGAAGGGGTGGCCCGCGCCCGCCGGGACGACCACACCCTGCCCTGGGAGACCTGGCGGCCAGGCCTGCTGCGCGCCGCCCGCCGCGTCGTCGCCGGCGCGGCCGCGGCCGACGACACCCTGCTCAGCGAGGTGCTGGTACGGACGGCCGCAGCCGCGGGGAGCCCCGCGTACGAACGCCGCGCCGCCGCCCTGGCCCGCAGGACCGCCCCCTATCTCGCCGACCCGGAGCCCGGCTCCGTCGCCGCCGGCCTGGTGCGCGGCCGGGCCGCCGGGCCCGCGGTGCCCGCCGCCCGCACGGGGGCGGCGCCGCAGGCCGCGGAGGGCGGCCCGGGGGAGGCACTGGCCCACACCCTGGCGGTGGTCTCGGAGGCGGCCGTCACGACCGCGTTCCAGGCGCTCGCCCTCACCGCCGTCGGCGTACCGGGCGCCGAGGGCAGCCCCGCCGGGGCCGTGGCGCTCGCCCTCGCCCACTTCCCGCCGGTCGAGGCCGCCGTCCACCCGGTGCGGACCCCGTTCAGCTGGGAGGGGCTCGCCGTCGGCGCCGGCACCGAGATCCTGGCCGCACCCGGCTGGCTCGGCACCGCGGACGACACCGCGGGCACCGGCGACCCCCGCGACACCGGGGACCGCGCGGCGCCCGCCGGCTCCGGTCGCGGCGCCCCGCCCGCCGACGGGCCCTCACCGCTGTGCGGCTCCGCCACCCGGTGCACGGCCTCCGCCTTCGCGGTCCAGGTCGCCGAGGAGGTCGTCCGGTACTTCACCGGAGCCGCCCGGCCGCACCTGCTGTCCCCGGCCCTCGCCCCGGACCGCGTCCCGTTCACCCTCGCCCCGGACACGCTGCTGCTCGCCCTGCCCGCCGACGGCGCCGCCCCGCCGGCCGCGCGGGCCACCGGCCCGGCCTCGTACGCGGTGCTCGCCCGCGCGAACGCCGAACGCCTCGACGGGTACGCGCGCGGCCTCGCCGCCTGCGCCGCCGAACCGGGCTGGGACGGCGACGAGACCGGCGAACGCTTCCGGACGCGGCTGCTGGAGCACGCGGAGCGGTGCGGCCGGGCGGCCGCCGACGTCCGCGCGGCCGCCCGCCGCCTCGGCGGCTGACCCGGTCACCGCACGAGGGCGTCCCGCCGTGCCCGCTCCCGCTCGACCATGTCCTGCACCGTGTCCCGCACTTCGGAGCACAGCAGCCGGGCGGCCTCCGAGCGGGCGCCGAAGCCCCGGGGCCGCTCGGGCGGCACGATCGGCTCCCCGATGGTGATCAGCCACTTCGCGGGCAGCGGGAAGGGCGAGGTCAGCGGGAAGTAGGGCACGCGCAGCAGCTTCGCCAGCGCGGGCACCTCCCCGATCCTCGGGGAGGACTCCTCCGCACCGACGACGCTGACCGGCACGATCGGCGCCCCGGTGTGCAGGGCGGCCACCGCGAACCCGGGATTGAACGGCTGGAGCCGGTAGCGCTCGCGGAACGGTTTCTCCAGCCCGGCGACGCCCTCCGGGAACACGGCGATCAGCTCGCCGTCGCCCAGGCGCTGCATCGCCGCCCTCGGGTCGATGGGCACGGCGCCCTTCTTCGCGGCGTACGGACCGATCACCGGCAGGCCGAAGACGAACGGCGCGGCGAGCACGTGCAAGGACCGCCGCAACGACCGGACCAGGGCCTTCTGCAGGACGAACCCGTCCAGCCCCCAGGCGCCGGAGTGGTTGGAGACCAGCACCGCCGCCCCGTCGGCGGGGACGTTCTCCAGCCCCAGGACGTCCAGCCGGAACCAGTCGTCCATCAGCCATTCCAGCAGCCGCTCCCAGGCGTCCTCCCCGGCGTCCGAGAGGAGCCTCCGCAGGAAGCGGAGCTCGCCCCCGGCGACCTCGATGACATCGGCCAGACTCTCGGACACGGACGACCCTCTTCCTTCACCGTCATGGCCGGTGCTGCCAAGTCGCCCTCGGGACAAGGGCTTTCACGGTGAACGGTTCCTGCGGCCGTTTGATCACGAGGACCGCCCGGATTCGGCAATCGGCTCTTCGTTCGCCCCTTCCCCCGCCGCCGGGTCTGGAGGACGCCGCGCGGGTCGGCCCCCGCCGCCAGGGCCGGCAACAGCAGCACGGCCCGGAGCAGGGCCAGCCCGCCGGGGGTCGCCGCCCGCGCCTGCGTGGAGGTGGGGTGCACGCGCTGACGGGGGGCCCGTCGGGGGGATCCCCGTCGCGCAGGTCAGGCCGTGCGCAGGCGGTGGGCGGCCGCCTCGGCCTCCCGTACGACGCGCTGGGTGTCGACGTCGACCAGCCGCCCGCCGAGTTTGAGCGCGCGCCCGTCCACGAACACGGCCTCGACGTTCTCGGGCCGCCCGTTGAAGACGATCTGCCCGACCCAGTCGAAGCGCGGGGCGAAGTTCAGCGCGGCCGGGTCGACGACCACGACGTCGGCCCGTTTGCCGGGGGTCAGGGAGCCCACCCGGTCCGCGACGCCGAGCACCTCGGCGCCGCCCAGGGTGGCCATCCGCAGCACGTCGGGCACCTGCGGGAAGACCTCCGCCCGGGTCGTGCGGACGCGCTGGAGGCCGACGGCCGCCTTCATCAGCGCGTGGAAGTCGGAGCTGTCGTTGGTACCGCCGTCCAGGCCGAGCCCGACCTTGACGCCCCTGCCCGCCAGGTCGGACAGCCGCATGATGCCGGAGGCCAGCCGCATGTTGCTGAGCGGACAGTGGGCCGCGCGCACGTCGTGCTCGGCGACGGCGGCGATCTCCGCGTCCGTCAGGTGGACGGCGTGGTTGATCAGCAGCCGCGGGCCCATCGCGCCGATGTCGGTGAGCACCCCGACGGGATCGTCCCCGCGCTGCTCGGGCCGTTCCAGGACATGGGAGTTGAGCATCACCCCCAGCTCCTGGGCGGCCTCCCAGTGGGCGCGGTTGTGGGACTCGGCGGCCCGCGCCGCGTGCGTGGCGACCTGGAAGGAGGCGAGCGGCACCGGGTCGACGAGCTCCCGCTTCACCTTCGTGAGCAGGACCGCGTCCGGTGCCGGCGGGTACATGGCGTACGTGAACCGCAGCCCGGTGCCGGCCAGCGCCCGCACGTAGCTCTCGATCAGGTCGTACGAGAAGATGTCCACCCAGTCCACCAGCGTCGTCACGCCCGACTGGACGGCGTCCAGGGCGGCGAGCCGCACGATGCTGTGGAGGGCCGCCGGGGTCAGGCGGCCGCGCTGGGGGTCGGTACACCCCCGGAACCAGCCGAACAGGTCCCGGTCGGTACACCCGCCCCGGATCGCCGCCTGCCAGAGGTGGTTGTGGGTGTCGACGAACCCGGGCATCACCAGCCTGCCCGGGACCTCCACCACCCAGGTGCCGGGCGGTGTCCGCAGCGCCGGGCCGACGGCGGCGACGGCGCCGTCCCGCATCAGCACGTCCGCGTTCCCGACGGCGCCGAGGGGGCCGCTGCCGAGGGCGGGATCCATGGTGAGCACCAGGGAGGCCCCGCGGAGCAGGACCGTACGGCCGCCCTGGACGGCGGGCCGGGAGGGCTGGTCGCGGGGTGCGCGGCGGGGCGCGGCGCCGAGGACGAGCGGGGCCGCGGCGGCCAGGCCGAGGCCGGCGAGGAGATCGCGGCGGCTGGGGGCCGAGGGCTTCGTGGGGGCTGAGTGCATGGCGTGGTGCCTCCCGAGGGCTCAGAACGGAAGGCCCGCCCGGGCGGGGCGCTGGATCAGGACGCTGGGACGGAGCGACGCCGGGAGGGGGCGCCGGGCCGGGGCGGGAGATTACCCGCAGCATTCCCACCGCACGGGCATTCGATAGACGCCGGCGGAAAACTTTTTCCACCGCACGGCCCCCGGGGGGAGGACCGCGGCTCGGCCCCGGCCGCGCCTCAGGGCCCGCGGCGGACCCGGTCACTAGCCTGACCCCATGACTCCCGCCGCCCGCCCCGCTCCCGACCGGTACACCGTCGTCCTGCGCCCCGGCCCGCCCGGCGCCGCCCAGGACGCCAAGGGCCACGACGCGGTCCTGCGCACCGCCCGGGTCGAGGCCACCGGCGCCACCGGCGTCTCCGGCTACCCCCGCTACCAGGGCGAAGGGATCCAGGCCGAGATCGACCCCGAGAGCCGGGCCGTCGAGGCCGTCACCGTCGACGGGGAGGAACTCCCGTACGGCTGGATCGCCCAGCTGGCCGACTGAACCCCGCGACGAAGCCGTGCGGAAGGGCGCCAGAGGGTCCGTCCACGACGGCTTGACCGATGGACCTGCGGCAACGTAGCTTCGGCCGGACCGGCTCGTGAGTTGACGGAAGGAGGCGACGTCGGATGTCCACCCCCTCCGTACCGCTTCGCCTCGCCCACCACGTCGCCTGGGCTCCGGGCCGTGTAGCACACGGCTGCTGAACGGCCCCTCCCCACCGGCGTGCCCCATTGCGGCCCCGGCTCCTTCTTCGATTCTCTGTCACCGCCTGAGGCGCGCCGTCGCGCGCCCATGTGCGCTCTCCGGGTTCTCCGGCCGCGCCACCGAAACAGAAGGCTCCTGAAAAATGGCGACCAGTACGATCAGCTCCACCGCGCACCGAAGCGAGGGCCGGCCGTGGTAGCGGCACGGATCACCGTCAACGGGAAAGAAACCCCCATCGCGCCCGCGACGCCCCACACCACGGTGCTCGACTTCCTGCGCGAGCGCGGCCTCACCGGCACCAAGGAGGGCTGCGCCGAGGGCGAATGCGGCGCCTGCTCCGTCCTCGTGGCCCGGCCCGGCGTCGACAAGCCCACCGACTGGGTGGCGGTCAACGCCTGCCTGGTCCCGGTCGCGGCGCTCGACGGACAGGAGGTCGTCACCTCCGAAGGCCTCGCCACCCCCGGCGCGCCCGGCACCCCGCCCGCGCTGCACCCCGTCCAGGAGGAGATGGCGGTCCGCGGCGGCTCCCAATGCGGCTACTGCACACCGGGGTTCATCTGCAGCATGGCCGCCGAGTACTACCGGCCCGGCCGCTGCGCACACCCGGAACCGGCCGCCGACGCCGCCGCCGATGCCGAGCACGGCCCGAACGGCTTCGACCTGCACGCGCTCAGCGGCAACCTGTGCCGCTGTACCGGCTACCGGCCCATCCGCGACGCCGCGTACGCCGTCGGCGCCCCCGCCGAGGACGACCCGCTGGCCCTGCGCCGGGAACAGTCCCCGCCAGGCCCGGCCGCCACCGAATACGCCCTGGACGACAGCGCGTTCCTGCGTCCCGGAACCCTCGCCGAGACCCTGCGGCTGCTGCGCGACCGGCCCGACGCGGTCGTCGTCGCCGGCAGCACCGACTGGGGCGTCGAGGTCAACATCCGCGCCCGCCGGGCCGACTGCGTCGTCGCCGTCGACCGGCTCCCCGAACTCCGGGAACTGCGCGTCGAATCCGACTCCGTCGTCATCGGCGCGGCCCAGACCCTCACCGAGATCGAACGCCGCCTCGACGGCACCGTCCCCCTGCTCGCGGAACTCTTCCCGCAGTTCGCCTCCCGCCTCATCCGCAACAGCGCCACCCTCGGCGGCAACCTGGGCACCGGCTCGCCCATCGGCGACAGCCCGCCGGTGCTGCTCGCGCTGGAGGCGTCGGTGCTCCTCGCCGACGCCGACGGTGAGCGCGAAGTCCCCCTCGCCGACTACTTCACCGGCTACCGGCAGAGCGTCCGCCGGTCCGGCGAGCTGATCCGCGCGGTGCGCGTCCCGCTGCCCCTCTCACCCGTCACCGCCTTCCACAAGATCGCCAAGCGGCGCTTCGACGACATCTCCAGCGTCGCCGTCGCCTTCGCCCTCGACATCGAGGACGGCGTCGTCCGCAAGGCGCGCATCGGCCTGGGCGGCGTGGCCGCCACCCCGATCCGCGCCCTCGCCACCGAGGCCGCCCTGGAGGGCCGGCCCTGGACGGCGGAGACCGCCCGGGCCGCCGCCGGGATCCTGCGGGCCCAGGGCACCCCGATGGACGACCACCGCGCCAGCGCCGAGTACCGCTCCGCGATGCTCGGCCAGAGCCTGCTGAAGCTGTACGCACAGACCACCGAGGCGGTGTCGTCATGAGCCAACTGTCCGAACGCCCCGAGAAGCCCGCCGTCGGCCTCCCGCTGCCGCACGAGAGCGCGGCCCTGCACGTCACCGGCGCCGCGCTCTACACCGACGACCTGGTCCACCGCACCAAGGACGTCCTGCACGCCCACCCGGTCCAGGTCATGAAGGCCCGCGGCCGGATCACCGCCCTGCGCACCGGGCCCGCGCTCGCCGTC
Organism: Streptomyces sp. NPDC004126; assembly: GCF_050275515.1. NCBI lineage: Bacteria > Bacillati > Actinomycetota > Actinomycetes > Kitasatosporales > Streptomycetaceae > Streptomyces > Streptomyces sp. NPDC004126. The sequence continues at coordinate 23,826 of NZ_JBNNPF010000070.1, read as the reverse complement.
CCCGGCGTGGTCCGCGTACTCACCGGCGCCGACGTGCCCGGCGTCAACGACGCCGGCATGAAGCACGACGAACCGCTCTTCCCCGACGAGGTCCAGTTCCACGGCCACGCCGTGGCCTGGGTGCTCGGCGAGACGCTGGAAGCCGCCCGGCTCGGCGCCGCGGCCGTCGAGGTGGAACTCGACGAACAGCCCTCCGTGGTCACCCTGGAGGAGGCCATCGCCGCCGGCAGCTTCCACGGCGCCCGGCCCGAGATGCTCACCGGCGACGTCGAAGCGGGCTTCGCCGACTCCGCCCACGTCTTCACCGGCGAGTTCCGCTTCTCCGACCAGGAGCACTTCTACCTGGAGACCCACGCGGCGCTCGCCCATGTCGACGAGTCCGAGCAGGTGTTCGTCCAGAGCAGCACCCAGCACCCCTCGGAGACGCAGGAGATCGTCGCCCACGTCCTCGGCCTGCACAGCCACGAAGTCACCGTGCAGTGCCTGCGGATGGGCGGCGGCTTCGGCGGCAAGGAGATGCAGCCCCACGGCTTCGCGGCCGTCGCCGCGCTCGGCGCCAAACTGACCGGCAGGCCGGTGCGGCTGCGCCTCAACCGGACCCAGGACCTGACCATGTCGGGCAAGCGCCACGGCTTCCACGCCGAGTGGAGGATCGGCTTCGACGCCGAGGGCCGCATCCAGGCCCTGGACGCCACCCTGACCGCCGACGGCGGCTGGAGCCTGGACCTCTCCGAACCGGTCGTCGCCCGCGCGCTGTGCCACATCGACAACACCTACTGGATCCCCAACGCGCACGTCCGCGGCCGCATCGCGAAGACCAACAAGGTCTCCAACACCGCCTTCCGCGGCTTCGGCGGCCCCCAGGGCATGCTCGTGATCGAGGACATCATGGGCCGCTGCGCCCCTCTGCTCGGCCTCGACCCGAGGGAGCTGCGCGAACGGAACTTCTACCGCCCCGGCCAGTCCACCCCCTACGGGCAGCAGGTCAGGCAGCCCGAACGGATCTCCGCCGTCTGGGAGCAGGTCAAGGAGAACGGCCGCCTGGCGGAGCGCGAACGCGAGATCGCCGCCTTCAACGCCGCGCACCCGCACACCAAGCGGGCCCTCGCGCTCACCGGCGTCAAGTTCGGCATCTCCTTCAACCTCACCGCCTTCAACCAGGGCGGCGCACTGGTGCTGATCTACAAGGACGGCTCGGTCCTGATCAACCACGGCGGCACCGAGATGGGCCAGGGCCTGCACACCAAGATGATCCAGGTGGCCGCGACCTCCCTCGGCATCCCGCTGCACAAGGTGCGCCTCGCGCCGACCCGGACCGACAAGGTGCCCAACAGCTCCGCCACCGCGGCCAGCGCCGGCGCCGACCTCAACGGCGCTGCCGTGAAGAACGCCTGCGAGCAGCTGCGCGAACGGCTGCTCCAGGTCGCCGCCACCCAGCTCGGCGCGAACGCCTCGGACGTGCGCATCGCCGAGGGCGTCGCGCGCGTCGTCGGCGGCGACAAGGAGCTGGCCTGGGACGACCTGGTGCGCACCGCGTACTTCCAGCGGGTCCAGCTGTCGGCGGCCGGCTTCTACCGCACCGAGGGCCTGCACTGGGACGCGAAGTCCTTCCGAGGTTCGCCGTTCAAGTACTTCTCCCACGGCGCCGCCGCCGCCGAGGTGGAGGTGGACGGCTTCACCGGCGCCTACCGGATCCGGCGGGTCGACATCGTGCACGACGTCGGCGACAGCCTGTCCCCGATGATCGACATCGGCCAGGTCGAGGGCGGCTTCGTCCAGGGCGCGGGCTGGCTGACGCTGGAGGACATGCGCTGGGACACCGGTGACGGGCCGGCCCGGGGCAGGCTGCTGACCCAGGCGGCCAGCACCTACAAGCTGCCGAGCTTCTCGGAGATGCCCGAGGAGTTCAACGTGACCCTGCTGGAGAACGCCACCGAGGAGGGCGCGGTCTACGGCTCCAAGGCGGTCGGCGAGCCCCCGCTGATGCTGGCCTTCTCGGTACGGGAGGCGCTGCGGCAGGCCGCCGCGGCGTTCGGGCCCGCCGGTGCCGGCGTGGAACTGGCCTCGCCCGCGACGCCGGAGGCGGTGTACTGGGCGATCGAGTCCGCCCGCGGCGGCGGCGCGCGCGGCGTCAGCGGGACCCCCGCCGACGCGAGCGTCTTGAGCAATGTCTGACATGACCTGGGTGGCCGCGGTCGCGCGGTTGCGGGCCCGCCGGGAACCCGGCGCGCTCGTGACCGTCGCGGCCGTGCGCGGCCACGCACCCCGCAGGGCCGGCGCCAAACTCGTCGTGGGACGGACCGCGACCTGGGGCTCGATCGGCGGCGGCAACATCGAGGCCGTCGCCATCGACCGGGCCCGCGAGGTGATCGGCACGCCGGATCCGGAGCCCGAGCTGATGGATTTCGCCCTCAACGACAAGGTCACCGGCCCGCACGGTGTCCAGTGCTGCGGCGGGGCGGTCAGCGTCCTGCTCGAACCGCTGCCGGTGGTCCCGGCCGTGGCGGTCTTCGGAGTCGGGCACGTCGGCATGGAGCTGGCGCGGATCCTGGCCCGCCACGACCTCGACCTGCACCTGATCGACACCCGTCCCGACCGGCTCACGGACGAACGGCTCTCGGTGCTGGCGGACGCGGTGGCACAGGTCCACGTGCACCACGTCCCGCTGCTGCCGGAGGAGGTGCTCGGGGAGCTGGCGCCCGGCACGCACGTCCTGATCATGACGCACGACCACGCGGAGGACGCCGCCCTGTGCGACGCCGCCCTGCGCACCCCCGGTCTCGGCTCGATCGGGCTGATCGGCTCGGCCGCCAAGTGGGCGCGGTTCCGGAGCCGTCTGGCGACCGAGGGCGGCCACGACACGGCCGCCATCGACCGGATCAAGACCCCGATCGGCCTGACCGAGATCACCGGCAAGGAGCCGGCGGTCATCGCGGTCGGCGTCGCGGCGGACCTGCTGCGGACCTTCGAACGGGACGCGGGCTGAGTCACCCCTGCGCGAAGCGGTCCCGGAGCCAGGCGAGCAGGGCCGCGAAGGCGGGTGACATGGCGCCGTCCGACTGTTCCAGCACCGTCGGGCGGCCGCCGTCCTCCACCGTGATCGAGTAGCCCTTCGCATCCCTGGCACGGCCGGAATCCACCGGCGGGGGCGCCGCCGCGGCCGCGGCCACCAGCCGCTCCAGCTCGGCCGCGGCGCCCTCGGGCAGGGCGGCCGAGTCCAGCACGTCCGGCGGGCGGCGGAGGCCTGCCGCCGCCAGCCCGCCGTACGACTCCAGGATCACCTTCATCGTCACCTGGAACCCTTCACCTTGAGGGTGGCCACTTCCTTGGCCAGCCCCGTCACCTTGTCGCCGAGCGTGGCGATCTGCCTGGTCAGGGCCGCGAGATCGGCCTCCCGGCCCGCGCCGCCGTGTCCGTTTCCGTTGACCGCGAACGACCGCGGCTGGGCGAGGCCCGGCGGGACTCCGGTGATCTGGACCTCCACCTCGTGCCAGCCCGCCACCACGGCGGCCTGCTCGGGGCTGCCGGTGCCGAACAGCCTGCCGGCCTGCTGGAAGGTCATGTCCGCGAAGTCCTGGAACTTGTCCCGGGGGCGGGAGGCCCTGAGCGCCTCGTACCACAGCATGCCGCAGCGCTCCCACCCGAAGCCGCCGATCCCCATGGCCGTCGCGTAGAACGCCTTGTTCGGAATGCCGGAGTTGTAGTGCACTGCGCCGTTGTCCCCCCTCGGGGTGTCGGGCAGGTGGACGAACCTGCTCATCCGGTCCGGCTGCGGGTCCTTCCCGACCAGCGGGTTGTCGTACGCCGTTCCCGGGGCCTTCATGGACCGCAGGGCGTCGCCCGCGATACCGGGGGTCCACACGTCGGCGCCGATCAGCCAGTCGGCCTCCTCCACCGTCTGCTTCATCGACCACTGCTTGACCAGCGAGCCGAAGACGTCCGAGACCGACTCGTTCAGGGCCCCGGACTGGTTGTGGTACTCGAAGTTCGAGGTGTGCTCGGTCACCCCGTGCGCCAGCTCGTGGCCGACCACGTCCAGGGACCCGGTCAGATTGCTGAACTCGACCCCGTCCCCGTCCCCGAAGAGCATCTCACCGCCGTCCCAGAACGCGTTGTTGATCCGCACGCCGTAGTGGACGAACCCGTTCAGGCGCATCCCGTGGTCGTCGATCGAATTGCGCTGGTACACCTCCTTGTAGAAGTCCCGGGTCAGGCCGAGCGCGTCGAACGCCCGGTTCACGGCCTCGTCCGAGGACTCCGGTCCGTCCTCCGACCTGGCCATGACCGCGTCGGAGAGGTCTTCGCTGTGCTCGCAGTCGAAGACGGTGCGGCGGGAGTTGCCGGGCGAGGCGGCAAGGCCGGTGAGACCCCGGCGGACGGACCGCTCGCCCCGCAGGCGGGCGGTGGTCAGCAGGGTGTCCAGCGCCGCCTGGCGGACCTCGCCGTCTCCGTTCTCCATCAGCTTTTCGAGGATGTACGGCGGGATGATGCAGTTGATCGGTCGGGTCCTGCTCATGGGGCACCTCCTGGGTGAGAGGACCAACGGTTGACGGTTCATCGTTTTCGCCGCAGGATTTCGAGTATCGGTACGCAGAGAGGCCCTTGACGGTTCAACTGACCAGGAGAGGGCGTAGCGTTGGCGCCGGCCAGCCCTGATTCCCACGGCGGGGCCACGCTGATACCACCAGTCTCCTGCCGCCCGCAACGGCTGGCAAACGCTCCGGGGTCGCGGAACGCGGCTCCCCGGATCCCGTGCGCGCCATCACTGCCCGGCCCCGGCCAGGAGCAGGTCCGGCGGGCCCGGCAGGCGGCGGCCGAGCAGGCCGCGCAGCGTGGCGTACGCGGTGGTGTCGCCTGCGAGGACCCCGCCGAGCAGGGTCCCCGCGGTCCCGTCCAGGACGAGCTTCGCGTAGCGGGCCCCGTCCCGGTCGGTGCGGATGAACTCCAGCGCCCCGGCGGTGCGGGCGTGGGCGTCGCCGAAGCCGGCGACGTCCACCCCGAGCAGCTTGAGCTTGGCCGACAGGTCGGGGTCGGTGAACTCGGGGCCGGGGTCGCCCGTCAGGTCCCGGGCCACCAGCTCGGCCATGCGGTAGCCGGGCGCGACGAGTCCGTGGCAGCGGCCCCGTACGGCGGCGCAGTCGCCCACCGCCCGGATCCGCGGGTCCGCGGTCCGGCAGCGGGCGTCGACGAGGAAGCCGCCGCGCTCACCGGTGGCCAGGTCCGCTCCCGCGGCGAGCTCGTCGCGCGGCCGCACCCCGGCGGAGAAGACCACGAGGGCGGCGTCGAGGACCTCGCCGTCGGCGAGGGTGACCGAGCGCACGGCGCCGTCCGGCCCCGCGTCGACGGACCCCAGTGCGACCCCGCACCGGGGCCGCACCCCGAGCCCGCCGAGGAGCCGGCCCAGCACCTCGCCGCCGCCCTCGTCCAGTTGCACCGCCATCAGCCAGCGAGCCGCCTCCACGACCTGGACGCGCATGCCGAGCGCCGTCAGCGCGCCCGCCGCCTCCAGCCCGAGCAGCCCGCCCCCGACGACCACGGCGGGGAGCCCGGGGCGGGCGGCCGCACGGATGCCGGCCACGTCGTCGAGGGTGCGGTAGACGTGGCAGCCCGGCAGGTCGTGCCCGGGCACCGGCGGCACGAACGGGCGGGCGCCGGTGGCGAGGACGAGGGCGTCGTAGGCGGCCCGGGAACCGTCCGCGCAGTACACGGCGCCCGCCGCCCGGTCGATCCGCACGACCGGCTGCGCAAGCCGCGCCTCGACGTGCTCGTCCCCGTCGAACGAGGCCCCCTCCAGGGCGAGTTCCGCGGGATCGGCGCCCCGCGCGTACGCGGAGAGCGAGATCCGGTCGTAGGCGGGCCGGGGCTCCTCGGCGAGGACCAGGACGCGCCAGGCGCCGGCCCCGTCACGGGCCCGGACCTCGCGGACCAGCCGGTGGCCGACCATTCCGTGGCCGACCACCACGAGCACCTGCCTCATCCCGCCTCCTCCTCCCGTGCCCAGGCCTCGCAGCGGGCCCGGACCTCCTCGGCGCAGCTCCCGCAGCCGGTGCCGGCCCGGGTGGCGGCCGCGAGCGCGGCGGCCGTACGGGCCCCGGCCCGCCAGGCGGCGGCCAGGGCGTCACCGGTGACGTTGTTGCAGTGGCAGACCAGGGCCGTGCCGGGCGGCGGGCCGGCCTCGTACGCGGGCGGCTCGCCGAGCAGCAGGGCCAGCCGGTCCACGGGCACGGGCTCGCCCCGCTGGTGGAGCCGCACCACCCCGGCGGCCGCCCGGTGGAACCCGACCAGCACCGCGCCGGTCAGCCGCCCCGAGCGCAGCGACAGGCGGGCGTACCGGCCCGCCGCGGCGTCCCCGAGGACGACGGTCTCCTCGGCTCCGGCCGTCGTGCCGACCCGCAGCAGGTCCAGCTCCGGGGCCTTCAGCCGCAGCACGCCCTGCCCGCCGGAGTACCGGATCCGGCCGCCGGTGAGCAGCGCGGCCAGGGTCTCGGCCTGCTCCCAGGCCGAGCTGAACCCGCCGGCGGGCACCCGCCCGGCGGGCCCGTGCGCGCCGCCGTCCAGGGGCTCGGCGCAGTCGCCGATCGCGTACACCCGGGCGGCACTGGTGCGCAGCAGGTGGTCGACGAGGACGCCGGTGCGCACCGCCAGTCCGGCGGCGCGGGCCAGCCCGACGCGGGGGCGGGTCCCGACGCAGAGCAGCACCTCGCCGGCCTCCACCCGGCTCCCGTCGTCCAGCGCCAGCGCCGCACCCCCGTCGTCGCGGGCGGCGACCGTCCGGCCGAGCCGCAGGTCCACGGCGAGGTTCCGCAGCCGGCCCGCCACGGCCTCGCCCGCCCGCGGGTCCACGTGCCGGTCCAGCGGGTACGGGCCCCGGTGCACCAGTGCCACCGGGCGGCCGCGCCGGCGCAGGGCGAGGGCGGCCTCCACCCCGAGCACCCCGCCGCCCACGACGGCCACCGGGCCGCGCGCCCCCGCGATCCGCTCCCCGTCCGCCAGGGTCCGCAGTGCCCGCACCCCGGGCGCCGGCCGCCCGTCGGGGCCGCGCGTCCACCCCGGCCCGGGCGGCACCGGGGAGGCCCCGGTGGCCAGGACGAGCCTGTCGTACGGGTGGGCGTCCCCGTCGGCGGTGCGCACCAGGCGCCGCCGCGGGTCGAACGAGACGGCCCGCACCCCGAGCCCGAGCACCGTCCCCGGGGGCGGCTCCGGCAGCCGCAGTGCCCGCGCGGGCAGGGTGCCGTCCAGAACGGCCGTCAGCAGGGGCCGGTTGTAGGCGGGTTCGGGCTCGGCACCCAGGACGGTGACCCGGCCGTGCGCACCGTGCCGGTGCAGCCCCTCGACCAGCCGGTGCGCGGCCGGCCCGTACCCGATGACGACGATCCGCTCCGCCCGCCCGGGGCCGGGGGCGCGGCCGGTCACGGGGCCGCCTCGATCCGTACGGCGCACACCTTGAACTCGGGCATCCGGCTGCGCGGGTCGAGCGCGGCGCTGGTGAACAGGTTGGCCCGGCCGGCGCCCGGGAAGTGGAAGGGGACGAAGACGGTGTCGGTCCGCATCGAGGGGTCGTACCGCACCTCGGCCACCATGCCGCCCCGTGCGGAGACCACCCGGGCGGACTGTCCGTCCGCGAGCCCGGCGCGCGCCGCCGTGTCCGGATGGACCTGGACGAAGGGTGCCGGGGCGGCCTCCAGCAGCTCCGGGACGCGGCGGGTCTGCGCCCCGGTCTGGTAGTGGGCCAGGATCCGCCCGGTGGTGGCGTACAGCGGGAAGGCCGGGCCGGGCCGCTCGGCGGCGTCGCGGTGTTCGACGGGGGTGAAGCGGGCCCGGCCGTCGGGGTGCGCGAACCGGTCGAGGAACATCCGCGGCGTGCCGTCCCCGCCCTCGGGGCACGGCCAGTGCAGGGCCTCGCCCGCGTCGAGGCGGGCGTAGTCGATGCCGGAGTAGTCGGCGGGGGCGCCCCGCGTGGCGGCGCGCAGCTCCTCGAAGATCGCGCGCGGGCTCTCGGGGTAGCGCTCGGCGGGCTCGCCGAGCCGTACGGCGAGCCCGCGCAGGACCGCGGGATCGGTCCGGACGCCCGGCGGCGGGTCGAGCAGCCGGTGCCGGCGCAGCACCCGGCCCTCCAGGTTCGTCAGGGTGCCCTCCTCCTCGGCCCATTGGGCGACGGGGAGGACGACATCGGCGGCGAGGGCCGTCTCGGAGGGGACGAAGTCGGCGACGACGAGCAGGTCGAGGGCGGCCAGCCGCTCGGAGATCCGGCCGGCGTCGGGCGCCGAGACCAGCGGGTTGCAGCCGAACACCAGCAGGGCCTTCGGGCCGCCGGGACTCCCGATGGCGTCGAGCAGTTCGTACGCGCTGATCCCGGGTCCGGGCAGCCGCTCGGGCGGGACCCCCCACACGGCGGCGACGTGGGCCCGGGCGGCCGGGTCCCCGATCGGGCGGTAGCCGGGCAGCTGGTCGGCCTTCTGGCCGAGTTCGCGGCCGCCCTGGCCGTTGCCCTGCCCGGTGAGGGTGCCGAAGCCGCGGCCTAGGCGGCCCGGCAGGCCCAGGGCGAGGGCCAGGTTGGCGAAGGCGGCGACGGTGTCGGTGCCCTTGCTGTGCTGTTCGGCGCCGCGTCCGGTCAGTACGTAGGCGCTGCGGGCGCCGGCCAGCATCCGCACGGCCGTGCGCAGGTCGGCGGCGGCGACTCCGGTGACCGTCTCGACGCGCTCGGGCCACCAGGCCGAGGCCCGGGCCCAGGTCTCGTCGAAGCCGGTGGTGCGCCCGTCCACGTACGCCTTGTCGAGCAGGCCCCCGGTGACGGCGAGGTGGAGCAGGCCCAGGGCCAGTGCGAGGTCCGTCCCGGGTGCGGGGCGCAGGTGCAGGGCGGCGGCGGCCGCGGTGCGGGTGCGCCGCGGGTCCACGACGACCAGGTCGGCGCGGTCGAGGTGGCGCATGAGGGGCGGCATGGTCTCGGCGGGGTTGGCCCCCGCGAGCAGGATCGTTTCGGCACCGTCGAGGTCGGTGACGGGGAACGGCAGGCCCCGGTCCACCCCGAACGCGGCCGTCTGGGCGACGGCCGCCGCGGCCATGCAGAAGCGCCCGTTGTAGTCGATGCGGCTGGTGCCGAGGGCCAGCCGGGCGAACTTGCCGAGGAGGTAGGCCTTCTCGTTGGTGAGCGCGCCGCCGCCGAGGACCGCGACGGCATCCGGTCCGTGGGCGGCGCGCAGGGCGCGCAGCCGGCCGGCGACGAGGTCGAGCGCGGAGTCCCAGCCGGCCGGGGCGAGCAGGCCCGCGCCGTCGCGGACGAGGGGCGTGGTGAGGCGGTCGGCCGCGCGCAGTACGGCGGCGGCGGTCCAGCCCTTGTGGCACAGGCTGCCCCGGTTGGCGGGGAAGGCGGGGTCGGGCCGGGCGACGACTGAGCCGCGCGTCCCGGTGAGCAGGGTCCCGCACTGCAGGGCGCAGTACGGGCAGTGGGTGGGGGTGGCGGTCGCCGGTTCGGGCGAGGGGGGAGGGGGCTCGGGATCGGTCATGGGGAGGGCGCACGTCCGTCCAGGGTCGCATAACGGACAAAAACAGGACGGAATCGGCAGTTCCCTAGGCTGCCTTTTGATACGCCATAGAAAATCCCAAATCGGCGCCAACCGCCCCGGACCTCACGCGGGCTGCCACAACTCGATCCGGTTGCCCTCCGGATCGGTGACCCAGCCGAACCGGCCGACCCCGTCCATCTCCTGGGTCTCCTCCGCCACGTCCGCGCCCTTGGCGCGCAGCTGCGCGAGCATCGCGTCCAGGTCGCGGACGCGGAAGTTCAGCATGGTCTGCTGCGTGCGCGAGCCGAAGTAGTCGGTCCCCGACTCGAAGGCCGCGAACACCGTCGGCCCCGCCTGCTGGCTCCACAGGCCGTGCTCGTCGGCGTCCAGCCCCAGGCGGTCCCGGTACCACGCGCCGAGCGCCGCCGGGTCTGCGGCGCGCAGGAAGTATCCACCGATGCCGAGTACGCGTTCCATGCGGTCATCCTGCCAGTGCGCCGGCCCGCCGGGCCGCCACCGCGCACGACCGGCCCGCTCGGCCTGAAGCCTGTCTTCCACCCCGCCCCGCTGCGACCATGGCGCCCATGAAGCCCATGAAGCCCCTCCTCGCCCGCGCGGCCACCGCCGTCCTGTCGGCAGCCCTGGCGGCCGTGACCGCCCCGGTGGCCTCGGCCGCCGACTGCGCCACATGCATGGCCCCTCCCGTGGCCTCGTCCTCCGACTGGCCCGGCGGCTTCGACACCTGGCTGCCCGACTGGCCGGGCGGCAGCTCCGCGGTCGGGTCGGGCTGGGGCCAGGACTTCCCGGACGTCGTCCAGGGCGACGGCGTCCGGCTCTGAGGGATCGCGCGGTCAGCCCGCCGGGGCCGTGATGTCGGGATGCGGGAGCGTGGCCTCGCCGCCGGCGCGTACGGCCAGCAGCACGGCGTCGTGCAGGGCGCGGCTCGCCGGTTCGCTCGGACACGGGGCCGGGCTGCCCGCAAGGGTGAGCCACTCCGTCGCGCCGCTGTGCTGGACGGCGACGTGGGCGAGGCCGTCGGCCTCGGTCCAGGTGGTGTGGACGTCGAGCTCGCCGGTCAGCAGCACCGACTCGGCGGTCCGCACGCCGCCGCGTCCGGCGAAGACGCCGCGGGTGGTCCATGATGCCCAGGTCATCAGGCCTCCAGGAGCCGTCCCGTACCGCTACGGGACCTCGGTGGGTTCGGGCTGGCGTGATACCCGGCCTGGGTGGGATATATGCATGCATATCACCCCATTTTTAAGACGGGGGCTCCACCGGCCCGGCTATTCCGCCGGCCGCTCCACCACCCGGCGGGCGGCCTCGTGCTCGGCGGCCGGCGGCGACAGCTCGTCCAGCGTGTCGAGGTCGGTGTCCTGCTCCAGCTCCCGTTCCCACTCGCCGGCGAGCCGCTCCTGCTCCGCGCGCGGCAGCCCGCCCACGGCCTCCCGGTGGGCCGGGTCGAGAGCGGCCAGGAAGCGTTCCACCACGTCCGAGGACATTCGTACTCCTTGTCGCTGGGGGAGGGCCCGGTACCGGCCCGCGCCCAGCATGCGCGGCCCGGCCCGCCGCCCCGGGCAGGCGCGGCCCGCCACTGCCCCGAACGGCGCCGCCGTCCCCGCCCCCTACGGCAGGCCCACCAGGCCCCAGCCGCGACGGGCCGCCTCGCCGGTCACCTCGCCCCACTCGCCGAGCAGCGCCGTGAACTCCTCGAAGACCTGCGGACGGCAGGCCCAGCCGACGCACTCGGCGGCGAACGCCCCGCGCAGTGCCTCCAGCCGGGACCCCACCCGCCCCCACGCGGCGGCCCGCTCCGCCACCGCCCCGGGCGGGCTGACGAGCAGGACCCCCGACCGGCCGCCGGGGAGCGGCGGGAACACCCCGTCGCCGCCGCCCAGCGCCGGCTCCCGCGCCGGGTCCGCACCCCACAGCAGACCGCCGAGGAAGACGTCCAGGTCCGCGCGCACCGACGGGTCGACCAGCGGGCGCATGTCGGCCCACCCCCGGCCCGCGTCGGAGTGGAAGCCCTCGGACCCGGTGGTGCCGAAGAACCGGTACTCGGCGCACCAGTCCGGATCCGGCCCCGGAGGCCAGTGCCACCCGGCGGGCAGGTCCTCCCAGCAGGTGCCGTCCTCCTCGGGGTCCCGCGCCCACACCGCGTCCCCGAGCGCGTCGGCCTGCTCCCCGACGGGGAAGGCGCCCAGCCGTGCCCAGTCCGCCATGAACAGCGTGAGGTCCAGTCCCATGGGCCGCAGCATAGGCAGCACGGCGCCCCTGCCCCGCACGGTTTTCCGGCCGCTCAGCCCTCGCCCGCCGCCGGGGCGAGGACCACGAATTCGGCGTTCCACGGGTCGAGGCAGACCGCGAGCCGGCCGATGCCCTCCACGTCCTCCGGGCCCGTCCGCGTGCTGCCGCCGTGCCCGGTGACCGCCCCCACCGCCGCGTCGCAGTCGGCGACGGCGAACACCGGGTGCCAGTACGGGCGGCCCCGCGTGAGCGCGAGGTGCTCCCCGTCCAGGCGCATCAGGCCGCCGTGCATCCGCTCCTCCGGCAGGCCCGCCGGGGTGATGAGCGCGTACGTGCCCGCGCCGCCCGGCAGCTCCATGTCGCTGAAGCGCCAGCCGAGGACCCCGCCGTAGAACTCCCGCGCGGCCGCCGCGTCGCTCGTGAACAGCTCGGTCCAGCACAGCGAGCCCGGCTCGTCCACGAGCTCGGCGCCCCGGTCCGTGCCCGGCTCCCAGACGGCGAACTGGCCGCCCTGGGGGTCGCTGTACTGCGCCATCCGGCCCGCGTCGTCCAACGTCATCGGAGCCACCCGGACGGTGCCGCCCGCGGCCTGGACGGCCCGGGTGACGGCGTCCGCGTCGGTGACGCTGTAGTAGATCATCCACGCCGACCGCGCGCCCTGCTCGGTGAGCCTGCCGAGCCCGGCGACGGCCTTCCCGTCCCTGCGGAACACCCCGCCCTCCATGCCGCCCATGGACGCGAACGACCACCCGAACACGGCGCCGTAGAAGGCCGCGGCCGACGCGACGTCCGGGGTGCCGAGGTCGAGCCAGCAGGGGGAGCCGGGGACGTAGTCGGTGGTGATCATGGCACCGGCCTTTCACGGGTCCGCTGGCTCCTCAGCCTGGCACCGGACCCCGGCCCCCGCCCGTCGGCCGTCAGGCCCCCGCGCGGGCGGCGTACGCGCGGACGTCCGCGTCGGGGTCGGCCGTGGCGGAGGCCAGCGCGGTCCGGGCCCCGGGGTCGTCGTCCCGGTGGCGGAGCAGGGACAGTACGGCCGCCTTGCGGACGTCCGCGTTGGCGTCGTCCAGGGCCTTCGCCAGGGCCGGGACGGCCGGCCCCGGCGCGGCCGCCCGCAGGGCCGTCGCGGCCCCGGCCCGCACCTGCCACGCCGGGTCGCCCAGCGCCGCCCCGGCCAGCGCGGCGTACCCGGGCGGGCAGCCGGTGGCGGCCAGCGCCGCCAGCGCCGCGCCCCGCACCAGCGGGTCGGCGTCGTCGAGCAGCGGGTCCAGCGGACCCGGGGCCGGGTCGTGGACGGCCGCGAGGCCCCGCGCCACCGCGACCCGGACCTCGCGGGCGGGGTCCGCGGCCGCCGCCGCCAGCTCCGGCACGGCATCCACCGAGACCAGGGCCCGGACGGCGGCGATGCGCACCTCGATCACCGCGTCGGCGAGCGCGGCCGCGTACACCCCGGCGCCGCCCAGCCGCAGTGCCCGCAGCACCTCCAGCGCGGCGGCCCGCACGGCCGGATCCTCCGAGGCCAGCGCCGCCCGCAGCCCGGCGCCCAGCTCCGGCTCCGCGGGCAGCACCTCCACCAGCTCGCGCAGCGCACCCGCCGCCGCGGCCCGCACCTCCGGCGCGGGGTCCCGCAGGCACCCGGCGAGCGCGGGCCCGGCCCCGCCCGGCACGGTCTCGGCGAGCACCGCCACGGCGGCCGCCCGCACCCCGGCGTCCGCGTCGGCCAGGAACGGGCGCAGCGCCGCCAGGTCGGGCGCCTCCTCGGCCAGCGCGAGCAGCCGCAGCAGGGCGGGGCTCGGCGCGGGGCCGGCCCCCGCGGCCGGGGCCCGCCCCGCCGCGTCCCGGCCGCCGGGCCGCGCCGCCGGAGCGGCCTCCCGCGGCCCAGCCGTCGCCACCGGGACCAGCTCGACCTCGCCGAGCCACCGCTCCGGGCCCGCCACCGGGGTGAACTCCGGCACCGGCACCGTGTACGGCTCGACCGGCCGCGCCGTGAACTCCATCGCCCCGGACGCCGACTTGCGCAGGTCGAGGTGGTGCAGCCAGCCGGCGTCGTCCTGCTCCGGGTGGTCCATCCGCTCGTGGTAGAGCCCCCACCGGGACTCGGTGCGGGCCAGCGAGGCCCGGGCGGCCATCTCCGCGCAGTCCCGGATGAAGGACACCTCGGCGCACCGCATCAGCTCGTGCGCGGTGCGCGCCCCCATCCCGGCGATCTCCCCCGACATCCGGGTGAAGGCCTCCACGGCCAGGGACAGCTTCGCCCCCGACTTCGGCGGTGCCACGTAGTCGTTGACGAACCGCCGCAGCTTGTACTCCACCTGCGGCTGGGGCGGCCCGTCCGGGTTGCCGAGCGGCCGGTAGACCAGCTCGTGGGCGGCGGCGACCTGGTCCCGCGGCAGCTCGCCCTCGTACGCCCGGTACTGCGCCGCGTCCTCGCCGGCCAGGTCCCCGTAGACGAACGCGCCGATCATGTAGTTGTGCGGTACGCAGGCCAGGTCGCCGGCCGCGTACAGCCGGGGCACGGTGGTGCGGGCGTGGTCGTCGACCCGCACCCCGGAGGCGGAGTGCCCGCCGCACAGCCCGATCTCCGAGATGTGCATCTCGATGTCGTGGGTGCGGTAGTCGTGGCCCCGGCCCTCGTGGAAGGTGCCGCGGGTGGGCCGCTCGGTGCTGTGCAGGATCGACTCGACGGCGGAGACGGTCTCCTCCGGCAGATGGCTGAGCTTGAGGTACACCGGCCCCCGGTCGGAGGCGAGTTCGGCCGCGAACTCGGACATCATCTGCCCCGACCAGTAGTCCGACTCCACGAACCGCTCGCCGTGCCGGTTGACCTGGTAGCCGCCGAACGGGTTCGCCACGTACGCGCAGGCCGGCCCGTTGTAGTCCTTGATCAGCGGGTTGATCTGGAAGCACTCGATCCCGGTCAGGGCGGCCCCCGCGTGGTAGGCCATGGCGTAGCCGTCGCCCGCGTTCGTGGGGTTCTCGTACGTCCCGTACAGGTAGCCGGAGGCCGGCAGCCCGAGCCTGCCGCAGGCCCCGGTGGCGAGGACCACCGCGCCCGCCCGTACCGTGACGAAGGCCCCGGTGCGGGTGTCGAACCCGGCCGCGCCGACGGCCCGGCCGTCCTCCGGGTGGGTGAGCACCCGGACCGGCATCACCCGGTTCTCGATCCGGATCCGCTCCCGCATCTCACGGCGCCGCAGCTGCCGGTAGAGGACCTTCTTGACGTCCTTGCCCTCCGGCATCGGCAGGACGTACGAGCCGGACCGGTGGACCTGGCGGACCGCGTACTCGCCGTGCTCGTCCTTCTCGAACTTCACCCCGTACGACTCCAGGCGCCGGACCATGTCGAAGCCGCGCGTCGCGGTCTGCCGGACCGTGGACTGGTCGACGATCCCGTCGTTGGCGCGGGTGATCTCGGCGACGTAGTCGTCCGGCTCCGCCCGGCCCGGGACGACCGCGTTGTTGACGCCGTCCATGCCCATGGCGAGGGCGCCGGAGTGCCGTACGTGCGCCTTCTCCAGCAGCAGTACGTCCGCTCCGCGCCCGGCGGCGGTCAGCGCGGCCATCGTGCCGGCGGTGCCGCCGCCGATGACGAGGACGTCGCAGGACAGCTCGGTCGCGTCGGCGGGGGAGGGGATGGCCAGGGTGTCCACGGGGGTGCCTTTCAGAGGAATTCGAGGATGCTGCGCCGCAGTTCGGCCGTGCCGGGTGCGTGCTGCGCGTCGCGCCGGCGCGGGTGCGGCACGTCGAGGACCCGGCCGGAGCCGAGCAGCGCCACCCGGTCGCCGAGGTGCAGCGCCTCGTCCACGTCGTGGGTGACGAAGACGACGGTCGCGCCGGTGCCCGCGAGGATGTCCACCAGCAGGTCCTGCATCTCGGCACGGGTGCGGGCGTCCAGCGCGCCGAAGGGCTCGTCCATCAGGACCGCCCGCGGCCGGCCGGCCAGCGCGCGGGCCAGCTGGACGCGCTGGCGCTGCCCGCCGGACAGCTGGTGCGGCAGCTTGTGGGCGTGCTCGGCCAGCCCCACCCGCTCCAGCCAGTCGGCCGCCGACCGGCGCCGCTCGGCGCGGGGCACCCGCCGGATGGCCAGGGGCAGTTCCACGTTGGCGCGGACGCTGCGCCAGGGCAGCAGGGCGTCGTGCTGGAAGACGAGCGCCCGGTCGGAGGCGGGCCGGGTCACGGTCTCGCCGCCCTGGGTGACCCGCCCGCCCTGTGCGGGCAGCAGCCCGGCGAGGGTGCGCAGCAGGGTGGACTTCCCGCAGCCGGAGGGCCCGACCACGGTCAGCAGCTCGCCCGGGGCGATCCGCAGGGTGACGGTGCCCGGCAGGACGGCGCCGCCGGGATGCCCCAGCCGTACGTCCTCCAGGGCGAGTTCGGTGCCGGCCGGGGCGGGCGGGGCGACGGGCGGGGCGGTGGTGCTCATGCGACCGGCTCCTTCCGGGGAACGGCGGTACGGGGCGCCGCCGCGCGGCCGCCGGTGCGGGCGGCCGGGCGGGGCAGCCAGGCGGTGGCGCGGCGGCCGAGCAGCTCCACCGCGGTGGAGGTGAGCCAGCCGAGGGCGCCGATGGTGGCCATGCCGACGAACACTCCGGGGTAGTCGACGACCGTGTAGTCCTGCCAGGTCCGGTAGCCCACCCCGTACTCGCCGGAGATCATCTCCGCGGAGATCACACAGATCCACGAGACGCCGATGCCCACCGACAGGCCGCCGAAGATGCCGGGCAGGGCGCCGGGCAGCACCACCGAGAACAACACCCGCGCCCGTCCGCCGCCCATGGTCAGCACGGCCTCCTCCCAGACGGGGGTGAGGGCGCGGACCGCGTGCCGGGTCGAAACGGTCACGGGGAAGAAGGCGGCGGCGAAGGTGATGAACACGATGCCCTGCTCGTTGGTCGGCAGCAGCAGGATGGCGACCGGCACCAGGGCGATGGCCGGCACCGGACGCACCACCTCCACCAGCGGGCCCAGCAGGTCGGCCGCCCACCGGGAGCGGGCCACCGCCGTGCCGACCGCCACCCCCAGCACGGCGGCCAGTACGAAGCCCGCCGCGATCCGGCGCAGGCTGTGGCCCAGGTCCTGCCAGTACGGTCCGGTGCCGACCCGGTCGGCGAAGGCGGAGGCCACCTCGCCGACCGTCGGGAACTGCTCGAAGCGCAGCCACAGGTTCACGTCCAGCGAGGTCAGCAGCTGCCACAGTCCGAGGGCCGCGGCCAGCGAGGCGGCCCGCAGCAGCCAGCGGCCCGCGCTCATGAGGCCAGGCCCACGGCGTCCTGGTAGCCGATGACGCGGGCGCCCGGGTGCTGCCCGACGTACGCCTTCGCGCCGGCCGCGGTGAGGAAGGCGCGAGGCTCGGTGCCGTCCGCGACCCACACGGCCTTGTCGGCGAACCACAGGGTGCCGGTCACCGCGTCCGGTACGTACGCGGCCCGTACGTCGGCTCCCTTGGCGGCCTTCAGCAGCTCCTTGGGGCTGTCGAAGGAGGCGGTGGTGGCCTGCCCCTTCACCCACAGCTCGGACTTCGCGGCGCCCGCCTTCGGGTACCCCGGCCCCTGGACGGCCCGCTTCAGCGGCGCCGGATCGACGAAGGCGTCGACGTCGACGTCGCCCACCAGCCCGGCGCCCTTCAGCACCGGCACGTCCTCCTTCAGCGCCGCGATCAGCTCGGGGCGCAGCTCCGGGTCGAAGGTGGCGATGCCGTTCGCGCCGTTGTAGAGGTAGACCACCTCGGCGGGCAGCCCGGTCTCCTTGGCCACCGCCTCGGCGGCCGCCACCGGCCGCTCCCGCAGGTAGTCGGTGGCGCGGCGCTGCGCCTTGAGGAAGTCGTCGATCACGCCCGGCCGTTCACCGGCGAACTTCTGCCGGACGGTGACCCCGTGGAAGGTCGGCAGGTTCAGCTCCGCGCCGTCGTACAGGGCTTTGGCCCGGCCCTCGAAGGCCAGCTGGCCGGGCCAGGCCACGAACTGGGAGAGGGCGTCCGCGCTGCCGGCCTGGAGGGCCGAAGCGCCCACGCTGGGCTGCTGGTTGAGCTTCTGGATGCCCTTGTCGGGGTCGATCCCGGCGCGCTGGAGGGCCCGGACGAGGGTCCCGTCGGCGGCCGAGCCCACGCTCGTGGACACCTTCTTGCCGCGCAGGTCGGCCAGCGACTCCAGCTTCGAGTCCGGGGCGGTCACCACGGTGTTGAGGCCGCCGCGCAGGTTGTAGCCGGTGACGGAGACCAGTGAGGTCGGCTGCTTCAGCTCCTTGCCCCGGGCGGCGTTGAGGAGCAGCGGGAAGTCGCCCATCGAACCGATGTCGATCTTGCCGGCGGTCATCTGCGCGGTGATGGGGGCGCCCGTCGCGTAGTCCTGCCAGTCGACCTTGTACGCCACCCCCTCCTTCTTCCCGCGCGCCGCGAGCTCCTCCTCGAAGTAGCCGAGGGAGCGCAGCAGGGTGCCGGCGGTGACCGTGTTGATGGTCTTGGACTGGTAGCCGACGGTCACGGTGACCGTCTTCGACGGGCTGCCGCCCGCCGTGCCGCCGCCGTCACCGCCACCGCAGGCGGCGGCCAGGGGGAGGAGCAGGGCGAGCGGGACGGCGGTGCGGACGGATCTGCGGCTCATCGGGGCGGGGCCTTTCATCGGAGCAGGTAGGGCATGTTGACGGTGACCGCGCCGGTGGGACAGCGCGCCGCGCACGGGCCGCAGTACCAGCACTCGTCGACGTGCATGTACGCCTTGCCGTTGTCCTCGCGGATCGCGAGCGAGTCGAGCGGACACATGTCGACGCAGAGCGTGCAGCCGTCGATGCACTTGGACTCGTCGATGGTCACGGGCACGTCGGCGCGCTGGGGGACGAGGGGCATGGCTTCTCCAAGGACCCGCGCAGGCGGGGAACGGGGGAGGGGGAAGGGAAGGGAAGGGAAGGGGACGTGCTCAGAGGGAGCGGCGCAGCACGCCGCTCATGGTGATGCGGTCGCCGCGGAAGCGGATGAACTCCAGGTCCACCGGCCGCCCGTCGGGCAGGCACGTCAGCCGCTCCAGCATCAGCACGGCGGCCCCGCGCGGAGCCTGGAGCACGGCGGCGGAGTGCGCGTCGGCGTTGACGGCCTCCAGCGTGATCTCCGCGTGCCCCAGCGGACCCCCGGTCAGCGCCTCCAGGAGGCGGAACACGTCCGTGTTCTCCAGGTCGCAGCCGAGCAGTTCACCGCCCACGTCCATGGGCAGGTAGGACAGGTCCAGGGACAGCGGCAGTCCGTTCAGCCGGCGCAGCCGCTCGATACAGAGCACGTCGGTGTGCTCGGGCAGGCCCAGCCGGTGGGCGACCGGGCCGGGGGCGGTCACGGGCCCGACGGTCCGGACCTCGTTGGTGACCCGGCCGTGCTCGTGCAGGGTCTCGGCCAGGCCCTGGAGGCGGTCCAGTCCGTGCGGGTACTTCTCGCACACCACCACCGTGCCCACCCCGGGCTGCCGGGCGACCAGCTGCTCACCGCGCAGCAGGTCCAGGGCCTGCCGGACCGTGTTGCGGCTGGCCCGGTAGTCGGCGGCGATGACGTCCTCCAGGGGCAGCACCCCGCCGGGGAAGCCGCCCGCCAGGATCTGGTGGCGCAGCAGGTCGGCGAGCTGCCGCGCCTGGTCCGCACGCAGCCGTCGGCGGCGCGCGGCGGCGACCGGGCGGGCGGCGGGGGCGGGTTCGGCTGGCATGGCAAGGAACGTACCGGGAGAGCCCACCAGGTGGTGTTGCCGCAGTATTGCGCCACCTGACGCCGCATGTGTACGGCTCTGACCTGCTGTTTCTTCGGAGAGGTGGCAAGATCCGCCACTACCGCGCCCACCATGTGGAACGCACCGCGGCCACGATGCGAACAGCGGCCCGCCGCCCCTTCCGGCAGCCGCGCCGGGCGGCGGGCGGCCGGAGACGGGAGGCGGCTCACCCGCCGGCCGGCACCCGCTCCGAACCGGAATCCGTGAACTCGCGCGTGCGCTGCGCGCGTTCCGCGAGCAGCCGGCGGAAGCCCGGCGTCGCGTACCGGTCGGCGGTGGCCGACGCGGGGCCGGGCAGGCCCGCGATCCGTGCCATCAGCTCCCGGGGCTGCGGCTGCCAGCCGACGACCAGGACCCGCAGGCCCCGGTCCTCGGCGCGCCGGTGCAGGTCCAGGAGGTGCAGCAGACCGCCCGCGGTCATGATCGGGACCCCGTGCAGATCGACCATGAGGACCCGCTCGCCGGGGTGGACGTGCTCCAGCGCCTGCCGCAGGATCTGGCCCGACTCCTCGTCGAGTTCTCCGCCGGCGCTGACCAGGACGGTGGTGCCGCGGTACTCGACGTCGGTGGTGATCAATACGTTCCCCTTTCCATCACCCGCGCGGACGACGGGCCCGCGGGGCCCCATCCTGGCGTGGCGCCGGGCGGAGCGGGTAAGAGGCTCGCTGACGTCGGGGCAGCGTTTTGTCAGGTTTCGCTCAGGACGGGCCGGGCGGCGGCGCGGCCCCTGAACCGGCCGGCGCCGACGGGCGGCCGGACGGCCGCCGGGGTCGTGGTGCCCCGGCCGGTTCCGGGGCCGGGACACTGACGTGCAGGCGCCGGCCGGCTTGCCCGTCCGGGCACGGGACGGGACTTCCCGCCGTCGTGTGCCAGGGGGAACCGCCGCCCGGCGGACGGTCACGTCCGCGAGGCCGCCGGACCGGCCGGTGCGGACCGCCGGCTCCTCCGTCGGCACGCCCGCTCCCGGCCCGGTCAGAACCGGTCGCGGTGGGCGGCCAGCCAGGTGGCGAAGTCCTGCAGGGCCGGGTTGATGCGGCGGACGGCGTCCAGGTCCCGGGCGCCGGTGAAGGAGGCCTCGCAGTCCGCGTAGAACTGGAACATGTTGCCGGCCTCGTCGGCGCCGGGGAAGCCGAGCGCCCGGAACGCGTCCGGGGTCAGGGGCCGGTAGCGGACCGGCCTGCCCAGGGACGCGGTCATGGCCGCGGCCATGTCCGCGAGCCGCAGGTGCTCCCCGGCGATGCTGATGGTGGCGGCGACGTAGTCCGCGCCGCCCTTGAAGAGGGCGTGCGCGGTCTTGCCGATGTCGTCGACGGCGATGCCGGAGAGCCGCTTCTCACCCATCGGGAAGACCAGCTCCAGGCTGCCGTCCTCCGCCTTCTGCGGCGCGAAGGCGCCCAGCAGGTTCTCCCAGTAGAACGTGGTCCGCAGGAAGGTGACGGGCACGCCCGCGTCGAGGAAGTACTGGTCCGCCTCCGCCTTGCCGTCGAAGTGCGGCACCTTGTACTGCCCCTGGAGCGTCGGCATCCGGTCGTCGTCGACCGGAATGCAGTGGCGGGTGTCCTCCAGCGTGGACCAGATCGCGTGCTGCACGCCCGCGTGGCCGGCCGCCCGGGCGAGGGCCGCCGCCTGCCGCTTCTCGTGCGCGGCGTCCATGTCCTCCCAGAAGTTGGTCACCAGGTACGCCCCGTACGCCCCTTCGAGCGCGGGCCCCAGGCTCGCCTCGTCGTCCAGGTCGGCCGCCACCACCTCCGCCCCGAGCCGCTCCAGCTCCCGCGCCCGGTCCGAGCCCGGGTCGCGCGTCACGGCGCGCACCGCGAAGTCGCCGCCCCGGTCCTCCAGGACGGACCGGGCCAGGGAGCCCCCCTGCTGCCCGGTCGCGCCGAACACCGTGATCGTCCGCTTCCCGGTCATCCGCTTCCCGGTCATCGCCGGTCACCCACTCCCGCACGCGTGCCGCGCCCCCGCGGGGACGTCCGTGCTGCGAAACCTACGGGTGGCGGGCCGGAGCGGCCGGCGCCACACGCCGGGCCCGCCCGTATGGCCGCGCCCCGACGTCCGGGGTCAGCCGGTGAACGAGCCGTGCCGGCCCGCCCCGGACGCGAAGCGCGCCGCGCCGGCGCCGGTCTCGCCCGCCTCCAGCGGGACCATGCCGTGCCGCAGCTCGGCCGCCAGCGCCTCGGACTCGGGCAGCCCGTGCTGCTCCCGTACGGACAGCCGGTCGTGGCGCAGGCACAGCTGGGGGAACCCGGCGATCTCCCGGGCCAGTTCCTCCGCCGCCTCCCGGGCCCGCCCATGCGGTACGAGGCGGTTGGCGAGCCCCATCGCGCAGGCCTCGGCGGCGGGCACCGGACGGCCCGTCAGGATCAGGTCCATCGCCCGGCTCTCGCCGATCAGCCGCGGCAGCCGGACCGTGCCCCCGTCGATCAGCGGCACCCCCCACCGGCGGCAGAACACCCCGAAGACCGCGTCCTCCTCGGCCACGCGCAGGTCGCACCACAGGGCGAGTTCCAGCCCGCCGGCCACCGCGTGCCCGGCGACGGCCGCGATGACCGGCTTGGTCAGCCGCAGCCGCGTCGGCCCCATCGGGCCGTCGCCGTCGGGCTCGACCCGGTTCCCGCGCCCCGTGCCGACGGCCTTGAGGTCGGCGCCCGCGCAGAACGTCCCGCCCTCGCCCCACAGCACCGCGACGGAGGCACCCTCGTCGGCCTCGAACGCCCGGAACGCGTCGGCCAGCAGGGCGGCCGTCGGCCCGTCCACGGCGTTGCGGGCGGCGGGCCGCGACAGCACCACGGTGGTCACGGGGCCGTCGCGCTCGACACGGACGGCGGGGGCGGCGGGGTCGGCAGGGGGATTCGTCATGGCGGCATTCTCACGCGGCCGGAGGCCGGACGGCCAGAGCCGATGAAGCCAATGGTGCTACTGTCATTGGCACCATGCTGCTGAGACTGAACACCTCGGACGGCCGGCCGCTGCACGAGCAGGTCGCCGGCGCGATCCGGCGCGCCGTCGCCGACGGCGAGTGCGGCCCGGGGGACCGCCTCCCCTCCGCACGGGACCTCTCCCTGGCCCTGGGGGTCAACACCAACACGGTCCTGCGCGGCCTGCGGGCCCTGCGCGACGAGGGCGTGCTGGAGTTCCGTCGGGGACGGGGCGTGACCGTGGCCGCCGGGGCGGACCGGCGGTCGGCGCTGCTCGACCGGGTACGCGAACTCGTCGCCGACGCGGCGCACTCGGGGTACAGCAGGACCGATCTCATAGAAATGATCAGGGGGTTGCCGTGAACGGCGTGGAGGGTGTGAACGGAAGGGGCCGGTGGTGGACCGGCGCGATCTGGGTGGCGGGGCCGTCCGCCGCGCTCGTCGCACTGTCCTGGGCGGCGAGCGGCCGGCTGCCGGACCGGCTCGCGACCCACTGGAGCGGGGGTTCCGGCGCGCCCGACGGCTCGATGCCGCTGTGGGCCGCCGCCCTGTTCCCGGCGCTCGTCTGGGCGGCCCTCGCGCTGCTGACCGTCACCCTCGTACGGTCGCGCGGGGGTGCGGCGGTGTACGTCGCCCTGCCGGCCGGAGCCGTCTTCCTCGTCGGCGCGCAGGCCTGGATCGTCCGGGCGAACCTGGACCGGACGGACTGGCACCAGGCGCGGCCGGTGAACCTCGGGGTCGCCGTGACGGTCGCGCTGGCGGCCGTCGCGGGACTGGTCGGCCGGCTGGCTTTCCGGAGCCGCCGCTCCACCCCGGCGCCCCGACCGGCGGGAACCGCGCCGAGCATGGAGATACCGTCCGGCGAGACCCTCGTATGGCTCTCCCGCACGGCGAACCCCTGGCTCCTGGCCCTCGCGGCCCTGACCGGCGCCGGCGCGCTCGCCGCCGCACTGGCCGCCGTGGCGGGCCTGGTCGCACCGCCCTGGGCGCTCATCGCACCCCTGGCGGTCGCGTCCGTCACCGTCCTGGCCTGCTCCTCCGTACGGGCGCGCGTCAGCGGGCGCGGCCTCGAAGTGGCCTTCGGCCCCCTGGGCCTGCCGGTCCGCCGCTGGCGCGCCGAGGACATCGAGTCGGCCCGAGCCGAGCACCGGACCCCCGCGCAGGTGGGCGGCTGGGGGTACCGGCTCAGCGGCAAGGGGACGACGGTGATGCTCCGGGCGGGCGAATGCCTGGTCATCCACCCCCGCCGGGGCGCCGACTTCGCCGTCAGCGTCGGCGACGCCGAACGCGGCGCCGCCCTGCTGAACTCCCTGATCGCACGCGCGGCCCGCTAGTCTTCCGAGTCAGGAATTCTGTTCAGATAGCTGGCGAGGCGTTCGAGGATCTCGTCCGCGGTTCTGGTCCAGACGTAGGGCTTCGGATCGC